>JAHFPU010000068.1 GCA_023266635.1 Sphingobium sp.
CCGGCGAAATCCGCTGCAAGGGCGTGTATGAGAACGGCGCCTGGGCGCCCGGCGCGCAGGAAGAGATCGAGGCGACCGTTCGCGAGACGGTGAAGCGCATCGGTTACGAGCAGGACGGCTTTCACTGGAAGACTTTCCGCTTCGAGAACAACCTGCACGGCCAGTCCGCCCACATCGCACAGGGCGTCGACGAGAGCGGCAACAAGGATGAAGGCGCGGGCGACCAGGGCATCATGTTCGGTTATGCCAGCGACGAGACGCCCGACCTGATGCCGGCGACGCTTTACTATTCGCACAAGATCCTGGAGCGCATGGCCGCAGACCGTCATGGCAAGGTCGTCGACTTCCTGGAGCCGGACGCCAAGAGCCAGGTCACGCTGGAATATGTCAACGAGAAGCCGGTCCGCGCGACCGCGCTCGTCGTGTCGACGCAGCACGCCAAGGACATGGACAATGACGAGAGCCGCGCGAAGCTGCGCGATTACGTCAAGGGCGTGATGGCAGACGTGCTCCCCGAGGGCTGGTTGCCCGACGACGAGAGCATCTATGTCAACCCGACCGGCCTGTTCGAGATCGGCGGGCCGGACGGCGATGCGGGCCTGACCGGCCGCAAGATCATCGTCGACACCTACGGCGGCGCATCGCCCCATGGCGGCGGCGCGTTCAGCGGCAAGGACCCGACCAAGGTCGACCGGTCGGCCGCCTATATCACCCGCTATCTGGCGAAGAACATCGTCGCCGCCGGTCTTGCCCGCCGCTGCACGATCCAGCTGTCCTACGCCATCGGCGTGGCCGAACCGTTGTCGCTCTATGTCGATACGCACGGCACCGGCACCGTCGAGGCCTCGGCGATCGAGGCCGTGCTGCCGACGCTGGTCCGCCTGACGCCCAAGGGCATCCGCACCCATCTCGGCCTCAACAAGCCGATCTATCAGAAGACCGCCGCCTATGGCCATTTCGGCCGCCAGCCCGACGGCGACTTCTTCCCGTGGGAGAAGACCGATCTGGTCGACAAGCTGAAGGCGGCGCTGTAAACATTACATCGCGGAACATTACGAAGAGTTCATTAGGGTCCGGTCGCCCGCTGACGTAGACAGCCCTTGTCGGCGTCGGGCCCGGACCCCTGACCTCCCGCGCCGACACCCTCCGCCCTCACAAAGGAGAGGCCTTTCATGAAAAAGTCACTGACCGCAGTCCTGGGCGCCATGTCGCTCGCGATGCTTGCAGCCGCGCCCGTTCAGGCCGCGCCATGCAAGGACGCCAAGGGAAAATTCATCAAGTGCCCGCCCGCCAAGCCGGTGAAGAAAGCGCCATGCAAGGATGCGAAGGGCAAGTTCATCAAGTGCCCGAAATAAACTGACGCACTTGGAATTCTCACCCGGTGGCGCTAACCGCGCCGGGTGAAAGACCCGACAACACTCAATCGCCTCTATGGCCGGCAGTCCGGCCATAAGCTGCGCGCCGGACAGCAGGACCTGGTCGACAGGCTGCTGCCCCAGATATCGGTGCCCGACGACGGCCCGATCACCGCCGAGCGGCTGTTCGGCGAGACCCGCCCCCTGCATTTCGAGATCGGTTTCGGCGGCGGCGAGCATATGGCCTATCGCGCCGACATGCTGCCCGATCATGGCTTTATCGGCTGCGAACCGTTTCTGAACGGCGTCGTGACGGCGCTTAGCCATATCCGCGATCAGCATCTGCCCAATGTCCGCCTGCATATGGGCAATGCGCTCGACGTGCTGTCCCGCGTGCCGGACGGGGCGTTGAGCTTCGTCTATCTGCTGCATCCGGACCCCTGGCCCAAGCTGCGCCACGCCAAGCGGCGGATGATGAACAAGGGGCCGGTCGACATGATCGCCGCCAAGCTGAAGCCGGGCGGCGAATTCCGCTTCGGCACCGATCATCCCGTCTATCTGCGCTGGGCGCTGATGGTGATGAACGGTCGAACCGATTTCGACTGGCTGGCGGACGAGCCGCAGGATTTCCTCAAGCGTCCGGGCGGGTGGCCCGAGACCCGCTATGAAGCGAAGGCCCGGCGGCAGGGGCATGAGGTGTGGTATTTCCGGTATAGGCGGGTTTGACGCCGAAACCGGACTATTCCCTCAATTCGGCGCCTTGCTCGTATCCACTTTCTCGACCCATTCGGGATAGAAGCTGGGTTCGCGGTTCGACCAGCCGACGGCTGTCGCGGCTGCTTCGCTGATCGACTGGAGCAGGACTCGGCGCTTTTCGGGGTGGAGGTGCGGCAGGCTGGCGGCGGCGCAGAAAGCGCCAGGGAGCCAGGGCCGCGCGCCTGCGCCGATCAGCCGTTCGTAGAGGAAGCGATAGGCCGAGAAGGTGCCGAGGCGGTCCTGTCCGAGATCGAAGGCCGAGACAGTCACCAGCGGGGCCATGAACGGTTCGACCTGTTCAAGGCCACTATCGTCGGGCACCATTGTCTTGATTTCGTCGAGGCGGCCGTAAATCCGCGCCTGCGCCCGGATGCTCGCTTCCTCCACCAGATCACGGGACCAGAGCTTCATGGCGTCGCGACGGTGGAGGCCGATATCGAGGGAGCGGCGGATATACCGCTGCGTGGAGGAGGGAAAACTGGCAAACTCCCGCATTTCCGCGAGGGTGACCGCTCCATCCGCTGGTTTCGCACCGATACCCATCCAATTGCCCTCCCGACTGTAAGTCCAGACAACCGATCATGCGCCCCGCTTGGTTAGCGAAAGCTTAAGCACATGTTCGCCCGACATTCACATCGGACCAAATTTCAACGGCCTAGGCAATAAAAAAATTTGTGCGGCGCAACATGCATAATTGGGCCGCGACAAATTTGTCTCAATCCGGGACTCATGTCCTCAATGCTTCTTGAGGGCTTCTTTGTCCTTCTCTTCCAAGTCGTCCTCGGAAAATCCGGACGACGGCACGGGATTGCCATGATCGCCCGGCTGGGTGGCGGCCGGCGGGTCGGATGCATCCATGGAATCGTTCAGCGCCTCCTCAAGGGTTTCCTCCTGGGAAAGCGCATGATCCTGATCGTCGCTCGCCTTGGCTTTCTCGTCGTCACGGGGATGTTTTTGCGTTTCCATTATCCGTCTCCTTTGATTCACCGGTATCAACGGTGGAGCAGGAGCGCTGTTCCGGCTCTGTCTGACCAGGATGCCGTTAACCACGCGGATCGACCAACATCGGCGCATTTTCGACCGGCGGGGGCGACAATTCCTGCTGTCCCGTTTATCAACGAGCCATGACGATCCCCCATGACGAGGGCGAACGCGGCGTATCCCCAACCGTCGCCCTCTATTCCATTCTCGGCTTCTGGCTGTTCTATGCCGTTATCGTCACCCTGCGCGCCTCCGTCATGGGATTTGAATCCCAGGGCGAGATGGCGTTGCGCCGGGGCATCGTGACGATATTGGGCATCATCCTGACGTGGGTGCTTTATCTGATCATCCGCCGCTTCGACGGCAGCACCTTTTCCCGGCGGATCGCCATCGCCTTTGTGGTCGCGATACCCTGTGCGATCGCCATTGCGGCGGCCAATTACTACGTCTTCAATGTCTATGAGCCGGATGGGTTCGTCCCCGCTGCGGAGCATTATGCGAAGGCCAAAGGCAATTATGTCTTCCAGGAAATCGCGGAAGACACGATGGGCCGCTATTTCTTCCTCGCGGCCTGGGCGGCGATCTATCTGGCCGTAACCTATGCGACGGAAGTCAGCCGGGTCGAACGCCACGCCGCCCGGCTTGAACAGGCAGCGCAGCAGGCCGAGCTGCGATCGCTACGCTATCAGGTCAATCCGCATTTCCTGTTCAACACGCTCAATTCGCTGTCCAGCCTGGTGATGAAGGACCGGCGTGAGGAGGCGGAGCAGATGATCATGTCCCTCTCCAACTTCTACCGCACCAGCCTGACCGGCGATCCTTTGGAGGATGTCCCCCTGTCGGAGGAGGTGCATCTCCAAAAGCTGTATCTGGATATCGAGGCGGTACGCTTTCCAGACCGCCTGCGCACCGACATCTTCATACCCGATCGCATGATGAGTTGCTGCGTCCCTGGCCTGATCCTGCAGCCGGTGATTGAAAACGCCATCAAATACGGCGTATCCCGGACGACGCGGCCGGTCACGATCGAAATCCGCGCCTGGGAGGAAGAGGGGTTGCTGCATGTGAGCATCACCGATGACGGCGACAGCCTGCCGGACACCAGCGCCTATGAGGGCAACGGCATCGGCCTGGTCAATGTCCGCGAGCGCCTGGCCGCGCGTTTCGGCGATCAGGGCCGCCTGGTCGCCGGTCCCATGGAGGACGGCGGTTTTCAGGTCGAATTGTCCCTGCCCATCATCAGGCGGGGATGCTGAGCCGATGACGACGATCCGCACGATGATCGTCGATGACGAGCCGTTGGCCATCGAGCGGCTGCAAATGCTGTGCGCGCGTGAGCCGCGCATATCGCTGGTTGGCACCGCGACGGACGGGGAAGCGGCCCTGCGACTGGTCGAGGGACTGGAGCCGGAGCTTCTGCTGCTGGACATCGCCATGCCACTGCTGGACGGCATCGGCGTTGCGCGGGCGGTGGGACGCATGGGCATCCGTCCTGCCGTAATTTTCGTGACGGCCTTTGAAGGCTTCGCGGTCGAGGCGTTCGATCTGGCGGCGGTCGACTATCTGCTGAAACCCGTGGCGCATGACCGGCTGACGCGCGCGATCGACCGGGTGGAACAAGCACTGCACGGCCGCGCCGAAAGCATGACGACGGAGGTTGCCGCACCGCAATCGGAATGGGCCGACGAATTCTGGGTGCCGCACCGGTCGGAGCTGATCCGCATCGGCACCGACCAGATCGACAGGATCGAGGCCGAGCGCGACTATATGCGCCTGCATGTGGCGGGGCACAGCTATCTGCTGCACCAGACGATCAGTTCATTGGAACAGCGGCTGGACCCGATGGAGTTCATTCGCCTGCACCGATCGCACATCGTGCGGCGCGACCATATCCAGCGGCTGCGGCATGACGGCAGCGGCGTATGGTTCGCATGCCTGGAAAAGGGCGAGGATATCCGCATCGGCAGGACTTATCTTGCCAATGTGAAAGCATTGACGGGCCGGTAGCGCAGATACGCAAAAGGCCCCCGGCGGATCGCGACGGGGGCCCTCAGCGTGGGTTCTTCATCGTCAGTTGCCGACGACGACCCGGGTTCCGGCGTCCGCATAGCGCGCATTATTCTCGGCCTTTGCGATAGCCGTTCCGACCGGCTCTTTCGCGCTGCGCAGCGCAGCCGAGCGGCAGGTCATATACTGGTTGAGGTCACGCGTTGCACAAACGCTGGTTGCCGCATGGCTGATCCGGCGTTGCAGGGTCTGCTGCCCTTGCTGCGTGGTCAGGTCGAGATCGGAATAATGCACTGCCTTCTGGCGCGCACCATTTTCGGTGCTGGCCGCGAAGGCAGGGGTGGCGGCTGCGAAGCAGAGTGCCGCAGCCAGAGTGGCGGTGAACGGGGTAGTGATCTTGGGGGCGAACATGACAGGTCTCCTCTTGAACTATGATTTGCTTTGCTCCTCCCGGCGCGCCTTGGCTGGCCAGGGCGGGCGGATCGTCGGGGGATGTCGATCCGTCCTGCCCAGCCTGTTTAGGATCATGGCCTCTGCCCCGCATGCCCGCATCGACCAGCGCCCTCCCCCATCTACGGAGGGCGAACGACATCGACGAACGGCAAAGTCGGAACGACCAGCGGCAATGTGATCGCAAAAGCCGCGATGCCGTAACGTCAATTCACGCTGACGGGAGAAACCAGGATAAAAAAGAAAAGCGCCCCCGGTGCAAGGGAAGACCGGGGGCGCATCCTGCACATGCTGTCGGGCACTTCAGGATCTGATGCTATGGAGCCACGAACGAGGGGGCATGTTCGGGGCCTATGGTCAGCAACGGCAATGTGGCATCGGGGACCTGTCGTGCTGATGAACAAAGCATATTATTGTCGGCAAAAGCTGCGCAGTCCTCCTCGACAGCCGACAGCCAATGTCGTTCAACGACATGTCTGTCGACGAAAGTCGTATAATCTGCGACAGGCGGGGGGCTGACGAGTTGAGGCTAGGGCGATATTAACCATTCGCCCTTTGCGCCGTCCTTAGTCAAAACGGCGCGATCTCTTCTAGTCCGTTGATATTTTGCGATTAGGGATCACCCGTCGCCACGGAGATCATGCGCGGCTGCGACAAGGAATACATATGAGCGGCTTTTTCGACGGATTCCTGCAGGCTTTGCCGCCACATGGATATTGCCTGTTGTGGTGGCCGCAACTGGTCTGGACCCATGTGATTTCCGATGCGCTGATCGCGCTTGCCTATTTTTCCATTCCCCTTGCGCTCATCCATTTTGTCCGGCGGCGCAAGGACATGGCCTTTGGCGGCGTGTTCTGGCTGTTCGCGCTGTTCATCACGGCATGCGGCGCGACGCATGTGATGAGCATCTGGAACCTGTGGCACGGCGATTATGGCATCGAAGCGCTGATCAAGGTCGTGACGGCCATCGCATCTGTCTTCACCGCCATCTTGCTGTGGCCGCTGCTTCCCAAGGCGCTGGCGATGCCGTCGCCGGGCGAACTGTCCCTTGCCAATCAGGAACTGGGCGCGCGCATCGCCGAACGCGACAGCGCGCTCGCAGCCCTGAAGCATGAAGCAGCCGAGCGGCAGAAGGCGGAAGCGGCCCTTTTTCAGGCGCAGAAGATCGAGGCCGTCGGGCAACTCACAGGCGGCATCGCGCATGACTTCAACAATCTGCTCCAGACGGTATCGGGCAATATGGAGCTGATCCTGAATCACACGCAGGATAATCCCCGCGTGGCGCGCTGGGCGGTTAATGCCTCCTCCGCGCTTGATCGCGGCAAGAAGCTAACGGCGCAGCTGCTGGCCTTTTCCCGTACACAGGCGCTGGAGTTAAAGCCAATAGCTCTTCGCCCGACGATGACTGACACGATCGACATGCTTCATCGGACGCTCGGGCCGCAGGTGACGTTGGAGCCCGATCTGGGCGCGGGATATTGGCATGTCATCGCCGACCCCACGCAGCTTGAGCTTTCCGTACTGAACCTGGCGATCAACGCGCGGGACGCCATGCCGAGCGGCGGCATATTGCGCATCATCACCAAGCCGGTTTTGATCATGGCGGAGGATGGCGACCTTCCCCCCGGCCAGTATATCGACGTGATCGTCAGTGACACCGGCACGGGCATGCCGCCCGAGGTACGCGACCGGGCCTTCGAACCGTTCTTCACGACGAAGGATCTGGGACGGGGTACGGGCCTTGGCCTGTCCATGGTCTTTGGAATCGCCCGCCAGTCGGGCGGCACCGCGATACTCGAATCCGAGCCGGGCAAGGGCACGACGGTGACGATCCGCCTGCGCCGCGCCGATGTGGCGGATTCGGTGGATGGTCCGATAAGGACGGGTCATATGGTCGAGGAGCAGACCGAACGACTGGACGGCGTGCATGCCTTGCTGGTCGATGACGATGACGAGGTGCGCACGACGCTGCTGGATGTCCTCAATTCGCTGGGTGCGCAGGTCACCGAGGCCGCGAGCGGTGCGCAGGCGCTGGAGGCGTTGCAGGACATCGAGCCGGACGTGGTGATCCTGGATTTCGCCATGCCGGGGATGACGGGCGCGGAGACTGCGGCGCGGATCAGCCTGATCCAGCCCGACCTGCCGATCATTATCGCCAGCGGCTATGCCGACACCCAGGCGCTGCGCATCGTGCTCGGCGAGCGGATCGCCATGCTGCACAAGCCTTTCCGGCATCACGAACTGACATCCGTGATCCGCGCGGTGCTGATGCCGGATAGCCAGTAAGACCAGCCAGCTTGCCTCCCTACCTCCGTTCGCTTCGAGCGTAGTCGAGAAGCCTCGCGCTGTGGTTTCTCGACTGCGCTCGAAACGAACGGAGGTGGAGAGAAACTATTGCGACAACGATCCTAACGAATGGCCACGGTGCGGGCATCCAGATCAAAGGGATCGATTCCCTCAATCGTGACCCGTATCGGCGTGTGGCCCCTGTTGATGCAGATCGCCGGCCCGTCGCGATAACGCATGACGAGCGCGGCGCCATCTGGGTTGTTCCAGTCGCCCTCGGTCATCTCACCACCATCGGGACGTAGCCATGTGACATCGTCGGGCGACAGGAGCGCCGTTGCCGTAAGCGCCGGGGCATCGGCGCGCAGAGCGGCGAGCGCGAAGCTGTGCGCCTCCACGTCCTGATCCCGCCCCTTCCAGTCGAGCCAGGTGATCGTATTGTCCTGCGCATAGGCATTGTTGTTGCCCTGCTGCGTGCGGCCGAATTCATCACCCGCCGTCAGCATGATCGCGCCGCGTGACGCAAAAAGGGTGGAGAGCAGCGCTTTTATGTCGCGCTGGCGGGCGGTGAGGATATCAGCATCCTCAGTCATGCCTTCGACGGCGTTATTCCAGCTAAGATTCTCGCCATGGCCGTCACGGTTATTCTCGCCATTGGCCTCGTTGTGGCGCTCTTCATAGGCGGTGACATCGGCCAGGCTGAAGCCATCATGGGCGGCGAGGAAATTGACGGAGCGGGTGTGAGCGCCCTTCCCGAAAATATCCGACGATCCCGCGAGGCGCGTGGCCAGAGCGCCCAGCCTGTACGGGTCCCCACGCCAGAAACTGCGCAGGTCGTCACGGTATCGGTCGTTCCATTCCAGGAAGTTCTCGGCGAAGTTGCCGACCTGATAGCCCCCCGGACCGATATCCCAGGGTTCTGCGATCATGATGCAGTCGGCAAGCAGTGGGTCGGCCGCCATCTCCAACAACAAAGGCGCTGTGGGAGAAAATCCGTCTGGCAGTCGGCCGAGTGCGGGAGCGAGATCGAAGCGGAAGCCATCTATTCTGGCGTGGCGCACAAAGTGCCGCAACGAATCGAGAATCAGGCGGCGGGCGACCGGATTGTTGCAATCCACGCTGTTGCCGGTGCCGGTATCGTTGATCAGCGCGCCGTTCGCGTCGTGCCGGAAATAGCGGCGCGCATCCAGGCCGCGCAGCGACAGGGTCGGCCCCTGCGCATCGCTTTCCCCGTCATGATTATAGACGACGTCCATGATGACGCCGATGCCGGCATCGTGCAGCGCATCCACCGTCGCCCGCAACTCCGCCAATCCGCCGGGAGCGAGGCGCGGGTCGAGCGCGAAATAGCTGACCGGATTATAACCCCAGGCATTGGTGAGGCCGAGCGGGCAGAGATGCCGTTCGTCGATCCAGGCGTTGATGGGCATCAACTCGACGGCGCTGACACGCAATTTCTTGAGATGATCGATAACCGCATGATGCGCGAGCGCGGCGATCGTCCCGCGCTTTTTGGGTGGAACGGCCGGATGCAGCATGCTGAAGGCGCGCACCTGAAGTTCATAGATCAGGCCGCCGGGCGAAAATCTGGGCGACTGTTGCGGGCGGGAGGGCAGCGCCCGCTTAATGACGCCCTTCGGCATGAGCGCGGCGGTGTCCTGACCGAACTCCGCAAAGCGCGGGTCGTATGCGAAAGGGCGGTCTATCGCGGTGGCATAGGGATCGAGCAGCAGCTTCGAGGGATCGAACCAGAGGCCATTGGCGGGGTCATACGGGCCTTCGGCGCGCAAGCCATAGAGCGCGCCGGGGCCGACGCCAGCGACGAAACGGGTGAACAGCCCCTGCCCGTCCCCCTCCATCGGCAATTGCTCTTCCCTGTCGCCCTCGAACAGGCAGAGGGAAAGCGCATCGGCGGCGGACCAGACGGTGAAGCGGGTGCCGCCCTTTTCGACCTGTGGCCCCATGGGCGGCAGGTCGTCGGAACTCATGCGGCGAGCGACCGGTAGAGCGCGGCGTATCGTGCGGCGCTGCGGTCCCAAGAGAAGTCGGCGCGCATGCCTGTGCGCTGCATCGCCGTCCACACCGGCTGATTGGCGTGAAGCTCAACCGTCCGGGTGATAGCGCGGCGCAGTTGATGGGGATTGGGCGGACCGAACTGGACGCCCGTCGCCGCGCCCGATGCAATCGCCGCTTCATTGGCATCGATCACCGTATCGGCAAGGCCCCCAACCCGCGCCACCACCGGCACGCAGCCATAGCGCAGCCCGTAAAGCTGTGTCAGGCCGCAGGGTTCGAAGCGTGAAGGAATAAGGATAGCGTCACCGCCCGCCTGCATCAGATGGGCCAGCGTCTCGTCATAGCTGATCTGGACGCCGACGCGTCCCTTATGCCGGTCTGCGGCGGCGAGGAATGCGCCCTCCAGCGGATGATCGCCAGAACCCAGCACCGCGAGCTTCCCGCCCAGGCCGACGAGATGGTCGACAGCGTCGGCGAGCATATCCATGCCCTTCTGCCAGGTCAGGCGGCTGACCACGACAAACAGCGGCGCGCCGTCGCGCTTCAGCCCGAACCGCTTTTCCACTGCGCGGCGGTTCGCCTTGCGCGCGGCAAGGGAGCGATGGGAAAAGGGCCGCGCGAGGTCAGGGTCGGTCGTCGGGTCCCAGAGCGCTGCGTCTATACCGTTCAGGATGCCGTGCAGCCTGTCTGCGCGGCCGGTGACGAGACCATCGAGGCCCATGCCATTTTCCGGCTGGCGGATTTCCTCGGCATAGGTGGGGCTGACGGTGGTGATCGCGTCGGCGGAGACCAGACCGGCTTTCAGGAAGCCCGTGCCGCCATAATATTCGACGCCGTCAACGCCCCAAGCCTCCGGTGGGAGGCCGAGTTGCGGAAAGATGTCCTGCCCATAGCGCCCCTGAAAGGCGAGGTTGTGGATCGTCACGACCTTGGGGATGGTGGCCGCCATGCCGAAGCGCATATAGGCTGGTGTCATCGCCGCCTGCCAGTCATGGGCATGGACGAGGTCGGGCCGCCATGTCTTGAGCGCGCCGGATGCTATGTCGGCTCCGACGCAGGACATCGCCGCGAAGCGCCGCCAATTGTCGTTCCATTCGTTGCCGCGCCAGTCGGCATAGGGGCCACCCTCCCGCGTGAAGAAGGCCGGGCAGTCGAGAACATAGAGATCAAGGTCGCCGACCTTTGCCGAGAGGATCGTCGCCGAAGCGCCGAACAGCGCCTCATAGCTATGAACCTTCTTGGGCTTGACCAGCCGCGAAAGCACCGAAGGATAGCCCGGCACCAGTGTTCGCACCTGCATGCCATGTGCGGCCAGCGCCAGCGGCAGCGCGCCCGTCACATCGCCCAGACCACCGGTCTTGATGAGCGGGTAGATTTCAGACGCGACCGAGAGAATCTTCATGGGCGGATCAGAGGGCCAGGCGGTCGATCATGGGCTGGGTCACCAAGCACACGCCGCCCTCCGACACGCGGAAATGCCGCGCATCGAAAACCGGGTCCTCGCCGATGACGAGATCGGGCGGAATGTTGACGCCTGCATCCAGCACGCAGCGGTGCACGCGCGCGCCACGCCCGATTTCGCAGCCAGGCATGACAACGCTCTCCGTGACGGATGAGAAGCTGTGGGTGCGCACATTGGAGAAGAGCAGGCTGCGGTCGAGCGAGGAGCCCGAGACGATACAACCGCCCGCGATCAGCGATGAGGTTGCGGAGCCGCGACGGCCATCCTCATTGTGGACGAACTTCGCGGGTGACGTGACCTGCTGATAGGACCAGAGCGGCCAGCTATTGTCGTAGATATCGAGCGGCGGGATAACGTCGGTCAGGTCGATATTCGCCTGCCAATAGGCGTCGATCGTACCGACGTCGCGCCAATAGGCCTCCCGCTCGCTTTCGGCGCGTACGCAGCTGCTGGTGAAGCGGTGGGCGACCGCCTTGCCGTGCTTGACGAGATAGGGAACGATGTCGCCGCCGAAATCGCGGTTGCTGCCGATCTGCGCGGCGTCGCGGTGCAATTCGCGCGAGAGCAGCTTCGTGTTGAACACATAGATGCCCATTGATGCCAGCGCCATGTCCGGCTGGCCGGGGATGCCGGGCGGGTCGGACGGCTTTTCGACGAAGGCAGTGATATTGTCGTCGGCATCCACATGCATGACGCCGAAGCCAGTCGCCTCCGTGCGCGGCACCTCAAGACAGCCCACAGTCACGTCTGCGCCGCTGTCCACATGCTGCTGGAGCATGAGTTCATAGTCCATCTTATAGATATGATCCCCGGCAAGGATCACCATATATTCGGGCGCGTAGGATTCGATAATGTCGAGATTCTGGTAGACCGCGTCCGCCGTCCCCTCATACCACTGGTTTTCCGAGATGCGCTGACTGGCCGGCAATATGTCGAAGCTCTCATTGCGTTCGGAGCGGAAGAAATTCCAGCCGCGCTGCAAATGCCGGATCAGCGAATGCGCCTTATACTGCGTGGCGACGCCGATGCGGCGGATGCCGCTGTTGAGGGCATTGGACAAAGCGAAATCGATGATGCGCGCCTTGCCGCCGAAATGGACGGCGGGCTTCGCGCGGCGATCGGTCAAATCGCTGAGGCGACTGCCCCGCCCCCCGGCGAGAACATAGGCCATGGCGTCGCGCGCCAGAGGTTGATGTCGCCTGTGTGTCGTATTCATGTGTCTCCAGCCCCCGGTCCTGCACGGACCGCCTGCGCTAAACGTCCGGTGTTAACATTATGGTCCCAAGCGGAGGAATTGTGAGCGTCGCCCAGCCGTCCGGCCCGGCAATCACCCGCCCCGCATTGCCGACGCCGCTGCCGCCATAGTCCGCCGCGTCGCTGTTCATGATCTCCCGCCATGCGCCCTCCATCGGCAGGCGCAGACCATAGCCATGACGTGTGACAGGTGTGAAATGGCTGATGACGACCACCGGCTGCGCATCCGGCGCCTTGCGCGTCCAGGCGAAGACGGAATCGGCGGCGGCGTCGCCGAGCAACCATTCGAACCCGTCGCCTTCACAATCGCGGGCATGGAGCGCCGGCAATTCACGATAGAGCCGGTTAAGGTCGCGCACGACGGCCTGCATGCCCCGGTGCGGGCTGTGGTCGAGCAGATGCCAGTCGAGCGCCCGCTCCTCGCTCCATTCCGCGCGCTGGGCAAACTCCTGACCCATGAACAGCAGCTTCTTGCCCGGATAGCCCCACATCATCGCATAATAAGCGCGCAGCGTAGCGAACTTCTGCCAGTCGTCGCCCGCCATCTTATTGAGCAGCGATCCCTTGCCGTGGACGACCTCGTCATGGCTCAAGGGCAGGACGAAATTCTCGCTGAAGGCGTAGAGCAGGCCGAAGGTGATGTCGTTATGGTGGTGCTGGCGGTGGACCGGCTCGCGCTTCAGATACTCCAGCGTGTCGTGCATGAAGCCCATGTTCCACTTGAAGCCGAAGCCCAGGCCGCCCTCATGCGCCGGGAGCGACACACCGGGCCAGCTGGTCGATTCCTCGGCCATGGTCAGCGCGCCGGGGTGGCTGCCGTAGAAGGCCTTGTTCATGTCCTGAAGAAAGGCGACGGCCTCCAGATTCTCGCGCCCGCCATGCTCGTTCGGGAGCCATTCCCCGTCCTTGCGGGAATAGTCGAGGTAGAGCATCGACGCGACGGCATCGACGCGCAGCGCATCGACATGATAGCGCTCCGCCCAGAAGAGGGCGTTGTTGACGAGGAAGGACGAGACCTCCCGCCGCCCGAAATTGTAGATCGCCGTGTTCCAGTCCGGGTGGAATCCCTTACGCGGATCGGCATGTTCGTAGAGCGCCGTGCCGTCGAAATTGGCGAGGCCATGGTCATCGACGGGGAAATGCGCGGGCACCCAGTCGAGGATGACGCCGATGCCCGCCTTGTGTGCGCCCTCCACGAAGCGGGCGAAACCCTCCGGCTCACCAAAACGTGCGGTGGGGGCGTAGAGGCCGGTGGTCTGATAGCCCCATGACGGATCATAGGGATATTCGCTGATCGGCATGAACTCGATATGGGTGAAGCCCATCTCGACCACATAGGGGATCAGCCGCTCCGCCAGCGCATCCCAGTGCAGGAAATTGCCGTCGGGGTCCCGCTGCCAAGATCCGGCATGGACCTCATAGATGGAGATGGGCTGGCGGCGCGGATCGGCCTTCGCCCAATGGTCGCGATGGGCGTCGTCGGTCCATATATGCGATGGCGTGGGCGCCACCACCGAAGCGGTCGCCGGGCGCAATTCCGACCGGAAGGCGAAGGGGTCGGCCTTGAGCGGCAGGGTGACACCGTCCGGCCCGATAATCTCATATTTATAAGCCGCGCCCGCCCCGACCTCCGGCACGAAGATTTCCCAGATGCCGGTGTCACGGCGCAGGCGCATGACATCGCGGCGACCATCCCAGCGATTGAAATCGCCGACCACCGACACCCGTTGCGCATTGGGCGCCCATACCGCGAAGTGCGTGCCGGTCGCGCCCTCATGCTCCATGACATGCGCGCCCATCTTGTCGAATAAGCGATGGTGCGATCCTTCGGCGATATAATAGTCGTCCATGGGGCCGAGGACGGGGCCAAAGCTGTAGGGATCGGTCATCCAATAGTCGCCACCACCCGGATAGCGGGCGTGGTAGCGCAGCGGCTGGCGCTTGCGGATCGCGACCTTGCCGGCGAACAGGCCTCCCGGATGGAGCCGTTCCAGGTCGGCCACTTCCTTGCCCGCAAGCGTGTAAGCGGTGACGGCCTCCGCCTCCGGCAGCAGCACGCGCGCGACGAAACCCTTGCTGTCCGGGTGAACCCCCAGCAGCGCGAACGGATCATCGTCAAAACCCTGGACCAGCCTTTCGATCCGGTCCGGACTCAGCACCCTGTGCTCATATATGTCCTGCCGACAGAAGTCGTCACACCGGGACCTTCCAGATGTCGGTCGCATATTCGCGAATGGTGCGATCCGACGAGAACCAGCCCATGCGGGCCACATTGTAGATAGCCTTGGACGCCCAGGCATCATGATCGTTCCACAGCGTATCAACGGTTCGCTGGGCCGAAGCATAGCTGTCGAAGTCCGCCGCG
Organism: Sphingobium sp.; assembly: GCA_023266635.1. Classification (GTDB taxonomy): domain Bacteria; phylum Pseudomonadota; class Alphaproteobacteria; order Sphingomonadales; family Sphingomonadaceae; genus Sphingobium. The sequence goes on from JAHFPU010000068.1 coordinate 14,933, forward strand.
ACCATGAACCAGTCATGGTCGTAAATACCGTCGATCAAGCCCTTGTAGCGATCAGGATCGCCGGGCGAGAAGACGCCGGAGCGGATCGCCGTCAGCGCCTGGGCGAGTTCCGCCGACGCCTCGATCACTTCGCGCGGCTTGTAGCCCTCGGCGCGGCGCGTGTTCACCTCGTCGGCGGTGAGGCCGAAGATCACGATATTTTCTGCGCCGACATGATCGCGCATCTCGACATTCGCGCCGTCGAGCGTGCCGATGGTCAGCGCGCCGTTGAGGGCGAACTTCATGTTGCCGGTGCCGGACGCTTCCATGCCCGCGGTCGAAATCTGTTCCGACAGGTTGGCGGCGGGGATCATCACTTCGGCCATCGAGACATTATAGTTGGGCACGAACTGGAGCTTCAACAGGCCCTGCACCGCGGGGTCGTGATTGACGACGCGGGCGACATCG
>JAHFPU010000218.1 GCA_023266635.1 Sphingobium sp.
ACGCGGATAACGTCATCCCCGTGCTCGACGGTGACTGGTTCGCCGATGACATCACCGAGCGCTTCCGTCGCTTCCTGCGCGTCACCTTCGGTGAGACGCGTTTCCAGGAAAACCTCGCTTTCATCGAAGAGGCCTTGGGCAAGGACATCCGGAAATACTTCACCCGCGATTTCTACAATGACCATGTGAAGCGGTATAAGAAGCGCCCGATCTACTGGATGTTCTCGTCGTCCAAGGGGACGTTCAACGCGTTGATCTATATGCACCGGTATCGGCCGGACACGGTGTCGGTGCTGCTGAATGACTACCTGCGCGAGTTCCGATCCAAGCTCGAGGCGCATCAGCGGGCGCAGGAAGCGGTCAGCATTAGCGGCGATGCCTCGCCAGCGCAACGGGCCAAGGCTCTAAAGGAGACTGAGGCGACAGCCAAGCAAATCGCGGAGGTCAGTGCCTGGGAGCGTACCGTCCTGTTCCCACTGGCGACGCAGAAGACCGAGATCGACCTCGATGACGGCGTGAAAGCTAACTATCAGAAGTTCGGCGCTGCCCTGAAGCCCATCAAGGGCCTGAACGACGCGGACGACTGAGCCCATGTTGGATCGAATCGCCAAGGGCCTGCAGGCTCAGTTCGACAAACACCGCATCGTCTTCTGGTACGATCCGGCTCGCGAATTTCGCGAGGCGTTCGAGGGGGTGGAGCTCGACGGCGTCGAGAAGATCGAGCTGGCGAACACCGAATTCGCGGTGAAGCATCGGATCCTGCGTGAAGCGCCCAAGAAGCGCTTCCTCATCTATCGGGAAGGCCCGCGCCCGGCCGACATCGACAATTGGCTGCTCGACGTCGAGCTAGCCCATGGGGTGTTCAAGACCGACCAGATAGCGATCTGGCTGACGGAGCTTGGCCTGCCAGTAAGTTTCGAGGAATTGGTCAGAGAGCATCAGGAATTCTTCCGCTCCAGCCGGCGCATGGAGAAGCTCAAGGCTGCGATCCGGGGCGACGACACCAAACCCATTCTGCGGCTGCGGATACTCGGCCTTTGTGTAGGCGCCGACGGCGGTTTCGACACTGTGGTCGAGACGCTGCTTGCGGAGCATGCCGAGGGCAAGGACGACGGCCTTCGCCTGATCGGCCGCGTCGGTCTCGACGGCTTCCTCTGGGATCAGATGGCCCGGATCTTCGGCTATCGCGCGCCCAAGCCGAGCATCAGCGATTTCGCGATCACGCTGTTCAAGTCCAGCTATCAAAGTGCCGTCGGGGGCGAACCGATCCTGACCTCGGACGCCCTGGTGTTCTTCCGGCGCTGGAAGAATAACCGCAACGCTGAGGCGGCTTTTGCGAAGCTGTCGGCCGATTCCGCCGAGGTGTTAGGCATCGCCGAAGATCTGCCAAGGCGCGATTTCCGCACCCTGATCGAGATGGACTATTTCGAGGAGGTCGATAGGGCCATCATTCGCGCGCTGGTCCATGAGGTCAGCGCCCAGACCGTGGCGCAGAGCAACGTGCTGAGCTGGATCCGCCAGCGCCGGCAGAGCCACTGGTATGGCGCTTATCGCGACCTCTATGAAGCGGTCGGTTTTGCCGCCGAATTCCAGCAGGCGATGGCGCAGGTGACGCTCGGCATGACCAGCCTCACCGAAGGCGTTCAGCGCTATGCGAAGAGCTGGTTCCGGATCGATCAGCTGTACCGGAAATTCATCTGGCATATGCAGAAGTCCGGACAGGCAACGCTGATGCGCGAGCTGTACGAGCAGATCGAGAACCACTACGTCAACAGCTACCTGCTGCGCCTTAACGATGCCTGGCAGGCGCATGTGGACGCAGCTGACCGCTGGTCGGCGCCGCCTATTCCTGCGCAGCGGAGCTTCTATCGCGAGCATGCGGGTGAATTTCGCCGACGCGACCAGAAGATCTGCGTAATCATTTCCGATGCACTGCGCTACGAGGTCGCCGAGGAGCTTCTGGGACGTATTCGCAGCCTCGACCGTTATGAGGCCGGTATCGAGCCGATGTTAGGCAGTCTTCCGAGCTACACCCAGCTCGGCATGGCTTCGCTCCTGCCCAACGGCGACCTGAAGCTTGCCGACAATGATACTGCCACCGTCCTTGCGAACGGCCAGAGCTCACAAGGGCTCGAAAACCGAAAGAAAATTTTGGCGACAGGAAGGTCCGGCGACCGAACTACGGCCGTGAAAGCCGAGGACCTAATGGGCATGGATAAAGATCAGGCCAGGGCACTCATCCGCGACCATGATGTCGTCTATGTCTATCATAACCTGATCGATGCGATCGGCGACAAGCTGGTGTCGGAGGATCGCGTTTTCGAAGCGGCCGAGGATACGATCGAGGAGATCGTCAGGCTGGTCAAAAAGCTCAACGGCGCCAATGCGAACAACCTCATTGTCACGGCAGATCACGGCTTCATCTACCAGCATCGACCGATCGAGGAGAGCGATTTTTCCTCGGCCCAAGTGGAGGGCGACACGATCTTCTTCCGCGACCGGCGCTTCGTCCTCGGGCAGGGCCTGAAAGGCAATCACGGTCTGCGGCGCTTCACACCCGAACAGGTAAACCTTCAGGGCTCGGTGGAAATGCTCATCGTAAAATCGATAAACCGGCTCCGTCGGCAGGGTGCGGGGAGCCGGTTCGTCCATGGTGGAGCGACACTGCAAGAAATCGTCGTCCCAGTCGTCAAAATCAACAAGAAGCGCCAGAGCGACACCTCGGCAGTCGAGGTCGAGATCATCGGCAGCTCGAAGCAGATGATCACCTCGAGCCAGATTGCGGTACGTTTCTACCAAGTCACCACCGTGACAGAGAAAACCCAAGCGCGCCAACTTAGGGCCGGTATCTACGCCCAGTCAGGCGAACTGATTTCCGACAGTCACGAGCTGGTGTTCGACATCAGGTCTGATAACGCACGGGAGCGCGAGTTGCCGGTTCGGTTCCTGCTTTCGCGCCAGGCGGACGCATTCAACGGTCAGGAGGTGATCCTGAAACTTGAGGAGCGACACGGCGAGACATCCCACTTCAGGGAGTATCGCACCGCTCGTTACATGTTGCGGCGTAGCTTTTCGAGCGATTTTGACTTTTGAGGGGGGCGAGCGATGACCGTACTGGACGACAAGATAAACGAACGCTTCCCCGGCTTGGTAGTGCGCAAGGACCTGGTCAAGGCAGTGAAAGGCAATGCCATCGTCCCTTCCTATGTTCTCGAATTCCTGCTGGGCCAATACTGCGCCACCAACGACGAGCCCTCGATCCAGTCGGGGATCGAGACCGTCAAGGAGATATTACGCAAGCATTACGTCCACCGCAATGAGGCGGGCCTGATCCGGTCGAACATCCGGGAAAAGGGTCGGTGGAAGGTAATCGACAAGGTCAGCGTCGACCTGAACGCCGAGAAGGATGCCTATGAGGCGACCTTCTCCAACCTCGGTATCAAGAAGGTGATCATCGATTCCGGCACCGTAAAAGCCCATCCGAAGCTGCTTGTCAGTGGCGTCTGGTGCATCGCCGATGTCGAATATGAGCACAGCGAGGATAAGAACATCTCACCCTGGATCCTGGGCAGCATCAAGCCGATCCAGCTCTCCAAATTCGATTATGACGCCTTCCTTAAGGCTCGCGCGGGGTTCACGACTGACGAATGGATCGACCTGCTGTTCCAGACGGTCGGCTTCGACCCGGAAATGTTCGGGCGCCGCAGCAAGCTCCTGCAGCTGATGCGCCTCGTGCCATTCGTCGAGCGTAATTACAACCTCATCGAGCTCGGGCCCAAAGGCACCGGCAAGTCGCACATTTTTTCGGAATTCTCGCCGCACGGTATCTTGATTTCCGGTGGCGAGGTAACCGTCCCGAAGCTGTTCGTCAATAACAGTTCGGGCAAGATTGGCTTAGTCGGTTACTGGGACGTGGTCGCCTTTGACGAGTTCGCGGGACGTCAGAAGCGGGTCGACAAGGCGCTCGTCGACATCATGAAAAATTACATGGCTAATAAAAGCTTTTCGCGCGGGGTAGAGGCGCTGGGGGCGGAGGCGTCGATGGTCTTTGTCGGGAACACCCAGCACAACGTTCCCTACATGCTGAAGCATACCGACCTGTTTGAGGAACTGCCCGAGAAATATTACGATTCCGCCTTCATCGATCGCCTGCACAGCTATGTACCGGGGTGGGAGATCGATGTCATCCGCGGCGAAATGTTCGCGTCGGGATACGGGTTCGTCGTCGACTATCTGGCTGAGATCCTGCGACATATGCGGAACGACGATTATTCAAACCGCTACCACGGTCTATTCACGCTTTCCTCGGACATTTCGACGCGCGATCGCGACGGTGTAAACAAGACCTTCTCAGGTATGATGAAGCTGTTGTTTCCCGCGGATAATGCGAGCGAGGCCGAGGTAGAAGAGATCCTGCACCTTGCCATAGAGGGACGAAAGCGGGTCAAGGATCAGTTGCTTCGAATTGACAGCACCTATCCGGAAACAGACTTCTCGTT
>JAHFPU010000201.1 GCA_023266635.1 Sphingobium sp.
CGAAACGAACGGATGTGGTGAACCCTACTTCGTGCCCGTCAGCGCCTGCGCAGAGGGCTTGTTGACCGCATCGACCGATCCGTCCGCCAGCATCTTCTTGCTCGTCGCCACGGCCTCTTCCTTCAGCTTGGCATCGGCGGTCGTCTGGCTTGCGCCGATCAGGCCTGACAGCAACAGGTTATTGGCCGCCGGGTCCGTTGCCTTCTCCGCTACCGATTTGCGGGCCAGGGTGATGGCTTCGGCATAGAGCGGGTCAGCGCCGGCCTTGTCCTGCTTGGACAGCTTGGCGTTGCCCAACTGCACGAGGATGCCGGCGAGGATATCGCGGCTCGCGGCATCAGTGGGCTTTGCGGCGACGACTTTGCGCCAGTGGGGTGCCGATTCCTCGAACAGCGCCACGACCACATCGGGCTTGTTCAGCGCGCTGTTGGCGGCTGCGTCGGCGTAAAGCGCGTTGGCGAGGAAGTTCACATTGTCGATATTGTCCGGCTGCGCCTGAACCGCAGCGCGGATGGCGGGCAATGCGGCGTCATATTTTGCCACGGCCCCGGCATTGTCGCCGGTCTGCTGGGCCTGCTGGCCAGCGGTGAAATCCGTGACTGCCTTGTTGAATGCTGCCACCTGTTCCGGGGTCATCGGCGTTGCGGCTGGCGCTGCGGCGGCGCCCTGCGCGATTGCCGGAGCCGCGATGGCGAGCGGCGAGGCAAGGACGAGAAGGGCGGAAAGGGCAGTCAGTTTCAACGTCAGGGTCTCCTTCAAAGGGGCGTCAAATCTTCCACTAGGTCGAACGGATACCAGTCATAACGGTTCCGTTTCACCTTCCCGCCAATCTGCAGAAGGCGACGGCGGAGTCAAATTCCGCGCGACGCTGCGCCCTGTGGGTCGCCGCCTGATCGTCCTCGCCCCAGAGTTCGGCTTGCCATAGTTCGTCCAGTTCGGTCGCTTGCCAGATCGTATCGGGTACGAACCCGCCCTCCACTAGGGCAAGGCCGCAGACCAGCGAGCCGCCGATGCTCACCAGCGTGGACAGGCCGGCCAGCAGGAACGGGTCGAGGGCAGCGACGACTGCATGAAGGCGCGCGATCGTCTCGTCGGGCTGCGCAACGGGGAGAATGCCCGTAGTGACCCGGAACGCTATGTCGTAGCGATCTCTTGCCCAATCCAGCAGCGGGTCCCATTCTACCGTCTGCCTTGCGACGAGCGGCGCGGGGCTGTCGGCGCGATAGCAGAGCAGGTCGCCCTCGCCATACCGCGCGATCCCGGCTGCGAAAGAGCCGTGGTTGGGCGCGATCTGGTCGATGGCCGCATTGGCGAAGCCGGTGGCAGTCATCGCGCGCGGATCGATCTCTTCGCCCTGCGCAGTCCATTCAGCGGCGACCGCATCGCCCATGGCCGCCGTGGGCAACGTCAGCAGCGCGTGCGCAGGCGTGCGGACCGGGCGGCCGTCGAGATGCACCGCGAATCCGCCGTCCACCGGTACGGCGATCGCCTCCTTGTAAAACCGCTTCACCGGAACGTCCTCACGCGCTCGGGGGCGTCCGCCAGGCGCGCAGCAGCATGCGTGGCACGATGATCGTCTGGACCATGCCCACCGTCGCGACGATCGCGCCCATGATCTTCGCCTTGTCGCCCTGCACCCAGCCGAACCGCTGCATCATGATCAGGAAGCCGAACATGACGATGAACACGCCGGACAGGCGGAACAGGTTGATGATGAGGAAGCGCTGGCGGGCGGCGCGATCGTCTTGGGTCATGGGACGCCGATATGGCGGGCAAGTTCGCGGCTGTCCACTGCGACGGCGGCGGCCCCGGACTCAAGTAACAGCTCCGGCGGGTGATAGCCCCAGGCGACGCCGATCCCGCGCACGCCCGCATTCACCGCCATTTCGATGTCGAAGCTGGTATCGCCGATCATCACCGTCGTTTCCGGGGATGCGCCCGCGTCCGCCATGGCCTGTGCGATCATGGAAGGGTGCGGTTTGGACGGATGCCGGTCCGCGGTCTGCAGGGTCACGAACCGGTCGATGATGCCATGATGGGTAAGGCAGAGATTGAGGCCACGATCGGACTTGCCGGTGGCGACGCCAAGCAGCCACCCCTGCGCATCGAGCGCGGCGATCAGGTCGGTGATCCCGTCATAAAGCGGCTCGCTGACCGCTCCGCCCGCGCGCATCGCGCGGAACGCCGTCTTGTAGTGATCGGCCACATGATCATGGAACGCCGCATCAGTACCCGGAAGCAGGTGCGCAACGGCATGGGGCAGCGATAGGCCGACGACCGAGAGAATGTCGAGCCGATCCGGCGGCGGCAGCTTCACCGCCTCGAACGCCTGGGTCATGGCCGCGCAGATGCTGTGCTGGCTGTCGACCAGTGTGCCGTCGCAGTCGAAGATGACGAGGTGGTTGGTCATGGCGTCCGCCTCTTACCCTGTTGGGTTCGAGTGGCCGGGAGAGCAGTTCTCAACAGGCCCGAACCGAACGGATGTGGGAGGTGCGGCGGTCAATTAGTCCCCCGTCCGCGCCTTTCACCCCGACGCTCCTTGCGTACCGCCTTTGCGTGCTGGCGCGCGAATTTCTTTTCGTCCTCGCGGGTGGGCGTGGTGTCGATTTCCTCGTCCAGCGGCATGTCGCCGAGCGTGAGGTCAAAGCCCAGATCCTCCAGGCTCTCTCGGAAATGGCTCGGCAATTCCGCCTTCACATCGACATGCCCGCCATCGGGGTGATCGATGCGGATGCGGCGGGCGTGGAGGTGCATCTTGCGGCTGATCGTGCCGGAGAGGAACGCCTCCTTGCCACCATATTTGCCGTCGCCGACGATCGGGTTGCCGATCGCCGCCATGTGCACGCGCAGTTGATGCGTGCGGCCGGAGAAAGGCTGGAGCTCCACCCAGGCGGCGCGATTACCCGCGCGTTCGATCACGCGATAGCGCGTGCGGGCGGGCAGGCCTTCCTTTTCATCGACATGCATCTTCTCGCCGCCGGTACCCGGCTGCTTGGATAGCGGCAGGTCGATCATGCCGTCATGCACGTCCGGTACGCCAATGACGATCGCCCAATAGACCTTGCGGGCGGTGCGGCTGGAGAAGGCCTTGGCGAAATAGCCCGCCGACCGCGCCGACCGGGCAATCAGCAGCGCGCCGGACGTGTCCTTGTCCAGCCGGTGGACCAGCTTGGGCCGCTGCTCATGGTCGAACTGCAGCGCATCGAGTAAGCGGTCGACATGCGTGTCGGTCTTGGTGCCGCCCTGCGTCGCCAGACCCGGCGGCTTGTTGATGACGATCGCCTGCGCGTCAGTGTGGATCACCATCTCCTGCGCATAGGCGATCTCGTCCGGCGTCAGGTCGATGATGCGTTCGCGCTTAGCGCGCTCAGGCTTGTCGGGGCGGGGCGCCTTCTCCTCGGCCGGGGGGACGCGGATCGTCTGGCCCTCGGTGATTCGGTCGCCGGGCGCGGCGCGGGCGCCATCGACGCGCAACTGGCCGGTGCGCGACCAGCGCGACACGATGTTGAAGCCGACATCGGGCAGGTTGCGCTGGAACCAGCGGTCGAGGCGGATGCCGTCATCGTCATGGGACACACGGAACTGGCGCACGTCCAGCGTGACGCCGGCGGCCTTGGCTGGGGCTGCTGCGACCGGCTTGGCGGCGGGTTTCGGCGCGGCCGCGCGAGCGGCTGGCTTAGGCTTTGCGTTCGTCGCTTTCGTTGCGCGCGCCGGGCCGCCTTTGCCGCCCGTCTTCTCACCGGGTTTGCCGAATTTCGCGCCGAGTTTGCCGCCACGGCCCTCGGGCTTGCCCGTTTTACCGGGAGCAGAGGGGCGTCCGCGCCCGCCTGCGCCCTTGGCTGGCCCGCTGCCGGGTCCTTTGGTCGGGGTTTTCATGCGAGGCTCCTGACCGCGAATATGCCGATCGCCAGCGCGCCGACTGCGCCGACGACGGACGCCAGCACATAGAATAGCGCCGTCATCGTCTCCCCACGCTGTATCATGGAGAAGGTCTCCAGACTGAACGCGGAGAAAGTGGTGAATCCGCCGATCACGCCGACGCCGAGCAAAAGGCGGAAATTCTCACCACTTCCGCCCGAACGGGCAAGGCATCCGGCCAGAACGCCCATGGCGAAACCGCCGATCAGGTTTGCGAGCAGCGTACCCCAGGGATAGCCGGGACCGAACAGATAGGTGGCGAGCCGTCCGAGATTGTAGCGCAGGGCCGAGCCCACGGCGCCGCCGCCCATGACGAGAAGGGTGTTGATCATCGCAACGCCCTAGTCGGAATCGCGGACGAAAGAAATGCCGGGTTTCCGGGTGTGTCGCTTGGGCTGTTACACTTTCGTGAAACAATGCTAAGGGCGACCTATTGGGAGCGGATAACAGCAAGTGGCTGACCTGAACGACATCATCCATTACCAGTTGCTGGCAAAGGAAGCGCGACGTCGCGCAGACAGCACGGAGGACCCGGACCTTGCCCGCCGCTATCGGGAGATTGCGGTCAAGCATGAACGCG
>JAHFPU010000202.1 GCA_023266635.1 Sphingobium sp.
TTTGAAAGCGGCGGCTTCCGCCTCACCGTGGATGGCTACCAAATTCGCATCAAGGACCGGATCGTCAAGACCGAAATCCTCAACAGCGCGGAGGCCAAGGCGATTTTGGCCAGCCCGGCCGTCGTCGCGATCCTAGCGCAACGCGGTGTGCCCAGCATCAGCAGCGCGCAATTCTTCATAAATGGCGTCGATACCCGGACACGCGGCGTCGATGTGGTCGCCGAATATGCGATCCGCACCGGCAGCGTCGGTGATTTCAAACTCAACGCCGCCTACAGTTACAACAAGACCAAGCTGCTAAGGGTAGCGGACAATCCCGCCAACCTTGCCAACACCATCCTGTTCGGCCGGCAAGCGCGCGCCGACCTTGTCAGCGCCACGCCGCGCGATAAGCTGTTGATCAGTGGAGAATGGTCGATCGGGCCTGTCCGAAGCCTGGTCCGCACGACCCGGTTCGGACGCTACACGGAAACGGGCACAAGCCAGACCTCAACCGCTGACGACCGCACGTTCAGCCCGAAATGGGTGACGGATCTGGATATATCCGTCGATGTCACCTCATCGGTCAACGTGGCGGTGGGCGCGAACAACCTGTTCGACGTCTATCCCGACCCCATCGGTGTGATTCAGGCCAATACCGGCCTTGGCTATTACGGCAACTTCGCGCCCTTCGGCCTGAGTGGCGGTTTCTATTATGCCCGAGTTGGCGTGAAGTTCTGACGGGCAGCAATCGGACGATCTGGGGCTCGCTTTCCAGATCGTTGATCGCACGTCATGTTGCGGCAGATATTACAGGGGCAGCGGCGCGCCGTCGCTGACCAGCCCCTCATTCCGTAGCGCCTGCCAGAAGTCGGCGGGGATTGCCTCTGCAAGCGCAGCGCTGTCCTCTGCAATTCGGCTCGGGCGGCTGGCGCCGGGGATCACCGCAGCAACCGCCGGATTGGCGAGCGAGAATTGGAGGCCTGCGGCCTTCATCGAGACGCCATGCCGATCGGCGATCGCCTTGATAGCTGCGACCTTGGCGAGAATCTCAGGTGTCGCCGGGGCATATTCAAAGTTCGGTCCGCCGACGAGTGCGCCTGAACTATAGGGGCCGCCGACAATGACGCCGAGGCCGAGTTCTGCGACCTTGGGCATGAGCCGCTGGAGCGCGCGGCCATGATCGAGCAGCGTATAGCGGCCGGCGAGCAGGAAGGCATCTGGACGGGGCTCCTGCAGATCGAGCAGCAGCTCGATCGGCTCTACCTTGTTGACCCCCAGGCCCCACGCCTTGATCACGCCTTCATCGCGGAGACGTTCGAGCGCCCTAAACGCTCCGGTGCGCGCCTCCTCAAACTTGGCGAGCCACAGATCGCCCCAGAAGTCCTGCGCCAGATCATGGACGAAGGCGATTTCGATATGATCGGTCTGCAGGCGCGTGAGGCTGTCCTCGATCGATTTAAGCGTCGCGTCATAGCTATAGTCGTTCACGACCTTGTTCGGGCGGCCGTTGGCGAAGACATCGCCCTTCTCGCCATTGTCGCGCAGCGTCACATCCTCGATCTCATCCAGGATCAGGCGGCCGACCTTCGTGCTGATCACATACTGATAGCGCGGTTTGTCCTTTAGCGCTTCGCCCATGCGAAGTTCCGCGAGGCCTGCGCCGTAGAAAGGAGCGTTGTCATAATAGCGGATGCCGTCATTCCAGGCGGCTTCGACCGTTGCGAGCGCTTCATCCTCCGGGATGGCGCGAAACATATTGCCAAGAGGCGCTGCGCCGAAGCCGAGTTTGCTTTGGAGGATGTCCTTGATTGCCATTATATTGGTCCTTGATGAGGAGACCTTGAGCGTATCGGGGTTAAAGTCGTTCGCTCGGCAAGGTCCTGTGAGGGTGCAACACAGGCAGTGAAATGGGGTGGCGGGCGCCACGCTGCAACCGCCAGGCCATTCTGATGATCTTATGCCTTATCCGGCGATGCAGACGGCCCCCAGCGCGATGACGCAACAGGCCGCCATCCGGTACAGGCTCAGCCGCTCACCCAAAAATATGACGCCTATCAGGGCCGCGAAAACCACGCTGGTTTCCCTGAGCGCCGAGACCGACCCCATCGGACCGCGCGCCATGGCGAAGATGATTATGCCATAGCCGACCATCGAGACGATGCCGCCGCCGATCGCCAGGGCGGTTTCGGTGCGGCCACGGATCAGGCTCGCCCAACTGCGACGGTGGGCGTAGAGAAACGGGAACAGGATGCCGGGAAACAGCTCCATCCAGAGGGTGTAGCTGACCGGATCGCCCGACAGCCTGACTCCGATGCCGTCGGTCACGCTATATGCGCCGATGAAGGCACCGGTTATCAGGGCATAGGGCAGGGTGGAACTTGGCAGGCGGCGTTGCTCGAACGCCAGCGAGACGATGCCGCCGGACACGAGAAGCACCCCCAGCAGGCTGACAGGGCCGGGGATTTCACCGGCGAACAGGGCGCTCCCGATCGTGACCAGTACAGGCGAGGACCCGCGTGCGATCGGGTAGGTCTGCCCAAGGTCGCCGGTCCGGTACGTTCTGACCAGAAACAGATTGTAGCCGACATGCAATATTCCAGAGGCCGCGACATAGGGCCAAGAGGCCGATGCCGGCGGCGCTATGAATATCACTGCTATAGCGCACACGGCCGACGTCGTGATGCACATGATCGTCATGGCCCATAGCCGGTCGGCTCCGCCGCGCAGCAGGGCGTTCCAACTGGCATGGAGAAAGGCGGCGAAAAGGACGAGAGCGGTCATTGGCACAGGATGAAGCGCCTAACGCAGGGCGTTGTGGCTGACCAGTACGCAATCAATCCAATGACAAAAATTTATAGATGATAGTTGTGGTATCGATCGTCGACTATCTTGTCATATATTCAACATGTAAATGTCATCGATAAGAAATATAGAATTCACTTAAAATAATAATCTTGAAATATAAGATCTCGTCACATTATGTAACAATAGAGACACGTACAGAACCCATGGGCTGGCTTCCGATTTCCAATTCCAGGGGCCTTTATCATGTTCATCAAGCACGCGCGTCTGGTTCGACGCATGCCAACCGCTACCGCATTGTTTGCGCTATGCTTTGCTCTCACCGCACATTCCGCCCAAGCCGCCGACGCCGCTGCCGCTGAAGCGGCCGCCGATTCGGCGCCGCTGGAAGAAATCGTCGTTACTGCTGAAAAGCGTCCGCAGAGCCTGCAGGCCACGCCGATCTCGATCTCCGTGCTGAGCGGTGACGATCTGGCCAACCGCCATGTTCAGTCGCTGACCGATCTGGGCGACGGTGCCATCCCCTCGCTGCGCGTGGCACCCTTCTTCTCCCGTCCCGGCGCGCTGATCGTCAACATCCGGGGCGTCGGCGTTCTTTCGGACAGCAACCAGCCTGCCCGCGACCAGGGCGTCGGCATCTATATCGACGGCGTTTATATGGGCCGCCCACAGGGACTGGGCGCCGCGCTGTACGACGTTGAGAATATCGAAGTGCTGAAAGGACCGCAGGGTACGCTCTTCGGCCGCAACACCGAAGGCGGCGCGGTCAACATCGTCACCAAGCGGCCGAGCGGCATCTTCAAGATGAACACCACGGCCGGCGCGGGCAATTTCGGCAGCTATAAGGGCGAGACCCATATCGATCTGCCGGAGTTCAATAATATCAGCGTGAAGATCGACGCCATCGTCAGCCATCGCGACGGACTGGTGAAGAACCCGCTGGCCAGCGCATCCGACTTCAACGGCTATGACAAGCGCGGCGCGCATGTCGAGGCCTTGTGGAAAGTGACCCCGGACTTCACCGTCGATCTGGCGGGCGACATCGCCTATGACGCGACGACCACGTTGTATCAGCAGCTGCTGGCGCCGGGCACCAACAAGCTCGCCGCTGCCGCTGTTATCCAGGATCACCGGGCAAAAACCGCCGCTGTTGGATCGCCTGAACAACCCAGCGTCGGCAAATCCAAGGGCGTTCGCCTGAACCTGGAATGGCAGGCCGCGCCTTCGCTGATGCTGAAGTCGATCTCCTCCTATCGCAAGCTGACGCAGAGCCAGTTCGATAACGGCTCGGCAGCGACGACGATGCAGCAGCCGATCACGGCGGCCAACCCGACGGGCGCATTCAACCGTCCCTCCACGGTCACAACGCCAGTGACCGGCTTCCAGACCGTCTATCCCGGCTTTGCTTTCTCGCGATACAGCCTGGCCTATTTCACGCAAGACCAGTTGAGCCAGGAATTCCAGGCGATCGGCGATTTCGGTGATCAGCTGAAATACGCCATCGGCGCGCTTTATTATCAGGAAAAGGTCACCGACAACGCGCAGGCCATCAATACCAATGCCTTCACCGATGCGGCGGGCAGCACCTACACTGTGCTCAATATCGATCCGGCGACCCGCGCCATCGACCGTGCAAGTCATGTCAAGACGACCAGCGTCGGCGTCTATGGCCAGGCGACCTACACGCCGCCGATATTGAACGACATCA
>JAHFPU010000069.1 GCA_023266635.1 Sphingobium sp.
GAGAATGTCCTCGCCTTTACCAACAACATCCCGCAGCGCGACGGCGGCACGCCAATCGCCGCGTTCCGCGCGGCGCTGACCCGGACCCTCAACAATTATGCCGACAAGTCGGGCATGTTGAAGAAGGAGAAGGTGTCGCTGACCGGTGAGGATATGCGCGAGGGGCTGACCGCGATCGTCTCGGTCAAGCTGCCCGATCCCAAATTCTCGTCACAGACCAAGGACAAGCTGGTCTCGTCGGAAGTCCGCCAGCCGCTCGAAAGCCTGATGGCCGACAAGATGGCCGAGTGGCTGGAGGAGAACCCCGCGAACGCCAAGCTGATCATCCAGAAAGTGATCGACGCCGCCGCCGCGCGCGAAGCCGCGAAGAAGGCGCGCGAGTTGACGCGGCGCAAGGGCGTAATGGACATCGCGTCGTTACCCGGCAAGCTGGCCGACTGTCAGGAGCGCGACCCGGCCAAGTCCGAACTCTTCCTGGTCGAGGGCGATTCGGCAGGCGGGTCGGCCAAGCAGGGCCGGGATCGCCATTATCAGGCGATCCTGCCGCTGAAGGGCAAGATCCTGAACGTCGAGCGCGCCCGGTTCGACCGGATGCTGTCATCCAAGGAGGTCGGCACGCTGATCCAGGCGATGGGCACCGGCATCCGTGACGATTTCAATATTGAGAAGCTGCGTTACCACAAGGTCGTCATCATGACGGACGCGGATGTCGACGGCGCGCATATCCGCACGCTGTTGCTCACCTTCTTCTACCGCCAGATGCCGCAGATCATTGAGAACGGCCATCTCTTCATCGCACAGCCGCCGCTCTACAAGGCGACGCGCGGGCGCAGTGAAGTCTATCTGAAGGACGAGACGGCGCTGGAGCAGTATCTGGTCGATAATGGCGTCGATACGATGGTGCTGGAGAGTCCGGAGGGTAATCGCACCGGGCAGGATCTGCGCGCGCTGATCGATCATGGGCGCAAGCTGCGCGCGGTGATGCGATATGTGCCCCGGCGCTACGACACCCGTATTATCGAGGCGCTGACGCTGGGTGGCGCGCTTGATCCGCAGCTGTCCGACACGGACCGCCTCGCCCGCCTCAACGAATCGATCGCCTGGATGCAGAGCCACGATTCGGAAGCGCGGTGGACCGGCCGGATCAGCGAAGAGGGCGGCTATCATTTCGAACGGCTCTGGCGCGGCGTGACCGACCATCATGTGGTCGAGGCGGCGTTCCTTGGATCGGCCGAGGCCCGCAAGCTGCACAGCCTGGTTGCTGAACAGGCGGGAAGCTATCGGACCGCCAGCCGCCTGGTCACCGCCAAGGCTGCCGCCGCCAGCGAAGAACTGGGCGATGATGAATTGCCGGCCGCGCCGGTCAAGGGCACGTCCATCACTCGGCCCAGCGAACTGCTGGACGCGATCCTCGCGGCGGGCCGCAAGGGGCTGGCGATCCAGCGCTACAAAGGTCTTGGCGAGATGAACGCCGAGCAGCTGTGGGAAACCACGCTCGATCCCAACAACCGCTCGCTGCTCCGAGTCGAGGTCGATCAGGCGGATGTGGCCGATGAAATCTTCACGCGTCTGATGGGCGATGTCGTCGAGCCGCGCCGCGAGTTCATTCAGGAGAATGCGCTGAACGTCGCCAACCTAGACGTCTAAGGCGCGCGCGCCCGGCTTCGTTTCACTATTGCAATAAACGGCTGGTCTGACACCCCGTCCGCCAGGGCATGAATCACGCCCACATCGGACCCATCGTTAACTATTTGTTAACTATATTGGCGCCAACTGCTTTCTGGAAAAAACAGCGTGTTCATAAACGCTTACCGGGACGCAAGGGATGTTTATAGCGGCAATGATCGTCATCGGACTGGTGTTTGGAGGCCTGCTAGGCCTCGTCGGTCTCGGGCTTTATATCTCCGTCATGGAGCCTGCGAGTCCGGGTGAGCAGATGTGGACCCAAAGTGACAGCTGGAAGGACCAAGCAGGTGCTGAGAGCAGGACTGGTCGGCGTCCAGAGTTACGAGGTCTTGGGGAACGCGAACTGGATGCCCAGCTCACACGGGCGCCTCACGCCTGAGGTAACGCGCGTGGATGTCTTGAGACGATTATTTCAGGAATTCCCGGATTTCGCTGACAAAAGCGTCATGCCGATCATGATGCACCCAGTGACCAGCATTGTCGTATAGGGACACCCGCGCATTAGTGAACCAGCCCAGCCTTCCGTCCTCTGCCGGATTACTTGCCCAGCTTTGCTTGCCGTAGACCAGAAGCGTATCGCAGCTAATCCGGCCCCATAGCGCCTGCTTCTCTTCCCTCGTCAGGTCGATCGGGGCGAAGACACGCAGATAATTGTCGAATTTCCAGCTGTAGGTCCCATCTTCATTCTGGCTGATGCCGTGGATGGTGAGATGCCTGGCGCGTTCGGACGACAGATGCTTGTTCTCCGCCATCATGCGCGTCAAGGCTTCCTCTATCGTGGCATAGCGTTTGGGCTGGCGGGCGCTCAGTCCGCGCTTTTCCTCTATCCAGTCGGTCAGCCGCTGATGGGTCGGTTTGGCAGCCCATGCCCGTTCCAACGCTGGGGGCGGGCCAAGGCCCTCGATAGCGACCAACTTACGCACCCTCTCTGGATAGAGGCCGGTATAGCGCAGGGCGATATTGCCGCCGAGCGAATGCGCGACGATCGCCAGCGGCGCGAGCGACTGCTGGTGGATGAGCTGCGCGAGGTCGTACACCATCGCCTCCATCCCATAATAGCCCTCTGCGGAATGCGCGCTGTCGCCGTGGCCGCGAAGATCCGGTGCAATGATATGCCATTCGTGGCGTAGTTCGCGGGCGATCCAGTCCCAGTTGCGGCAATGGTCGCGCGTGCCGTGCAGCAGTAACAGCGGCGGCGCATCCGGGTTGCCCCATTCGACATAATGCAGGCGCATGCGCTGTGACATGAACATATGGGACGTAGGTCCATTGTCGTCGGCAGGGATCATTGTCCGTCCTATTCGCCAAGCATTGCCGCAAGCCGCTCCATGAACGCTGCGCCGCGCTCCATCTGTCGGATTTCCACATATTCGTCGGGCTGGTGCGCCTGCTCGATGGAACCCGGCCCGCAGATGACCGTCGAGAATCCCGCCTCCTGAAACTGCCCTGCCTCGGCGGCGTAGGAGACGACACGGGATGGGCCATTGTCGCCGGAGAGGAGTCGGGCGATCTTCTCGGCCGCGCCATCGCGTTCCGGGGCGAAGGCGGGGGCGGCGGAATGGCGCTCCACGATAATGCCGGTTTCCGGCCATTTCGCCTTCATCTCCGCGTCCAGCCGCGCGGCCTCCGCCTTGAAGGGCGCCAGCAACGCGTCGACATCGGTCCCCGGCGGTGAGCGGAAATCGAAGGCGAAGCGGCATTCGCGGGCCAGGATGTTGACGGCGGTGCCGCCATTGATCTGCCCGATGGTCAAGGTGGCGTGTGGCGGCGTAAAAAGAGAAGCCGGATCGGCATCACGCTTCATTGTTTCGGCCAAGTCGCTCAGCATCGCCATCAGGCGGATCGCGACCATGTTCGCGGAAATGCCCAGATGCGTCAGGCTGGAATGCGCCTCATGCCCGGTGACGGTGACGACATGGGTCGTGATGCCCTTGTGTCCGGCCACGACTTCCATATTGGTGGGCTCGCCAACGATTACCGCCGCTGGTCGGGGAAGCTGCGCCGCAACCTCACGGATCATGTGCGGCGCGCCGAGGCAACCTATCTCTTCATCATAGGAGAAAGCCAAGTGTGCAGGCCGTCCGGTCCTATCCCGTGAGGCTAGGGTCGGCGCAGCGGCGAGGGCAACGGCCAGAAAGCCCTTCATGTCGCAGGTGCCACGCCCGTACAGCCGGTCGCCGCGACGGGTGAGGGTGAACGGATCGCTGGTCCAAGGCTGGCCATCCACCGGCACGACATCGGTATGGCCGGACAGGACGATGCCCTGCTCCTTCATTGGACCCAGTGTAGCGTAGAGATTGGCCTTGCGCCCGTCCGCGCTCGCGACCCTGCGCGCGACAACACCAATCGCCGCCAGCCGGCTCTCGACATACTCGATCAGGGCGAGGTTGGAATCGCGCGACGTTGTGTCGAACGCGACAAGGTCGGACAGTATCGACAGGGCGTCGGTGAGGATGGTTTCGCGGGAGGTGGTGATCATGTCTTCTCGATGCCATGCCTCCCCTATCAGGACAATCCTAGGCCTGACAGCAATGCCCGTGAGAATGCGGCTGCACGAATGGCCTCCAGCTTTTCGTCGGCCAGCCCATTTCCCGCCCGGAAGCCGAACAGGATGCGCGCCCATTTCAGCATGACGGGATGGCGCGACAGGAAGAAGCGCAGCCGCGCCCCGGCCCGCTGGGCATCCTGACGACCAACGGCCGCGGCCAGTTCCTCAACCGGAAGCGGCGCGGGGAAGGTCGTGAAGCGCCGCGCGACGACCGCGTCGCGCTGTTCCATAAGCATGCCGCTCATGACCGTGCGCTCCGGCTATCGGCGCCCAGCACAGGTCCAAGGACCGGTGCGGATGCGGTAAAGGCGACCAGGGCGGCCATCAGCCCTACCAGCGTGTCGCCAAATGCTGTCGCGACGATCAGGGCGATCGACGAAAGCAATGCGGTTCCCGTCAGCGACAGAAGAATGGCGCGGATCGGAAAGCTGTTCCGCAGGCTGCTATGGGTGGCAATGGTCCTCATGGATATCACTCCGGTGCCGGCCGGGGGGGCGGGCTGATGGGATCTTTTTATGGTGGGAATTGTCATTCATAAATAGCAACGTTTTCACATTATCGTTTCCGATATTGTGCTTTCGGTTCAATCTTGCCGATCGTTGCGAAGCCGGGCATGGTGCGCATCCTATGGCATTCAGACCGGCAATCGCCCCCGTCCTCCTCGCGCTTTTGGCATCTGCTTCCGCATGTTCGTCCGGCGCTGATCCGTTGGGAACGGCAGAGGCGGCAAATGCCGCGCGATCTCGCGCAAAATGGCCGCTCCCGGCGGAAACCACCGATGATAATGCGGCAAATGCCGTGGAGAATGCCGCAATCGCGGCCGGGCCGGAGAACCAGACTGAGGCCGCCGCAACGAATGCGACAGCGCTCGTTGCCTCCGCTCCGAAACTGCCTAATGATGATCCAGCGGCATTCAGGGCGAAGGGGACAGAGCCCTTCTGGTCGGCCACGCTCGTGGGCGGCACCCTAGTCCTGGATATGCCTGGCAAGGCGTCACGCTATTTCTCTGTGATACGCTCGACATCGGGCGGAACTTTGCGACTGACAGGCAATGGCGTGCAATTGAGTGCAACGCCCGGAGATTGCGACGACGGCATGAGCGATCGCGATTATGGCGAGCGGGTTCAGATCTCGCTTGCAGATTCCGTGCTCAAGGGATGCGGCATCACGGGCACCAGCATCAAATAATAGGCGGCTTTGGGGTAGCAGCGCGCGCTCTTTCCCTCCATATGCGCCGCAATGCACGATGCGCGGCCACCTCATCCCAAGCCCGACGCCGGAGATTTTCCGCTGGGCTTCAAGGAATTCATCGCCCTGATCGCCGGTCTGATGGCGATGAATGCGTTGTCGATCGACCCTATGCTTCCCGCGCTGCCTGCGATGGGCGCGGCGCTTGGCGTTCACAACCCGAACGACCGGCAATGGATCATCACCGCCTATTTCATCGGGCTGGGGGTGGGATCACTCTTCTACGGCTCCCTGTCTGATCGCTATGGGCGGCGGCCGGTCATCATCATCTGCCTGATCCTGATGTTGTTTGCGACCTTGGCCTGCGCGCTGGCGCCGACCTTTACCATCATGCTCGTGGCGCGTGTTGCAGCCGGTTTCTTTGCCGCCGCAGCGCGTGTCATCGCGGTCAGCATCGTCCGCGACCGGTTCAGAGGCGACGGGATGGCGCGGATCATGTCGATCGTGTTCATCGTGTTCATGCTCGTTCCGGTGCTGGCGCCCAGCTTCGGCCAGTTCATCCTGCTGTTCGCGCCATGGCGCTGGATCTTCGGGGGGCTGCTGGTGATCGGCACGATTGTGCTTATCTGGGTCATAAAGCGCCTGCCCGAAACGCTTGATCCTGCGCACCGGGTGGCAATCCATGCGGGAGACATATCTCGTATGCTGTGGACCGTGGTCAGCCATCGCACATCCATCGGTTATATGGTCGCCACCGGCGTGGTGATGGGGGCAATGATCGGTTTCCTGACTTCCGCCCAGCAGATATTCTTCGACATATTCCATGCGCCGAAGATATTCCCCATTGCTTTCGCCGGCATCGCCGGCAGCATGGCCGTTGGCAGCTATTTCAACAGCCGACTTGTCCATGGAATCGGCGCGAGACGAGTCAGCCAGTCCGCCCTGATCGCCTTCATCGCGCTGGGTGCTGGACATACCGTGATGGCATGGGCGGGTCTGGAAACGATGGGGAGCTTTATTGCATTCCAGTCACTGACCATGCTCTGTGTTGCCCTGACCGGTTCTAATTTTGGCGCTATTTCCATGGAGCCTTTCGCCCGCGGGGCGGGCCTCGCCTCGTCCTTTCAGGCATCATTGACCACGATCATCTCGGCGATGCTGGGCGCCATTACGGGCGCGATGTTCAACGGCACGACGTTGCCCATGGCGCTTGGCTTCTTCTGCTATGGCAGCATTGCGCTTCTGCTGGTGGCTTGGGCGGAACGATGGCGGCTCTTCACTCGCCCTCATCATGACGAGATGCGCGATCCGGCGGCCGGCATAATCCGGTGAAAAGCACAAAAAGCCCGCCAGTTCTGCAACTGGCGGGCTTTTTCGATAATTGGGTTGGCTTCAGTTGACCGGCGGCACCGGGATCGGCGGAATGCCCTCGTCGCCCTCATGCGTTTCATCGAAGCCCCGGCCGACATGGCTGCGCTTGTAGCTGTAGGCGTAATAGACGATCAAGCCGACCGTCGCCCAGCCGACGAACATCAGCTTCGTCTCCATGCCCAGGCTGAAGAACAGGTAGATGCACCCGGCAATGGCGATCGGCGCGGTGACCATGATCGCTGGCGTCCGGAACGGGCGAGCGCGATTGGGGTCGGTCTTGCGCAGGACCATGACGGCGATCGACACGGCGGCGAATGCGAATAGCGTACCGGAGTTGGAGATGTCCGCCAGGATGCCGACCGGGAAGAAGGCGGCGAACAGCGCCACGAAGATGCCCGTCAGGATCGTGATGACATGCGGCGTGCGGTAGGTCGGATGGATCTTCGAGAACATGGCCGGGAGCAGACCGTCACGGCTCATGACGAAGAAGATGCGGGTCTGGCCGAACATCATCATCAGGATGACGGAAGGGAGCGCAAGGCCGGCGGCGAGTCCGAGCAGGTTGCCGATTTGCGGCCAGCCGATCTCACGCAGGGTCCAGGCCAGGGCTTCCTTGGAACAGGTGACGGCTTCGGTCCCGGCGGCGGCAAGGGCGGCGCACTGCTGCGACAGCGCGGCGCTGCCCGGCGAGAGCACTTCATGGTTGGGGCCGAACACCGGCTGCGCGCCCACCGTGCCAATCACGCCTGCGGCGACCAGAATGTAGAAGACGGTGCAGATGGCGAGCGAACCGATCAGACCAATCGGCATGTTACGCTGAGGATTCTTGGTTTCCTCGGCGGCGGTGGATACGGCGTCGAAGCCGACATAGGCGAAGAAGATGGACGCGGCGGCTGCGGAAATACCGCCAAAGCCCAGCGGCGCGAAGGGCGTAAACTGCTCCATCCTAATAACGGGCAGCGCCAGAACGACAAACAGTGTGAGCGCAGATACCTTAATCGCCACCAGTACGGCGTTGACGGCGGCGCTTTCCTTGGTGCCGATCACCAGCAGCCAGGTCACCAGCGATGCGATCAGCATTGCGGGCAGGTTGATCATGCCGCCATCGAACGGCCCGCGCGTCAACAGATTCGGTATGTCGAGATGGAATGTATGTTCAATCAACCCAACCACATAGCCAGACCAGCCGACCGACACGGCGCCCGCCGCGACCGCATATTCCAGGATCAGCGCCCAGCCGACCATCCAGGCGATCAGTTCGCCCATCACGGCGTAGCTATAGGTGTAGGCGGAACCGGACACCGGCACCATGGACGCCATTTCGGCGTAGCACAGCGCCGCGACGGCACAGACAAAACCGGCGATCACGAAAGACAGCATCATGCCCGGACCGGCCTTCTGTGCGGCTTCCGCCGTCAGCACGAAGATGCCGGTGCCAATGACGGCTCCGACGCCGAGCATGGTCAACTGGAACGCACCGAGCGAACGGTGCAGCGACTTCTTTTCTGCCGTCGCCAAAATGGCGTCGAGAGACTTGATGCGCCCGAAAATCATGGATGGATGTCTCTTTCCCTTTGCGGCGCGTCGCACGGAGCGCGCGCCCTTATTGCATGGGGAGGGAGACTATCGCCTATTTCGATGTGCGCAAGCATGTTGCAACGGCGTGAAAGTTTTTGAGCGGGGAGGAAGGAGGAGTCTCGTACTCCGTTCGGGCTGAGCTTGTCGAAGCCCTGTCCTTTCCTGAAGAAAAGTACAGCCCTTCGACACTGACACGAGTCCCGAGCCTCGTGTCAGCAGGGCGAACGGATGCTTATGTTACTTCGCCAGCATCGGCCCCAATGGCCGCCCCGCCAGGATATGCACATGAAGATGAGGCACTTCCTGATGCGAATGTGGGCCAACATTCGCGAGCAACCGGTATCCCGGTTCCACAAGACCCGCCTCACGCGCCACCGCGCCGACGGCGCGAATGAACCCAGCAATCTCGGCATCGTCGGCACGCGCCGAAAAATCATCCCAACTGACATACGGGCCCCTGGGAATCACCAAGATATGTGTCGGCGCCTGCGGATTGATGTCGTTGAACGCGAGCGCGTGATCATCCTCGTAGACCTTCGCGCAGGGTATCTCGCCGCGCAGGATTTTCGCGAAGATGTTGCTGTCGTCATAGGGCAGGGTCGCATCGACGGCCATGGGTCACTCCTTGGGGCGGGCGGCTTTCTCGGCGAGGCCCGACACGCCCTCACGCCGGTCAAGTTCCGCATAGACGTCGGCCAGCGGCACATTCATGTCGGCCAAAAGCAAGGAAAGGTGGAAGAGCAGGTCGGCACTTTCCGCCACCACGCCTAAGCGGTCATTTTCCATCGCCGCGATGACAGTTTCGACCGCTTCCTCACCCAGCTTCTGGGCGATCTTGGCGCGACCCCGCGCGGTCAGCTTCGCGACATAGGACGTGTCCGGATCGGCGCTGCGCCGTTCCTTGATCGTGGCTTCCAGTCTGTCGAGGGCGTTGGACATGGCGGTCATTGAGCCGGGGAGAGCTTCTGCGTCAACTCGAAAGTGGACGCCGCGTGGCGATGCCCGCTGCCGATAGCGCCGCATGCGCCTCCGCGATCGTGTGCTGGCCGAAATGGAAGATCGAGGCGGCGAGCACGGCGCTGGCATGGCCCTGCGTCACGCCCTCGACCAGATGATCGAGCGTGCCGACGCCGCCGCTGGCGATCACCGGCACGGACACGGCGTCGGCGATCGTCCGGGTGAGGGCCAGGTCATAGCCCGCCTTGGTGCCGTCGCCGTCCATGGACGTGACCAACAACTCGCCCGCGCCCAGTTCGGCTAGGCGCATGGCATGCTCGACCGCGTCGATGCCCGTGGCGCGGCGGCCGCCATAGGTGAAGATTTCCCAACGGCCCTCTCCAACACGCCGGGCGTCGACCGATCCGACAATGCACTGACTCCCGAACCTATCGGCAATATCGCCGACAACTTCCGGCCGCGCGACCGCCGCGCTGTTCACCGCCACCTTGTCCGCCCCGGCGAGGAGTAACGCGCGCGCATCCTCCGGCGTACGGACGCCCCCGCCGACGGTCACCGGCATGAAGCACACCTCCGCCGTGCGCCTCACGACATCCAGGATCGTCCCGCGCGCTTCATGACTGGCGGTGATATCCAGAAAGCAAAGCTCGTCCGCTCCGGCCGCGTCATAGACCTTGGCCTGTTCCACCGGATCGCCCGCGTCCCGCAGGTCGACGAAATTCACGCCTTTCACGACGCGGCCATTGGCGACGTCCAGGCAGGGGATGACGCGGGTGCGGACGGTCACGCCGCGGCCGCCGCCACGGCCAGCGCCGCCTTCAAATCCAGCCGCCCGTCATACAGAGCGCGGCCAGTGATCACCCCTTCGATCCCCGCATCGGCATGCAGGCTGAGGATGCGGATATCGGCGATTCCCGCCACGCCTCCGCTGGCGATCACCGGAATATCGGTCACCCGCGCCAGATCGACCGTCGCCTCGATATTACAGCCCTTCAGCAGGCCATCCCGGCCTACATCGGTGAACAGCAGAGCAGCGACGCCAGCATCCTCGAACCGGCCGGCCATGTCGGCGATCGGCATGTCCGACTTTTCGGCCCAGCCTTCTGTAGCGACAAAACCGTCGCGCGCATCGACGGCGACGACGATGCCGCCGGGGAACTCCAGCGCCGCGCGCTTCACGAAATCCGGATCCTTGAGAGCCGCCGTGCCGATGACGATGCGCGACACGCCCAGGTCGAACCAGCGCTCTACCGACTCCATCGACCGGATGCCGCCGCCCAGCTGGACGTGACCAGGGAAGGTCTCGACGATCTTCTCGACCGCGCCGGCATTGACGGCATGGCCTGCGAATGCGCCGTCCAGATCGACAACATGTAGATGCATGGCGCCCGCATCCGCGAACAGCATCGCCTGTGCGGCGGGATCGTCGCCATAGACGGTGGCGCGGTCCATATCGCCCTCAGCAAGGCGGACGACCTGTCCACCTTTCAGGTCAATGGCGGGGAAAACGATCAGGGTCACGGCTTCCACTCCAGAAAACGGGACAGGAAGGAGAGGCCATAGCGCTGACTCTTCTCCGGATGGAATTGCACGCCCATGATGCTGTCGCGCGCGACGGCGGCCACGAGCGCTCCGCCATGATCGGTCGTCGCCGCGATATCGGCCGGGTCTGCGGCGTCGAAATGATAGCTGTGCAGGAAATAGGCCTCGCCCGCCTCCAGCAAGGGGTGCGCGGTCGATAGGGTTACGTCGTTCCAACCCATATGCGGCACCTTGATCGTTGCGTCGGCCGGCTCGATCACCCTCACGGTCCCGCCGATCCAGCCGAGCCCCTCATGCCGCCCGAACTCCTCGCCCGCATCGGCCAGCAACTGCATGCCGACGCATACGCCCAGGAAAGGTACGCCTCGGTCCAGCACCGCCGCGCGCATCGCTTCGACCATGCCGTCGATCCCGACCAGCGCATCGCGGCAGGCGCGGAAAGCGCCTACGCCGGGCAGGACGATCCGGTCGGCTTTGGCTACCGCATCGGGATCGGCGGTGATGACGGCGTCGTTCGCGCCCGCCTTCTTCAGAGCATTATGGACCGAGTGCAGATTGCCCGCGCCATAATCGATGAGCGCGATCACGGTTTCAGGCTTTCCAGCCCCGAAGCGACAAAGCTGGGCGAGAATTCGGTAACGGTGAAGTCGGCGACGCCGTGCATGACAAATGGATCGGTCGCCGCTTTCGCTTCGATGTCGTCACGAACGCCCCGTGCGATCAGGATGCCGCCCACGCGCGGAACCTGACGCCCGGCGATCAGCAGCCAGCCGTCGGCCAGCGCCGTTTTGATCCAGGCGACATGCGCGTCCATATGGCTGTCCACCACGTCCAGATCGACCTTGTAGGTGAGCGTGATGACGAACATGCGGCGAGTCCTTCTGGAAAGACGGGCTGACTAGGCCCCGCCCAGCGTGCCTTTGGTCGATGGAATGCTGTCGGCCTTGCGCGGGTCGATCTCGACCGCCTGCCGCAGCGCGCGGGCCAGGCCCTTGTAGCAGCTTTCCACAATATGATGGTTGTTGCTGCCGTAGAGATTTTCGACATGCAGGGTGATGCCAGCCGACTGCGCGAAGCTGTGGAACCAGTGCTCGATCAGCTCCGTATCCCATTCGCCCAGCCGCTGCACGTTGAACGCGGCCTTCCACACCAGCCAGGGGCGGCCGGAAATGTCGAGCGCCACGCGGGTCAGCGTCTCGTCCATCGGCGAATAGGCGGTGCCGTACCGCGCGATGCCGCGCTTGTCGCCCAGCGCCTTGGCGATTGCCTCGCCGATCGCGATGCCGGTGTCTTCGGTCGTGTGATGCTGGTCAACATGTAGGTCGCCGACCGTCTTTACGGTCAGGTCAATCAGCGAATGGCGCGAAAGCTGCTCCAGCATATGATCAAGAAAACCGATGCCCGTCGACACGGTATAGAGGCCCGTGCCGTCAAGGTTGACCACCACGTCGATCGACGTTTCCGCAGTCTTTCTGTGGATTTCCGCTGTGCGCATGCGCAGCCCTATAACGGGGATTCCGACGTGTGCAATCCGGGATTGGCCTTGCCCATCGGGCATCGTCGCCCCATTTCAGGCCCTTGACCGCCCCTGCTTCATCGTTAGGTAAGATGCCCGTATGAGTGACGAGCTACCAGACAGCCTGATTCCGTACGATGAAATCGTGCAGGAAGCCCTGCGCGCAGTCGTCGGCCGCGTGCTGGGTGAAGTGGAGCGATCGGGCGGCCTTCCGGGCGGCCATCACTTCTACATCACCTTCAAGACGCATGCGCCGGGCGTGGAAATCCCACGGTCTCTGACCGAGCGTTTCCCGGACGAGATGACGATCGTCCTGCAGAATAAATATTGGGACCTGAAGGTCGGGACCCAGGCGTTCGAGGTCAGCCTGACCTTCAATCAGGTGCCTGCGCACCTCAACATCCCCTTCGCGGCGATCACCGCCTTCGTCGATCCAGCGGTGAATTTCGCCCTGCAATTTCAGGTGCAGGACGCTGGCGACGGCCCCGAACCGCATGAGGCGGCGGAGAATGACGCGCCCATCGCGACCAATGAAGACGGCTCCAACGTTGTCACGGTGGATTTCGGCAAGAAGAAATAAGGGCTGGCATTCGGCTTTCCGCTGTCCCACATGAGCGCCCTGAATTGCGAATGATTCTCAGGAAGGGATTTGCTCATGGCCGACACCCGCACCGAAACCGACAGCATCGGGGCTGTCGAAGTCCCCGCCGACGCCTATTGGGGCGCGCAGACCCAGCGCAGCATCGAGAATTTCCCCTTCGGCGATACGGAGCGGATGCCGATCGGCATCGTCCATGCGCTTGCCATCGTGAAGCAGGCGGCGGCGCGGGTGAATCGGGGCTATGGCCTGGATGGCAAGCTCGCCGATGCGATCGAGAAGGCAGCGATCGAAGTGATTTCCGGCGCGCATGACGACCAGTTCCCGCTGGTCATCTGGCAGACCGGCAGCGGCACCCAGTCGAACATGAACGTCAACGAAGTGATCGCCGGCCGCGCCAATGAGATGCTGGCGGACATACGCGGCGGCAAGTCGCCGGTACACCCCAATGATCATGTGAATATGGGCCAGTCGTCCAACGACAGCTTCCCGACCGCTCTGCATATCGCCGCGGCGGTTGCGGTGACGCAGAAGCTGTTCCCGGCGCTCGACCGGCTCCTCGCGGCGCTCGACGCCAAGGCGAAGGCGTGGGACCATATCGTCAAGATCGGCCGCACGCACCTTCAGGACGCGACGCCGCTGACGCTGGGTCAGGAATTTTCCGGCTATGCGCATCAGGTCTATCGCGGCCGCAAGCGGATCGAACCGGCAGTGATGCATGGGATGATGGCGCTGGCGCAGGGCGGCACGGCGGTCGGCACGGGCCTTAACGCGCCGAAGGGCTTCGACGTGGCGGTGGCGCAGGAGATCGCACAGATCACTGACCTTCCTTTCCGCACCGCCGATAACAAGTTCGAGGCGCTGGCGTCCAACGACCCGTTGGTGCATCTGTCCGGCACGCTGAACGCGCTTGCCGTCGCCCTGACCAAGATTGCCAATGACGTGCGCCTGCTCGGCTCCGGCCCGCGCTCCGGCCTAGGCGAACTCGACCTGCCGGCCAATGAGCCGGGCAGTTCGATCATGCCAGGGAAGGTGAACCCGACCCAGTGCGAGATGCTGACGATGGTCGCAGCCCAGGTGATCGGTAATCATCAGGCGGTGACCGTCGGTGGGCTGCAGGGGCATCTGGAGCTGAACGTCTTTAAGCCCATGATCGGCGCGGCGGTGCTGCGCTCCATACATCTGCTGGCCGTCGGCATGGAGAGCTTCGCCGAACGCTGCATCGAGGGGCTGGAGGCGAACGAGACGCGAATCGGCGAACTGGTCGATCGCTCGCTCATGCTGGTGACGGCGCTCGCACCCGAGATTGGCTATGACAATGCCGCCAAGATCGCCAAGCACGCGCATGCCGAGGGGCTGACGCTGAAACAGGCGGGGTTGGCGCTGGGCTTGGTGGATGAGGCGACGTTCGACAGGCTGGTGAAGCCGGAGGAGATGGTGGGGCGGTAAGGCGCCAGTGTGCTCCTGCGAAAGCAGGAGTCCAGTCCCGCCGTTTGAACTAGGCTCCTGCTTTCGCAGGAGCACGCGGCATTTTCAGTGATAAAAGGACGACCTGAATCCACCGCTTCCCGGAACCGTTTCATCGCCCTATACATTAGGTATGGCAGACGACATCGAACAGGGACAGACGAAGATGCGGATGCTTGGCAGGATTGCGACCACAATCATCGGGACCCGCATCGCGGCCGAAACCGGCAAGGCGGGCCTTGTGGGCGCGGCTGCCGGCATGCTGGCCACGCGCGTTCTCACGCGATCGCCGCTGGGCGCCATCGCCATCGGCGGCGCCTATGTCGCGCACAAGCTGTGGCAGAAGAAGAAAGAGATCGACAAAAAGGGTCCGCACGAGACCGCCGTTGAGGATGGGCTGATCACCGATGGACGGCGTAAGAATGGCCATCACGCGCTTGCGCCCCTCAAAACCCGCGTCGCCTATCGCAAGTCGCGGCCCAAAAAGCCTGTGTCGCCGGTCACGCCCCCGCCTGCCATACCCTGACGGCGTCGATCGGCGCTGCCAGCATCAGGATATTGAGCGTCAGGTTGTCGCGAATCGCCCATAACGTGAAAAGCTCGAGCGCGATGGCGGTCAGGATGGTGACCTTGACCGGCACGCGCGAAGCGAAGAGAAATCCCAGCATCATCATGCCGATGTCGCTCATGGAGTTGAGCACACTGTCGCCATTATAGCCGAGCGCGATGGTCGCCGTGCGATAGCGGTCAATGATGATCGGCGAGTTCTCCAATATTTCCCAGCCGCTCTCCAGCGCCACGCCGAGC
>JAHFPU010000070.1 GCA_023266635.1 Sphingobium sp.
TCCCGGTGTCGGCGCTGGCGAAGTGGAAGACGACCTTCCAGCTCATCTGCCTGGGCGCGCTGATCCTGGCGGGGGCCTTGCCGCAATTTCCCTTCGTCCATGCGACGGGACTGGTCACCCTGTGGGCGGCCGCCATTCTGACGCTGCTTACCGGATGGGATTATTTGCGCGCCGGCATCCGGCACATGGACTGAACGCGCACGCCGCGAATCAGCTTTTGTCGGACCCGTGCGCAAGTCGCAGGGCGACGTCATCGATCCGGCGAAGCATCGACACGAAGCCGGCAATCTCTGCCTCATCGAACGCAGCGAAGATGCGTTGCTCCAGTTCCAGCGCCTTGGGAGCGATGGCGGCATAGAGTTGCCGCCCTTCGATCGACAGCACCAGAAGATGCGACCGCTTGTCGGCGGGGTTGGGGCTGCGGTCCAGCAATCCACGCTCGACCAGGGTGATTGCCGCGCGGCTGACCGTCACCTTGTCCATGCGGGAGTTGGCGCAAATTTCCTGCTGCGTGATTCCTGCGTCCTTTTCCGCCACCAGCGCGATCACCCGCCATTCCGGGATGCTGATACCGAACAGCGCCTGATAGGCGGCGGCGATGCTATCGCTGACCAGGTTGGACGTGAATGAGAGACGATAGGGGATGAAATCGTCGAGGCGCAGCTTTTTCGCGGTCATGCCGATTGGTAGCATTTGACACCAGTCCGGCCAATCGCCATATTGGTATCAATAGATACTATATGGCCAAGGAGGCCGATATGGCTGCCAAGAGTGCAAATCCGCTGGGCCTTCATGGCTTTGCCTTCGCCGAATTCACCTCTCCGGACCCTGCCGCGATGGCGCATCAGTTTGAGCAACTGGGCTTCGTTCCCGCCGCGCGCCGCAAGGATCGTGGGCTGACGCTGTATCGTCAGGGTCGCATCGCATTCATCCTGAATGCGGGCAAGGGTGGGCAGGCTGCAGCGTTCGGCGCTACACATGGCCCCTCCGCCAACGGCATGGCGTTCAACGTCGCCGATGCGGAAAAGGCGCATCGCCATGCTGTAGCGAGTGGCGCGACCTCCGTGGACACCTCCGATAGCGCGCTGCCGGGGTCCTGTGCGATCGAGGGTATTGGCGGGTCGCTGCTCTATTTGGTGGATCGCGATCCCTTTGCCGATTGGGACGAGGTGCCCGGCTGGCGCGAGGCGTCGGCGGAGCGGAGCGTCGGCTTAGACCTGCTGGATCACCTGACCCACAATGTCCGCCGGGGCCAGATGCGGGTGTGGTCCGAATTCTACGCCACTTTGTTCGGGTTCGAGGAGCAGAAATTCTTCGACATCAAGGGGCAGGCGACCGGCCTGTTCAGCCAGGCGATGATCGCGCCGGACCATGAAATCCGTATCCCGCTCAATGAAAGCCAGGACGATAACAGCCAGATCGAGGAGTTCATCCGCGACTATAATGGCGAAGGCATCCAGCATCTGGCGCTTACCACTCCGGATATCTACGCCACCGTGGAGAAGCTGCGCGCAAATGGCGTGCGTCTGCAGGACACGATCGACACCTATTATGATCTGGTCGACAAGCGGGTGCCCGGTCATGGCGAGGATCTGGCGCGGCTGCGCAAGAATCGCATATTGATCGACGGCGATGCACATGAGGAGGGGCTGCTGTTGCAGATCTTCACGGAAAACATGTTCGGTCCGATCTTCTTCGAGATCATCCAGCGCAAGGGCAATGAGGGTTTCGGAAACGGCAATTTCCAGGCACTCTATGAATCCATTGAACTCGACCAGATCAGGCGCGGCGTGGTGACCGTCGACGCGTGATTCTGAAACGACAGGAGAGGCCAGGATGACGGCGCAGGGACCTGTCGCGTCGATGGACGGCATAGGCGCTCGCGACGGCGCGATGATGTCGGGTTTCGGCAATCATTTCGCGACCGAGGCGGTTGCGGGAGCCCTGCCGCAGGGGCGCAACTCTCCCCAGCATGCGCCGTTCGGCCTGTATGCTGAACAGTTTTCCGGAACGGCCTTTACTGCGCCGCGGGTGGAAAACCGGCGGAGCTGGCTTTATCGACTGCGTCCCGCCGCAAACCATCCGGCGTTTCAGCCTTATGGACGCGATACGCTGATACGGTCCGGACCGTTTGACGACGTTCCGCCGACGCCCAACCGGCTGCGCTGGAATCCGTTGCCGATGCCTTCCGATCCGGTGGACTTCGTGGATGGCCTGACGACCTATTGCGGCAACGGCGACCCTTCCATGGCCGTGGGCGTCGGCATCCATCTGTTCGCGGCCAACCAATCCATGGTCCGTGCTTTCAGTGATGCCGATGGCGAGATGCTGATCGTGCCCCAGCAGGGGCGTTTGCGGCTGGTCACCGAAATGGGCGTGATGATGGTTGCGCCGGAGCAGGTCGCGCTCGTGCCGCGCGGTCTGCGCTTCCGGGTGGAACTGCCCGATGGCGCGGCGCGGGGTTATATCTGCGAGAATTATGGGGCGCTGTTCCGCCTGCCCGATCTTGGCCCGATCGGCGCAAATGGCCTCGCCAATCCCCGCGATTTCGAAACGCCCGTTGCCTGGTTCGAGGACAGCGACGCGCCCTGTGAACTGGTGCAGAAATTTTGCGGCGGACTGTGGGCGACGACTCTTTCCCACTCGCCGTTCGACGTGGTGGCGTGGCACGGCAATCTGGCCCCCAGCCGCTATGATCTGCGGCGGTTCAATACGATGAACAGCGTCAGCTACGATCATCCCGATCCATCGATCTTCACCGTGCTGACATCGCCGACCGAGACGCCGGGAACGGCGAACTGCGATTTCGTGATCTTCCCGCCCCGCTGGATGGTCGCGGAGAAGACCTTCCGTCCGCCATGGTTCCACCGCAATGTGATGAGCGAGTTCATGGGGCTGATCGACGGCGCCTATGACGCCAAGGCGGAAGGATTCCTGCCCGGTGGGGCCTCGCTGCATAATTGCATGGCGGGGCATGGGCCGGACCGGGCGACTTACGACAAGGCCGTGCAGGCCAACCTAGAGCCGCACAAGATCGACAATGGCATGGCCTTCATGTTCGAAAGCCGCTTCCCCTTCCGCCCGACCCGGTTTGCGACTGAAACGCCGCTCTGCCAGCTGGACTATGATGATTGCTGGAGCGGTTTCGCGAAGGCGCAACTCCCGCCGCGCTAGGCCACCCAAGGGGGCGTCGGCGTGTAAAGGGATTTTGCGAAAGCGATGAAAGCGACGATGGCTGGACTTGGGACCGGCATCGGTGGGTGGACAGCAAAGATTGCGACGTCCGACGACCCCTCATGATCGGGTAGAAGCTGCACAAGACGACCTGAGGCGAGTTCCTCGCTGACATCCCAGAGCGACCGGAGCGCGATTCCGGCCCCCGATATCGCCATCTCCCGCACCACCTCGCTGGAATTGGTAGCGACGAAGCTGCTTGCCTCAAAGTGGATCGGTCCCTCTGGACTGGTGAGTTGCCAGGGAAGCTGACCTTCGGCGGCGAGCAGGCGGTGGTCGCGTAGCGCATTGATCGTCTGCGGCTCACCGAACCCTGCCAGATAGGTCGGGGCGGCGCACAGGACGCGGCGGCTGGTGGCCAGGCGATGGGCGGTGAGGCCGGAGTCGACTGCGGCGCTGATGCGGATCGCGACGTCTACGCGCGAGGAATAGAGGTCGATAAAGGCGTCGCTAAGGTCCAGCGAAAGTGAAATCCCGGGATTTATGGACAGGAAATTGGCGATATGTGGCGCAAGATGCATGCGCCCGAACGAGGTTGGCGCGGAAACCCGCAGCGGTCCGGCGGGCAGGCCCGGCCCACCCGCGACACGCGCCTCCGCCTCGCCGATGGCAGCAGAGATGGCGAGCAGGTCGGCATGGAGACGCTCGCCCTTAGGCGTCAGCGCCATACGGCGGGTTGATCGGTGGAGCAGGCGGGTCTGCAACCGCTCCTCCAGACGAACAAGGCGTTTTGACACCATCGCGGGCGACATGAACCGGGCGCGCGCTGCGGCGGACAGGCTGCCCGCCTCCACGACAGCTAGGAACAGATCGTAGTCGGGGTCCATCATGATCTGTTCTTCATAAGAAAAGCTGTTTTGAATTTTTATCGTCTACCGAAATATTGCGATCGGGTCTAGCAGCGACGGTAATAGCAGCAGGAGCCTTCGCATGAGCAGCATCGTGGACAAGTCCGGCCTGAAGGTCGCAGCGGAATTGGCCGAATTCATCGATACCAAGGCTTTGCCGGGCACAGGTCTTACTGCGTCGGATTTCTGGGCGGGCGTAGCGGCGGTCTTCGCCACGTTCGCGCCGCGCAACGCTGCTCTGCTGGCGAAGCGCGACACCCTGCAGGCGCAGATCGACGCCTGGCACGAAGCGCGCAAGGGGCAGCCGATCGACAGCGCCGCCTATCAGGCGTTCCTGTCCGACATCGGCTATCTAGTCCCTGCGCCCGCGCCCTTTGCGATCACGTCGCAGAAGGTCGATGACGAACTGGCGCGGCTGGCCGGGCCGCAGCTTGTCGTGCCGGTCCTCAACGCTCGCTTCCTGTTGAATGCGGCCAATGCTCGCTGGGGCAGCCTGTATGATGCGCTGTACGGCACGGACGCCATTCCGGGCGCGGCCGGCGGCAAGGGCTATGATGCCGAACGCGGAGCACAGGTCATCGCCTGGGCGAAGGCGTTTCTGGATGGGGCTATTCCGCTCGCCAGCGGCAGCTGGGCTGACTGGACAGGCGGCGGCGAGCCGAAGCTGAAGGATGCTGGCCAGTTCGTCGGCCGGGCAGGCAACAACATTCTGCTGCGCAACAATGGCATTCATATCGAATTGGTGATCGATCCCGGCCATCCGATCGGCAAGGCCGATCCGGCACATCTGGCCGATGTCATTCTGGAATCGGCGCTTTCGACCATCGTCGATCTGGAGGATTCCGTCGCGGCGGTCGATGCGGAGGATAAGGTCGCCGCCTATGGCAACTGGCTGGGACTGATGAAGGGTGACCTGACCGCCAGCTTCGATAAGGGCGGCAAGACGCTTACCCGCGCGCTGGAGGCGGATCGCGCTTATACCGCGCCGGACGGCAGCGCCTTCACCTTGCCGGGCCGCAGCCTGCTGTTCGTGCGCAATGTCGGGCATCTTATGACCACGCCCGCTTTGCTGCTGGCCGATGGGAGCGAGGCGCCCGAGGGGATCCTCGACGGCATTGTCACCAGCCTGATCGCGCTGCATGACCTGAAGCGCAACGGCGCGTTCGTGAACAGCCGCGAAGGCTCGATCTATATCGTGAAGCCCAAGATGCACGGGCCGGAAGAGGCCGCGTTCACCAACGACCTGTTCGATGCGATCGAGGACCTGCTTGGCCTGTCCCGTCATACGCTGAAGGTCGGGGTGATGGACGAGGAGCGGCGCACGTCGGCGAACCTTGCCGCCTGCATCCATGCGGTGAAGGACCGGATCGTCTTCATCAACACCGGCTTCCTCGACCGCACCGGCGACGAAATGCATACGTCGATGCAGGCCGGGCCGATGCAGCGCAAGGGCGACATGAAGACGTCCGAATGGATCAAGGCCTATGAGGACCGCAACGTCCAGATCGGCCTTGCCTGCGGCCTGTCCGGCAAGGCGCAGATCGGCAAGGGCATGTGGGCCGCGCCTGATCGCATGGCCGACATGCTCGACCAGAAGATCGGCCATCCCAGGACAGGTGCGAATACGGCCTGGGTGCCGAGCCCGACTGCCGCGACACTGCACGCCACCCATTATCACACGGTCGATGTGTTCGCCCGGCAGGAGGAGCGGAAGGCCGAAGCCATTGCGCCGATCGAAGCGCTGCTGACCATTCCGCTCGCCGCCGGTCAGAACTGGTCGGAGCAGGAAATCCGGGACGAGCTGGACAATAATGCCCAGGGCATTTTGGGCTATGTCGTGCGCTGGATCGATCAGGGCGTCGGCTGTTCTAAGGTGCCGGACATTCACGACGTCGGCCTGATGGAAGACCGGGCGACGCTTCGCATTTCGTCGCAGCATATGGCGAACTGGCTGCTGCATGGCGTGTGTTCGGGAGAAGAAGCCGATGCGGCACTCTCGCGCATGGCCGCCAAGGTGGACGGGCAGAATGCGGGCGATCCGCTGTACAGCCCGATGGCTGGTCGCGAGGGGGAAAGCCTGGCGTTTCAGGCGGCGCGGGCGTTGGTGTTCGAGGGCGTCGCGCAGCCCAATGGCTACACGGAGCCGCTACTGCACAAGTTCCGGGCCAAGGTAAAAGCGCTGGCCTGACTTGCGCTACTGATACGGTGATGGGATTGGGCATGGCGCTTTCGAGGATCGCCATGCCCAATCTGTTTGAAGCCTTGCCTGACAATCAGACGCAGGAGGATTTCTCCGAGATAGTGCGCCGCCCCGGCGTTCGGATCGAGCGGATCGTCTCGCACGGTCAGGCGACGCCGGTCGATGCGCCCTATGACCAGCCGCATGACGAATGGGTGTTGCTGTTGAAGGGCGGGGCCGGCCTATTGATCGAGGGGGCTGAGGAGATCAGCCTGCGGCCCGGCGACTATGTGCTGATCCCGGCGCATCGGCGGCATTGGGTGACGTGGACGGATGCGGATGGACCGACCGTGTGGCTGGCGGTGCATTTTGAAGAGTAAAATCCCCACATCCGTTCGTCCTGAGTAGCCATTGAGCGAAGTCGAAATGGCGTATCGAAGGACCAGGGCTAAGCGCGAGGTACTTCGATACGAGCCTTCGACTTTGCTCAGTCTCTACTCAGCACGAACGGGGGAGTGGGTGTCAGCATCAAGCAGTCGTCCGCCCGCTCAAGATGATCCGGGCCAGCAGCGGCGCATTCCGGTTGAAATGGTGGCCGCCCGGGATGGTGAAGACGCTGGCGATGCCGCGCGGAATGGCGGGGCAGGCGCTGTCATCTTCTTCCGTTCCGCGCACGCAGCGGATCGGCAGGCCGCGCAGGCGGGTGACCGCCGGAATTGTGGGCATGGCCTGAGCCGAAGGGATGTCCAGCCAGGAACCGAGCCGGAACTGGAAATCCGCCGAGGAACTGAGGCCGAGCAGATTCACCGCAGCGACCTTTGCCCGGGACGCCGGGTCCATATTGGCAACCATATAGGGCATGACATCCGCACCGAAGCTGTAGCCGATCAGCACGACCTTGGGCTTGTGCCAGCGTTCGCTAAAGGCGTTGACGATCTTGCCGAGATCGGCACCCGCGCCGCGTGGCGTGCGGGCGCTCCAGAAATAGGAAAGGCTGTCCATGCCGACGACGGGAATGCCGGCCTTGGCGACTTCGCCCGCCACGTCGCGGTCAATCCCCACCCAGCCGCCGTCGCCCGAATAGATGACAGCCATGGTGTCGGAGGGCCTCGCCCCCTTTGGCGGGGTCACGATGGTCAGCGGCAGGTTCGGGGGCAGGGTGACCGACTGGCGCGGGCCGGCCGACAAGGCGTAGGTCGGCTGGAGCATCGGCGCGATCGCCGTCATCAATTGCGGCACCCAGTTGGACTGGACCTGATAGCCGTGGCCGACCTTGGGCAGTTCGACCAGCGTCGTTGACGGCACCTTGGCGGTGAAGGCGCGGGCCTTCGCGGGGCTGACGACCGTGTCGTCCAGGCCCTGAAGCACGACCCAGGGGACCTTCACCTTGCTGTTGGGCGCGAAGAGCCAGGCCTTTTCCGGCTTTGTGATCCGCTTGGCGGCGAAGCCGGGGACGGCGCAGTAGGGTTTGATACCCGGTATGTCGGCGCTGAACCCCATGGAGACGACACCGCGATAGCCGCCGTTGGGCCATTGGGAGAGGCTACCATAGGCGAGCGTCGCTCCTTCCGAATAACCGAAGATGATCGGCTTCATATAGGATTTGAGGCCCATGCGATGCTGAATGTCGCGGGCAAGATCGACCAGCGGATAGTTGGCGTTGATACACTTGCCCTTGCCGGCTTCCATGGTCTTTAGGAATTCGGGCGTGGAGATGCCGGCGACCAGGATGCCATGATCGGCCAGCGCGCGCGACATGCCCGTCACGTCCGGTTGCCATCCGCCGTCACCCGACAGGAAGAGGGCTACGCCGACAGGTGGCCCGTCGGGCCGATAGACGGCGATCTTGCCGAACGGCTTCATGATGTAGCTGCTTTCGCCCGGATAGGTTTTTTCGACCTGCGCCGGCTTGGGCGCGGGGGCATTAGCATCGACCGGGGCGGGCGCTGCGGGCGGCAATTGCGCCGGCGCCGGACCGCACAGGCCGACCAGAGCCAGCGCCGCCATCAATCGCATGGAATATCCGACCCTCATGGAAATCTCCTTCATCATGAGGGAGACAATAGCGGCGGGCATCCTTCCTGCGGTTGGCGGCAAGATGAAATATCCGTCATCTTCGCTTTCAGCCGACCGCCAATCGTCGTCCGGAATTGGCGACCAGACGGATGGGGCCGCCCCGCCTGGTCGGCGTCGGTCCATTGGCGATCAGCGCCTGAAGATCGATCAGTGCGCGACCGAGCGAAAGCCCCTGCGGTCCCGCGACAAACCGAGGCTCCCAGACGGGCGAGAATTTGTCCTTGTAGGCGCGCAGACCCTCAAAGCCGTACAGCGCCTCGCCGTGGCGATAGAGGAGCGAACCGAGCTTCGACCAGAGGGGCGCCAAGCGGCGGGCCTCCAGGCCGGACAATGGCGCAATGCCCAGGTTGAACCAGCGATAGCCCCGTTCCTTGCCCCATTGCATGATGTGGACGAACAGGAAATCCATGGTACCATAGGGCATCGCATCATCATGGCGCATGAGGTCCACCGAAAGCTCGGATTTGTCGGCGGTCTTCCACATGTTGGCGAAGGCGACGATCTTTCCTTCCTGCCGGACGATGGCGCAATCGCATTGAGCGATATAGTTGGGATCGAAGCGGCCGACGCTGAAGCCTTTTTCCTTATGGCCCTTCGCATCGAGCCAGCGATCGGAAATGCCCTGCAGCTCCGCCATGATGGCAGGAACGTCGGCGGCGGCGATCATCTCGAACTGCGCGCCCTCCCGTTCTGCCCGGCGTTCCGCGTAGCGCAGCGGTCTGGCGGCTGGGCCTTCGAGGGTGAAGGATGCAAGATCGACGCGCGCCTCCTCGCCATATTTCGCCATCTGGAAACCGAGTTCGATCGCAACTGGCAAAGCGTCTGTGCTGATCTGGTAGAGGAGCATCCGGCCCTGTGCTGCATCGGCCTGGTCCCGCAATTGCCAGAGGAGGTCGGACCATTCCTCACGCGCACCGACCGGGTCGCCCATCACGATCCAGCTGTGCCCGCGCTGCTGGTACATCAGGAAAGCGCGACCGGAGGCCGAGGTCAGGAATTTCTTGTCGCCTGTCAGGGCGAGGTTGGAGTCGGTGCGCGCGGCGAGGTCGAGCGCGGCCTGGCTCGGGGCCTCCTCCTCATGCGCGCCGCTGGCGGGCGTGGCCGGCCGGAACAGCCCCCATATCGCCATGATGACGAGCATGACCGCGACCGCGAAGCTTGCGCGCAAGAAACGCGAGGCGTCGCCCTTCTCGGCAAAATGCCACCAGAGATCGCTTTGATAGTCGACATGGCGGTAGGCGAAGAAGCCGATCCAGACGGACAGGCCGATGGCGATGGCCACGGTTGCGAGCCAGCCAGGCGACAGCGCGTCCGTGGTCAACACGGTACGGCGATAGAAGGCCGGGCGTGTCCATTGCAGCAGGCCGGCGATCAGCAACATCGCCGTCGCTTCCTCATAATCGAGGCCCTTAAGCAGCGAGAAGGCGGCGCCAGCGATCAGCAGCAATCGCGTCATCCAGAATGCGCCGTCTAGGCGGCGATAAAGGCCGCTCGCCAGCACCAGCAGCGCCGCGCCTGCAAGGCTGGCCGCCATGTGCGACGCCTCGACAAAGGGCAGTGGCAGGACATCGTAGAGGATGCGGATGCGGCCGGGAACGGCGGGCAGAGCGCCCGACACCAGCAGCACGGCGCCGCCCATGAACACCAGCGCCGACACCATGACGGGCGCGAGACCCGATGCGATCATGTGCATCCCGCGCAGCGTGCGTGCGACCGGCTTACGCCAGCGCAGCCCCTCCTGTGCGGCGACGAGGGCTGCGCCGAGGGCCAGCGGTAGCAGGTAATAGATGACGCGATAGGCGAGCAGGGCTGCGACCAGTTCCGGCCGGTTTGTGGCGGGCAAGGCCGTCAGCATTACCGCCTCGAAGATGCCGATGCCGCCTGGCACATGTGTGATGAGGACGGCAATGATCGCGAGCGTATAGCCAATGAAGAACAGCGGGAATGCATGCATCGTCGCGCCCGGAACAAGCACGAACAGGGCGGCGCTGGCTGCGGCGAGATCGATGCCGGCAACGCCGATCTGCGCCGCAATCTGCGTGCGGCTGGGCAGGGGCAGCGACCAGCGATGGAGGCGCAGGGTGCGTCCCTTGCTTCCCGCCAGAACCATCAGAAGGCCGATCCCGGCGAGTAGGGCGATGCCGATGGCGCGCAGCCAGACCGATGAGAAACCAACATTGCCGAGCGATGGCGCGGCCGGGTGGACGGCAAGCATCAGCCCGGCGAGAAAGAACACCCCTGTCCAGAAGGTGATGCTCGCGACTGCCACGATCCGCGCGGTATCTGCGGCGGAAAGACCGGCGGCGCTGTAGACCCGGTAGCGCGCGGAACCGCCGGTCAGGAGCGACAGGCCCAGATTATGGCTGAGCGTATAGCTGGTGAAGGACGCGAGCGCTGCGGTTCGGTAGGGCAGCGGCCGACCGATGATGCGGAGCGCCAGCACGTCGTAGAGAGTCAGCGTAACGTAGCTGATGATAGTCAGGCCGAGCGCCATCAGCAGCGCGCTGGAAGGCAGCGCATGCAGGGCAGCGCGGATGTCGCGCAACCGGACCTCGCCCAGCAGATGGTCGAGCGCGGCAAAGCCAAGACCTGCCAACAACAGGATGCCGCCAATCGTGAGCAGCGTGCGGTAGCGAGCGGTCATGAACGCCTCCATATCTGGCTTTTGCAGAACAGGCCGCCAAGGATACAGCCCGAAATCTTCAGGTGCTGCGGGTCGATCTGCTCTATCGTGGACTGGAAGGCGCGGCCCATGTCAGGGACGAATACGCGGCCCGTCCAGCGATTGGCGCCGGCCGGACGATAGTTCTGCAAAAGCTCTGTGCCGATGAGGTGGGGAACGTCGGCCGCGGCCGCGTCAGCCAGCGCGACCGGACTGGCCCAACTGACCCAGCCACACAGCTTGCCGCTACAGTCCCCGGCCTTCACGGCAACCGTGCCGCGCGGGTTAAGCCAGGTGCCGGTTACCGGCGTCGGCGCAGGCCGTGTCGAAGCCTGCGCAGCAGAAGCCATCATGCTCAGCATCACCAGAGCGCCTGCGATTTTCCCCATGGTTTTCATTATATATCTCAGCCAGTTCATGTCTCGCTCGCCTGGTATCAGGCTGTCGCTGTCAGGGAGGTGATGACCGGATTACAAATCCGTTAGGCCCTCATGAGACCGGCGCGGGTCATTTCCTGGCGCACTTCTCTATACACCGCGTCGGCATCATAATGCAGCGGATGTCCGCCTGGTAAGGGGATGGTGTGGACATTATCCTGCCACAGCAGAGGACAGAGGCTCGCACTTTCCTCTTGCCCGAAGATGCAGAGCGTGGGCGCCCAGGTCAGCTTGCGTCCGGTGGGAAGCGCATCGTCCTCATGCATGAGGAAGGTGAAGAGTTCTCCAGGTGATGCGCGATACTCCACCGTCGCTCCGGGCACCACGAGCGCGACCATCGCAACATGCGCGCGGTCTGCAGGGGGAAGGCCAGCCAGCCCCACATGCAGCATGTCCGCGCCGAAGGACTGGCCGATAAGGATGATCCGGCTAGCGTGCGTCAGTGCTTCCGCCCGGTGCATGGCATTCTCAACCAGCGCGGCGGCATCCGCCGGCGTGCGGCGCGTGCGAAAATAGGTGAGGGAATTGACCCCGATCACCGGGATGCCGTCCGCCGAAAGCCGTTTAGCGATCTGACGGCCCATGCCGACCTTGAAGCCCATATCTCCAGACATGACGACCGCCGCGATATCTGCGCGGGGCTTGGCGGATGGCATCACCGTAACGAAAGGATCATTGGAGAAATAGCCGAGCCAGCCGCAATATCCCAGCAGCGCTGCAACCAATGTGGCGATGGCAAAGGGATATGCTCTTTTCATGTCGGTCGGCCATTCTCTCCGGAAGCGGCGGCTCTAATGCGCGCAACCTGCCAATCAGGCGGTGTCGCGCGGATTACAATTTCGTCATGCGGCGGAAAGCGGATGGACGGCCGCTTTCCTCTAAACAGCATTCATGGCCGATCTATCGACACAGCCCAGTTCCTACGCGCGCTTCCCCGGCACGGGCGGGCTGCTGATCTGGGCCGCGCTGCTGATCCTGTCAGCAAGTCCGCTGGTCATCCTGACGCGGCTGCCGTCGACCGGCTACGGACAGGATATGCCCATCGACGCATCGGGCATGACGCTGGCTGATATGGGTCCCTCACATGAGGTCGTGGTGACGAGCATCAGGACAGGGGGGCTGGCCGAACGCAGCGGTCTGGCGGTCGGGGACAGGCTTCAGGCTATTGGTGGCAGGCATCCGGCGGACTGGATGATGGCCCGCCATTGGCTGAACGAACGGGCGTCCTGCCGGATACGGATCAATTTTCTTCGCGATGGCGCGCCAAGTGTGGCAACATTGAATAGGTGTACGGATGACAGGGCGCGAAATGGGACGCAAGATACTGGTCGTCGAGGATGACCGGACAACGGCCGAGTTCATCCTGAAAGGGTTGGCCGAGCATGGCCATGTCGGCCATCATGCCGCAGACGGCCGGGATGGTCTGTTCCATGCAATCAGCGGGGAATATGACGCCGTCGTCCTGGACCGCATGTTGCCGATGATGGATGGGCTGAGCGTGCTGCAAGCGATGCGTGCGGCAGGAATCGAAACGCCCGTAATCCTGCTTTCCGCGCTTGGTTCGGTCGACGATCGCGTGACCGGACTGACGGCGGGCTCGGACGATTATCTCGTCAAGCCATTCGCTTTTGCAGAACTGCTCGCGCGCCTCGAACTGCTGATGCGCCGTCGGGGAAGCGGAACACCTGTCGAAACCGAGCTTGTCTGCGAGAATTTGCGGATGGACCTGTTAAAGCGAGAGGTTCGGCGCGGGGACAGGTCTATCGACCTGCAGCCGCGCGAATTCCGCCTGGTCGAATATCTGCTGCGCCATGCGGGGCAGGTCGTCACGCGCACCATGTTGCTGGAAGGCGTGTGGGATTATCATTTTGATCCAGGCACGAACGTCATCGACGTGCATATCAGCCGGCTGCGCCGCAAGATCGACGGAGAGGGCGAGCCGCCGCTGATTCATACCGCGCGCGGCGCGGGATACAGGATCGGCGCATAGAATGGCGCGTGGGGTGATGCGATGGTTGCGGTCGTCGCACGCCCGTTTCATTGGCCTGATCCTGCTGCTGGAACTGCTGTTCGGCGGGTTGCTGCTGCTCTCTGTCACGCGGCTGGTGGAAAGCCGTATCGACGCCGCCGACAGCATATTGGCAATGAGCCTGCGGGACGATCTGCTCGCGGTTGCTGAAGATCAGGGCGTGCGGGGGCTTAGCGGGGTTATCGGCAAGCGGATCGCCGGGCGAAGCGACGAACTCATCCTGCTGACCGACGCGCATGGCAAGGTGATCGCCGGCAATCTGGGGCGCTGGCCGCCCGTCATTGGCGCGCCGTCTCATTGGACGAAGATCGATCTCTATCGCGTCGGCAGCGAACGGCCGGGGCGCTTCGGCGTCGTCGCGGCGCGCCTGGCTGGCGGCGAGCGGCTGCTGGCGGGGCACCTGATCGAGGGAAGCGCGCAATTTACGCAGACCGTTGAAGACGCGCTCATCACCGCGCTTTTGATGGCGCTTCCGTTGGCGGCCGCAGGCGCCTGGTTCGTCGTTTATGTGATTGATCGGCGCATCGCCGGGGTCACGGCCACGGCGAAGGAGGTGCGGGCAGGGGATTTTGGCAGGCGGGTCGCGCTGGATGGATCGGGGGACAGCTTCGACCAACTGGGCGGTACGATCAACGCTATGCTCGACAGGATCGAGGATCTGATGTCGGAAATGCGCTTGCTGACTGATAGCATGGCGCATGACCTGCGGTCCCCGCTCACACGGTTGCGCGCGCGCGTGGATCGTGCGGCGCTTTCCACCGATAGCGAGGGGCTGCATGGTGCGATCGAGGGCATCGGCAAGGAGGCCGACCAGTTGCTGGCCATGCTGGGAACGACCCTAGAGATCAGCCGGGCCGAAGCGGGCATCGGTCGCGAGCGTTTCGTGGACGTCGACCTGTCCTCGATGCTCACGGACCTTGTGGAGCTATATGAGCCGCTGGCGGAGGACGCCGGACGGACCATCCAGATGAAGGCGGAGGACAGCCCTTATTTGCCGGTGCATCGCGAATTACTCGGTCAGGCTGTCTCCAACCTCATCGACAACGCATTGAAATATGGCGCCGGGGCCATCACGGTGAACCTTGAGGAACAGGACGGCAATGCGGCGATCGCGGTGTTTGACGAGGGGCCGGGTATAGCGCCCGATCGTCATGCGGAAGCGCTTCGGCGTTTCGGTCGGCTCGATCCGGCGCGTTCGACCAGTGGTGCGGGTCTGGGCCTTTCGCTGGTTTCGGCTGTGGCGCAGCTCCATGGCGGCGTGATCCAGCTCGTCAACCGGGATGGCGGCGGTTTTGCCGTGGAAATCCGGCTGCCGGGGGCTGGACAGCCGGGATATTGAATGATCGAAGGAGGCGGCACGGGTTTTTGATCTTGGGGGACATGGATGAGACGTCTTGCGGCCTTGATGGCTTTTTTGTTGCTCGGCATCTCCTCGCTAAGGGCTGTGGACATTTAGCGAAGGGCGATTTTGAGTGCAGCGAGACTGATCATGGCGCGATAGCTCTGATCGGTCTTTTCGTAGCGGGTGGCGATCCTGCGAAAGGCTTTGAGATTA
>JAHFPU010000203.1:0-2329 GCA_023266635.1 Sphingobium sp.
TTCGCCGGGCCACGGCTTTGTAGCGCGATTGTGTCAGGCCGCTACATCGGCCGGACGCGCCCTGCACATCGGCGTTACCATCATGCGCCGGAATATGTATGAAGGGCCGGCCGGACGTTCCCGGCCAGAATGGGTCGACATGACTGTCCAGATTTCCTCAGCCTCTCCCCTGTTCCTGCGCGAGGATGAAATCCGTCGCGGCGTGGAACTGCTCTATTTCGGATACAGCAACCTCATCCGCTCGATCGACGAGATGCTGGAGCCGCAGGGCCTTGGCCGGGCGCATCACCGCGCACTCTATTTCATCTCGCGCCAGCCCGACCTGACCGTAAGCGAACTGCTCCGCCTGCTGGCCGTCACCAAACAGTCGCTGGGGCGCGTGCTCAACGAACTGATCGAGCGCGGCTATATCGAGACGCGCGCGGGCGTACGGGACCGGCGGCAGAAACTGCTGCGCCTGACAGAGAGCGGCAGCGCCCTGGAGGCCGAACTGTTCCGCGCCCTCCGCGAGAAGATGGCGATCGCCTACACCCAGGCGGGCCAAGGCTCCGTAACCGGCTTCTGGCGCGTGTTGGAGGGGCTGATCCCGCTGGAGGACCGCTCGATGGTCGCTGCCCTCCGGAGCAACGGCTGAACCAATTTCGTTTCGCGAGAGGAACCCTTCGGCGGGC
The DNA here is from genome assembly GCA_023266635.1 of Sphingobium sp. GTDB lineage: Bacteria > Pseudomonadota > Alphaproteobacteria > Sphingomonadales > Sphingomonadaceae > Sphingobium. The sequence continues at coordinate 672 of JAHFPU010000203.1, forward strand.
CTGTCGATTGTTAGCGCAGCGTCCATACAACCGGAAGGAGCGGATATGCGCATTACATTACTGACAGGGGCGGCGATCCTGTCGCTCGGCCTTGCAGCCTGTTCGGAAAAAGCGGCGGACAAGGTGGAGAATGCCGGCGACGCGGTCGGCAGCGACATCACGCGCGGCATCAACAATGCCGACGACCATATCCAGTCCGGCCTCCACGAGACGGGCGACGCCATCAAGAAGACCGGCGGCGACATCGGCGCCGCTGCGTCCGACGCGGCGGCCAAGGCCGGCCATGAGGCCGACAAGGCCCAGAAGAATGTCGGCGCCACGCTGGAACAGGCCGGCAAGGATATGAAGAAGGATTAGGGTCGGCCTTAATTATACCCGTTCGTGCTGAGTAGAGACTGAGCTTGTCGAAGGCTTATATCGAAGCATCGTTGCGCCTAGCTCCGGTCCTTCGATACGCCATTTCGACTTCGCTCAATGGCTACTCAGGACGCACGGGAAAAAGCGAAGCATCTATTTCAATGCTCAAAACACGACATTGCGCACAAACCGCACCTTGCCCGCCGACCCGTTGGAAAAGACATAGGGCTTGGCGCTGCTGAAGATCAGATAGTCGCCCGCCTCCACCACATGCTTGGCCTCCGCCGTATCTACCACCAGCCTGCCTTCGATCACGAACAGCATCTCATGCCAGTGCCCCGCGTCGGCCTCGGCCGGGTAGCGCTCGCCCTCCCCCAATGACCACATCCACAGCTCAGCCTCCCGCTGCGCCGGCGCGGTGCCGAGCAGGGTCGCGCGGCTTTCCGGATGCGCCCCCGCCCAGGCCAGCGTGCCGATCCGGCGATTGTCCGAAGCATCCGGGGATCGCACCATTTCGGAAAAGCTGACATCCAGCGCCGCCGCCAGCCGGTCCAGGCTCGACAGGCTGATATTGGCCTCTCCGCTCTCCAGCCCAACGATCATCCGCCGACTGAGCCCCGATTTCTCCGCCAGCGCCGTCTGGCTCAGGTCCCGCTCCTGCCGCAGGCGGCGCAGGTTGCTGCCCACATGCGCCAGCACATCGGGACGGTCGCCGGGTTCCAAAGGCTCTTGACTGTGCAATATAGTGCTCATAACGATCTGCGCAGTATGTTGCACAATCCGTCCCTCGACAAGACCCCTGCGCCCCGGCTGATGATCGGCCGGGCGGAGCTTGCCCTTATCGGCATCACCTTCCTGTGGGGCGCGACCTTTCTGATCGTCAAGAATGCTATGACCGTGACGGGGCCGCTCTTCTTCGTGGGGCTGCGCTTCGCGACCGCCACGCTTGCGACCGGCATCCTGGCCGCGCCGGTGATTCGCGGGGTGACACGCAAGGAATGGATCGCCGGCGGCGCCATCGGTTGCGGCATCTTCATCGGCTATACGCTTCAAACCTGGGGGTTGCAGACAATCCCCAGCAGCACCTCCGCCTTCATCACCGCCGTCTATGTGCCGCTGGTGCCGCTGTTCCAATGGGCGATCCTGCGGCGGCGACCGCATCTGATGAGCTGGATCGGCGTTGCCCTGGCCTTCGGCGGCCTGTTGCTGGTGGCAGGGCCGCAGCAGGGGCTGGTCCTGGGCAAGGGCGAATTGCTGACGCTGGTCAGTACGCTCGCCATCGCGATCGAGATCATCCTGAT
>JAHFPU010000203.1:2339-4345 GCA_023266635.1 Sphingobium sp.
CCTGATCAGCATGTGGGCGAACACGGTCAATGTGCTGCGGGTGACGGTGATCCCGCTTGGCGTGACCTCTCTGCTCGCCTTCGCCTTCATGGCTCCGGCGGGCGAGGCTGTGCCCTCCTTCTCCTGGCTCCTGGCCCTCTCCGCCTGCGGCCTTGGCCTCATGAGCGCGATGATCCAGCTCGTCATGAACTGGGCGCAGCGAACCGTGTCCCCCACCCGCGCCACGGTCATCTATGCCGGCGAGCCGGTCTGGGCCGGCGTCATCGGACGCATGGCCGGCGAAAGACTGCCCGCCGCTGCCCTGCTCGGCGGCCTCCTGATCGTCGCCGGCGTCATCGTCAGCGAACTGCGGATCGGGCGAAAGGGCCGGGATTGAAAACCCAACCCTCTCCTTCGGGAGAGGATAGCGAAGGTTGGCGGCTTGCCGCCTACCGCAGCTTGGTGAGGGGCTGTGCGCTATCGTGAGGGCGGAACCCCTCACCAACTCCGGCTAGGCGCTGCGCGCCAAGCCTCCATATCCTCTCCCCATGGGAGAGGGGCACGACAACCGACTATCCCTGCCGCGCCATCTCCTCGCCGCGATCGCGGGCGGCGCGCAGGGTTTCGGTCAGCAGCGTGACGAGCGCCTCATCCGCGTCGAGAACATTCATGCCCTGCCGCGTCATCCCGCCGGGGCTGGCTACACGATCGGCAAGAATGGCGGGACTTTCCCCGGCCTGCGCGGCAAGGGTGGATGCGCCCCGCACTGTGGCAAGCGCCAGCCGCGCCGCCTGATCCTCCGGCAGACCAAGACGCGCGCCGGCGGACCCTAGCGCGTCGATGAACCGGAAAAGATAGGCCGGACCGCAGCCCGACAAAGCCGTCACCAGATTGAACTGATCCTCGTCCGCGATCCACTCGGCAAGACCCAGCGGCTGCATCAGCGCCTCCGCTGACGACCGCGCATCTGCCGATGTCCGCTCGTCAGCAAAGAGCGCGCAGACCCCCTGCCCCACGCCCACCGGCGTATTGGGCATGACCCGCACGATATCCGCGCCCTCGGCCAGTCCCGCCCGCAATTGCGCCGCCGTCGTGCCGGCAAGCATCGAAATGAAAAGCGCGGGCGCGCCAGACACCCGGGCCAGCCCGGATGCGACATCGGCGAACTGATAGGGCTTCATCCCCAGCAGCACGACCGTGCCCTCGGCAAACTCGGCTGGAAAGGCCTGAACCACCTCCACGCCCGGAGCCACGGGCTTCCCGCTCGGCCGAAGCACTATGACCCGCGCAGGGTCAAGCCCGCACGCCAGCCAGCGCGACAGCATCTGCCCGGCCATATTGCCACAACCGACCATGAAGAGATGTTCGGGAAAAGAAGGCGCGGGCGCAGCGTCGGCCATGCTGGATATCCTTCGTCCCGGCGGCGGTCAGGCCTCGCCGCGTGTCTCGATCATGCTGGCGGAGATCGCCTCGGCCGGCGTCTTGCCGCCCCACAGGACGAACTGGAACACCGGATAGAAGCGCTCGCACTCGTCCAGCGCGGTCTCGACCAGGATCTGCGCCTGATCCAACGTCATCGTCTCGCCTGCGGGCAACAGCGCGCCATGGCGGAACAGCACGATGCCGCTCGACGACCACAGCTCGAAGTGGCCGAGCCACAGCTGCTCGTTGATCAGGCCGATCGTCTCGTAGATCGCGCTGCGCTTGTCGTCGGCCACGCGAATGTCGGGCAGCACCAGAAGCTGCAGCACTTGGTCGTCCTCGCGCCAGATCGCACGAAGCTCATACTGCGCCCAGCTTCCCTGGGTGTTGGCGACGATCTCGTCCTCACCGGCATGCTCGAACGCCCAGCCATGCGCCTCGAAATAGGCGGCCAGCATATCGATGGGGGCAGCCTCCTGCCCCTCATTTTCATATTCGTCGCTATCCATCATGCCACTTGTCTTTGGTTTCGGCTGATCCCGCGCTTTTCCTTTAGCACTGTACCCCGGCAAAGGACAGGCGGGCGCTGTTCACGAATATGTGGA
>JAHFPU010000236.1:0-1186 GCA_023266635.1 Sphingobium sp.
TCGTTATGGCCGAAGCGGCGGTAGCACCACATGTCGATCACGATGTCGCGGTGGAAGGTCTGGCGATATTCGATCGCCAGCTTGCAGGCGAAGGTCACCGCTTCCGGATCATCACCATTGACGTGCAGGATCGGCGCCATCACGCCCTTCGCCACGTCGGACGGATAGGGTGAGGAGCGCGCGAACTGCGGGCTGGTGGTGAAGCCCACCTGGTTGTTGATCACGAAGTGGATGCAACCGCCGGTATTGTAGCCGCGGATGCCGGAAAAGCCGAAGCACTCCCACACGATGCCCTGGCCGGCGAAGGCGGCGTCGCCGTGGATCAGCACCGGCAGAACGGTTTCATGCTTTTCCAGATCGTCGCGGAACACCTGCTGCGCGCGGACCTTGCCCAGCACGATCGGATCGACCGTCTCCAGGTGCGACGGGTTGGGTACCAAGCTCATATGCACCTTGATGCCGTCAAACTCACGGTCGGTGGAGGTGCCGAGATGGTACTTCACGTCGCCCGAACCGCCGACATCCTCCGGATTGGCGGTGCCGCCGGAAAATTCGTGGAAGATGACGCGGAAGCCCTTGGACATGACGTTCGCAAGCACGTTCAGGCGGCCGCGATGGGCCATGCCGTAGACGATTTCGCGCACGCCCTGCGCGCCGCCATATTTGATCACCGCTTCGAGCGCGGGAATCATGGACTCGCCGCCGTCGAGGCCGAAACGCTTCGTGCCGACATATTTGCGGCCCAGGAACCGCTCATATTGCTCGCCATGGATGACCTTGGTCAGGATCGCCTTCTTGCCCTCTGGCGTGAATTCGATTTCCTTGTCCTTGCCTTCCATGCGGTCTTGCAGGAAGCGGCGCTCATCGACATCGGCGATGTGCATATATTCCAGGCCGACATTGCCGCAATAATTGGCGCGCAGGATGCCGACCAGTTCGCGCACGGTGGCATATTCCAGGCCGAGCGTGCCGCCCAGATAGACCTTGCGGTCCAGCCCGGCGCCGGTGAAGCCGTGATATTCCGGTGTAAGGTCAGCGGGCAGTTCGCGCTTGGACAGGCCCAGCGGATCAAGATTGGCGGCCAGATGCCCGCGCACCCGATAGGTGCGGATCAGCATCATCGCGCGGATCGAATCGCCGGCGGCCTGCTGAACTTCGGTTTCGGAGAGGGATTTTCCGGTCGCCT
>JAHFPU010000236.1:1196-4339 GCA_023266635.1 Sphingobium sp.
GCCTTGACCGCGACCGCCATCTGCGTCGGATCGAGGGCGCCGGTCAGGTCGTCCGTGTCGAAGAGCGGCCAATTCGGGCGTGCCCAGCTGGGGCCCTGCTCGACTTCAAAATCCTGATTCTCGTAACCCATGATCTTTCATCCAATCCGTTGTCCCGCTTACCGTTGGGGGACGGTTGGTATGGAGGCGGTGTGCAGACCGCCTCCATCAAGGCATTCAGCCCTTAAGGACTTCCAGCAAGGTGGTGCCCAGCTCCGAAGGGCTGGCAGCGACCTTGATGCCCGCAGCTTCCATCGCCGCGATCTTGCTTTCCGCGTCGCCCTTGCCGCCCGACACGATCGCGCCGGCATGGCCCATGCGACGGCCCGGAGGCGCGGTGCGGCCCGCGATGAAGCCGGCCATCGGCTTCTTGCGGCCCTTCTTGGCCTCGTCGATCAGGAACTGCGCGGCCTGCTCCTCGGCGTCGCCGCCGATTTCGCCGATCATGATGATCGACTTGGTGGCCTCGTCAGCCAGGAACAGTTCCAGCACGTCGATGAAGTTGGTGCCGTTGACGGGATCGCCGCCGATGCCGACTGCCGTGGTCTGGCCAAGGCCGGCATTGGAGGTCTGGAACACCGCCTCATAGGTCAGCGTGCCGGAGCGCGACACGACGCCGACCGAACCCTGCTTGAAGATGCTGCCGGGCATGATGCCGATCTTGCATTCATTCGGGGTCAGGACGCCGGGGCAGTTCGGGCCGATCAGGCGCGACTTGCTGCCGGACAGGGCGCGCTTCACGCGAACCATGTCGAGCACCGGAATGCCTTCGGTGATGCAGACGATCAGCGGGATTTCCGCATCGATCGCCTCCAGGATCGAATCGGCCGCAAAGGGCGGCGGAACATAGACGACCGAGGCATCGGCGCCGGTCTTGGCCTTGGCCTCCAGCACGGTGTCGTACATCGGCAGGCCGATGTGGGTCGAACCGCCCTTGCCCGGCGTGACGCCCGCGACCATCTGCGTGCCATAGGCAAGCGCCTGTTCGGTATGGAAGGTGCCGGTGGCACCGGTCATCCCCTGGGTGATGACCTTGGTGTTCTTGTTTACAAGGATCGACATGCTTGCCCCTTCAAGAGGTGGAGTGGCATTTCAGTATTCGACCCGCCCCGGGCTGCACACATTTCCTGGGGAGGGTCGGTGCAGTTCGTATCAGGCGAGCGAGGAGTCGATCCCCTTGCAGGCGACCAGCAGTTCCTTGACCGCGTCCACCGACACCTGAAGATTACCCTTGGCTTCGTCGTCCAGCTTGATCTCGACGATCTGCTCGACGCCATCCTTGCCGATGATGACCGGAACGCCGACATACAGGCCGTCGAGGCCGTACTTGCCCTCGACATAAGCGGCGCAGGGCAGCAGGCGCTTCTGATCGTTAAGATAGGCTTCGGCCATCGCGATGCCGCTGGTGGCCGGCGCATAATAGGCCGAACCGGTCTTGAGCAGGCCGACGATCTCGCCGCCGCCCGAACGGGTGCGCGCGACGATGGCGTCGATGCGCTCCTTGGTCGAACGACCCTGCTCGATCAGGTCAGGAACCGGGATGCCCGCAACGGTCGAATATTGCACGACCGGCACCATGGTGTCGCCATGACCGCCCAGAACGAAGGTGTTCACGTCGCGCACCGAAACCTGGAACTCATCAGCGATGAAGTGGCTGAAGCGCGCGGAGTCGAGAACGCCGGCCATGCCGACGACCTTGTTGTGGGGCAGGCCAGAAAATTCGCGCAGCGCCCACACCATCGCGTCGAGCGGGTTGGTGATGCAGATGACGAAAGCGTCGGGGGCGTTGTTCTTGATGCCCTCGCCGACGGCCTTCATGACCTTAAGGTTGATGCCCAGCAGATCGTCACGGCTCATGCCCGGCTTGCGGGCGACGCCTGCGGTGACGATGATCACGTCCGCGCCGGCAATGTCGGCATAATCATTGGTGCCGGTGATCTTGGCGTCGAAGCCCTCGACAGGGCCGCACTGGGACAGATCGAGCGCCTTGCCCTGCGGCACGCCCTCCACCACGTCGAACAGGACGACGTCGCCCAGTTCCTTGATGGCGGCAAGATGCGCGAGAGTCCCGCCGATGTTGCCAGCGCCGATGAGCGCGATCTTCTTACGGGCCATAAAAACTCAATCCTCCATGCAAACACTGGAATTGCGGCATCGCTTAGGCCCATCTAGTTAAGGATTCAACAGCACAAACGATAGGTGGAAGATTTATCTTTGCAATTCATTCGCAATTGCATTTAGGCGTTATCGCCTGTCCATTCGGTCATAAACTTTCACATGAACTTTTTTATGACCAACTGAGGTGTGGCCATTATCATGTCGTCAGAGGTTGCCGCCTCTATATTCTGACGGGACGACCCATATGAAAATCCGCGCTCGCCGCTCAATCGCCACATGCTTCGCCGCAGCTTCCCTCGGCTTTTCCTCCGCCCCGGCCAATGCTGGCGACAAGGGCTGGGACGATGCGGGAACGATCGCGCGTGACGCGCTGGTGATTGCGGCCATCGGTGTGCCAACGGTACAGGGCGACTGGCATGGCACGTTGCAGGCCGGCGGCAGTATCGCCGCGGCAAGTCTGGTCACTTATGGCCTGAAGGAAACCTTCCCGGAATTGCGCCCCGACAGCAGCGACCGCAAGAGTTTCCCATCCGGCCATACCTCCGTCTCCTTCGCGTCGGCAGCGACGTTGCAGAACCGCTATGGCTGGGAGGTCGGCCTGCCCGCCCATCTGGTCGCGGCCTTCGTAGGCGTTGCGCGCGTCAAGGCGGACAAGCATCATTGGTATGATGTCGCCGTGGGCGCGGCGATCGGCGAGGTCAGCGGCTTGCTCATTACTAACCGGCGCGACGACCGGGTTCATGTGTTCCCATGGGCGGAACGGAATGGCGGCGGGGTCGCGCTCGCGATGCAGTTTTAGGGACGGAATCCTTGCGGAATGGGAGCGCCAAAGACGGACTTCCCTCTTTTGCCGTCATGCCGGGCCTGACCCCACAACTGTCCGGGATTTTTTTGCTGTTTTAGATTGCACGGCAGCAAAGTCCTGGGGAATCTGCCAAGATTGTGTTGTTGAGACATAATATTGGAGATCTGCCGTGCCGCATATG
>JAHFPU010000071.1 GCA_023266635.1 Sphingobium sp.
ACCATGCGGTCGAGCAGGTCGCAGAAGCGCTCCACATTGGCGTCGTCCAGCGGTGCGTCCACCTCGTCCAGCACGCAGATCGGCGCAGGGTTGGTGAGGAACAGGCCGAAGATCAGCGCAACGGCCGTCAACGCCTGCTCGCCGCCGGACAGCAAGGTAAGGGCGGATAGCTTTTTGCCCGGCGGTTGCGCCATGATCTCCAGCCCCGCCTCCAGCGGGTCGTCGCTGTCGATCAGCTCCAGATGCGCCTGCCCGCCGTTGAAGAGGGTCGTGAACAGCCGCCGGAAATGGCCGTCAACCGCCTCGAACGCGGCGATCAGGCGCTGTCGGCCCTCGCGGTTCAGGCTGCCGATCGATCCGCGCAGGCGGTGGATCGCCTGGGTCAGTTCCTCGCTCTCGGCGCGGCTCTTCTCCTGTTCCGCTTCCAGGTCGGCAAGTTCCTGCGCGGCGACCAGATTGACCGGACCGATGCGCTCGCGTTCGGCGGTCAGGCGCTCCATCTCGGCCTGTTCGGTCTGGGCGATTCGCACCTGCGCGCTGTCAAAGCCAAGCCGCTCGGGGAGGACGGGGGGCGGGCATTCGAAGCGCTCGCCGGAAAGCCGCCCGGTTTCAACGCGCCGTTCGTCGGCGGCATCGGCGCGTGCCGAGGCGGTGGCGCGCGCTTCTCTGGCGCGTGAGGCATTCTCGGTGGCCGCGTTCGATGTCTTCTCGGCAGTCCTCAGCACGTCGTCCGCAGCCCGCTCGGCGGCCTGCGCCGAAGCGGCGGCCTCAGCCAGCAGGGCATTATTCTCGGCCAGCGCCGCGATTTCGGCGGCCAGCGCTTCCGGCTTGCCCTCGATGGCGGCGCGCTCACCCGCAATGGCTTCCTCGCGTGAGGCCATGCCGGCGATCCGCTTGGCGGCCTCGCCTGCGCGACCGCGCCAGCTTCTGACCTCCGATTCTGCCGCTCCCTGTCTTTCGCGGTCGGCGGCAAGGCCGCGGTCGGCCAGCGCCTGATCGGCCTGAAGCTGGCTTGCGGCGGCGCGGGCCTGATCGCTGGTCTGCGACAGGGCGGCGACCAGCGCGCGGACTTCGCTGCCATCGGGAATGTCTGCGCGCACGGCTTCCGCCGCCCGATGATCTTCCAGCGCCGTGTTGAAGTCTCTCGCCGTTTCGGCAATGCGCCCGTCCAACGCCGCCCGGCGTTCGCTCAGCCGCTCGATCGCGCCGGCCGCCTCGTCCGCCGCGCGCAGGGCATTGCGCAACCGCTGGTCGGCGTCGGTCAATCGGGTGCGCGCAGCCGCAAGGCGGCTGGCTGCATCACGTCCGATTTCTTCGGCGCTCGCAAGGGCCGCTCGTGCTTCTTCCACGGCGGTAGCAAGAGCGGGGCGGTTCTGCTCCAGCGCCTCGATCCGGTTGAGACGAATCAGCCGGTCGGCCGCCGCTGCGCCGCCCTCGGTTGCAACATAGCCGTCCCAGCGGCGCAAATGTCCGGCCAAAGTGACCAAACGCTGGCCGACCGCGAGGGGCGCGCCGCTATCCTCCTGCATCACCGCGATCTGTGCAAGGCGGCGCGCGAGTTCGGCGGGAGCAGTCACATGCGCGCTGAGTGCGGTGCAGCCCTCGGGCAGCGCCGGGTCGTCTTCCCGCGAGGCTGCGCCAGCCCAGCGCCGCTTGCCCTCTGCGCCAATGCCTGCCTCCAGATCGTCGCCCAGGGCGGCGGCGAGCGCGCGCTCATAGCCGGGCGCTGCCTTCAACCGATCCAGCGCGCGGTTGCGTCCGGACCCGGTGTCGACCGCCTTGCGCAGGGCGACCAGTTCGCTGTCGATCGCCGCCAATGCCGCCCGGGCGGAGGAAAGGGCGGATTCGGACGCCGTACGTGCCTCTGCAGCGGTCTGCCGCGCTGCCTCCGCTTCGACGATCGTGGCTTCCGCACCTTCCCGGTCGACCAGCGCCAGAGTCTGCGCGGCGATCGCCTTGCCATGCTTCTCCTTGAGTGGGGTCTCATCGGGAAGCTGCTGTCTTTCGCTATTCAGTCGGGCGACCTCCCGCTCGACGCGCTCAAGCCGGCCTTTCGCGGACACCAGCGCCGCCTCGGCGACCCGCAGTTCGGCCTGTTCGCCCGCCTGCTTGGCCATCGCCTTGGCGAGATCGAGTTCGGCGTCGCGCGCGGCGCTTTCCGCCGTCATCAGGCGCTCGGCGAAATGCGGACGCCCGGCTTCCGTCTCAGCGATCCGCGCCTTCAATGTCACGACTTCTCCAGTCAGCCGCTCGATCGCCTCTGCGGCATCGTTGGCCAAAGACCCTTCGCGCGCCCGGTCCTCGACCAGACGATTCGCCTGCGCGGACAGATCGGCGAGCCGTTGGACAGTTGCGGCGCGCTCGGTCGTCAGGGTTGCTAGACGATGACCGGCCTCGCTCGCGGCTTCGCGCGCGGCCTGCGCCTCGGCGCGCCGTTCCGCCAGCGCGTCGACGGCGGCGCGGGCATGGGCTGCGGCGGCTTCCTGCGCTTCTCGGGCGTCGATCACGGCCTGTTCGGCGGCCTTCGCTTCGGCGCGCGCAGCGTCGGCGGCGGCTGCCGCCTCTCGCCACCGGGCGAAGATGGCGCGCCCCTCGGCCAGACGGATCTCGCCCGATAACCGCGTATAGCGTTCGGCGGCCTTGGCCTGCCGCCGCAGCGCGCCTGCGCGGTTGTCCATGTCGGCCAGAATATCGTCCAGCCGGGCAAGGTTGGTTTCCGCCGCGCGCAATTTCTGCTCGGCGTCCTTGCGGCGGACATGCAGGCCGGCAATGCCCGCCGCCTCCTCCAGCATCGCGCGCCGCTCCTGCGGCCGCGCGGCGATAACAGCGGCGATCTTGCCCTGACTGACCAGCGCCGGACTATGCGCGCCCGTGGCGGCGTCCGCAAAGATCAGGCCGACATCCTTGGCCCGTACGTCCCGGCCATTGGCGCGATAGGCGCTGCCCGCGCCGCGCTCGATCCGGCGCATGACCTCAAGTTCGCCGTCGGCCGCGACCTCGACTGAAGGAAAAAGCTCCCCTTGCTCCTGAATGGTCAGCATGGAGACTTCGGCGAAGTCGCGTTGCGGCCGGGTGGCCGTGCCAGCGAAGATCACATCCTCCATGCCGCCGCCGCGCATGGATTTGGCGCTGGATTCGCCCATCACCCAGCGGATCGCCTCCAGCAGGTTGGACTTGCCGCAGCCATTGGGGCCGACAATGCCGGTCAGCCCCGGCTCGATCCTAAGCTCAGTGGGGTCGACGAAGCTCTTGAAGCCGGAGAGTTTGAGTCGCCTTATCTGCATGGCGAATCTCGCTGAGTGCGTAGCGAAACCCTAAAGGAGAATGTGTCTGCCCCCTCGGCCAATCAGGCGCCTGCTTCCTTGATCTTGGCGCGCATCGCGTCCCAGGTCGTGGTGTTCTCGATCACCTGACCGTTGATCAGCAAGGTGGGCGTGCCGGTAATATTATAGCGCGCGGTCGCGTCCTCGACGCCCTTGGCCAGCTTCGTGGTCTCGGCCGTATTGGCAAGGCATTGCTTGGCCTGGTCTTCGGAAATGCCGCGCTGCTTCACGAAGTCGATGAAGCCCGCCGCCTTCGACAGGCTGATGAAGCGCGTTTCCGGCGGTTGCGCCATGATGGCCTTATAGGGTTCATCGCCCAGCGCCTGAATCTTCTCGAACATCGCGGCCTGGTTGCCGAAGAACTGCTCGCTCAAGGGGAAGAACGCATCCTTGCCGCTGCACCGGACGAGTAGCGCCATGGCCATATCCATCGGATCGCGGACGTAGCTGCGCAGTTCGTAGCTGACCTTGCCGCTGTTCACCAATTCCTTCATCGGCGCGGCCGATTCGGCGGCGAAGTCGCGGCAATGGCTGCACGTGTAGGAGGCGAATTCCATCACTTTGATCGCCGCACCGGGATTGCCCATCACGAAGCCGCCATCAGGCGTGGTCGCCACGGTATCAGCCCAGGTCGTTCCGGCTGGCGCAGCGACGGCAGCAACGGGTTCGCCGGTCGGCGCGGAGACATTGCCGCTATCCTTGCTGCCGCAGGATGCGAGCGAAAGGGCGATGGCGGCAAGGGACAGGGGGGAAAGCGTTTTCATGGGGAGATACCGTTTCGTTGGGGCGTTCGTCGCGATCTAGTTCACTTGGCCGCAGCGGGCAATGCGGCCTTCAGTCCATCCCAGTCATGCGCCTCGATCAGCTTGCCGTTGACAAGGAAGGATGGCGTGCCGGTGATCTTCTGCGTGCCCCATGCATCCTGTGTCATCGCCAGCACGGTCTTCATCGCGGCCGGGTCTGCCAGGCAGGTGTTGAGCTGCGCGGGCGTGAAGCCGCGCTTACCCATCAGGGTGATCAAACCGGTCTTGTCGGCGATTTCCTTCAGCACGGCCTGCTCTTCGGTCGGCTTGGGCTGTTGCTGGTCATAGGCGATCAGCTGGGTCATCCAGGCGCTCTGGTTGGCGAACAGCGCCTCATGATTGCCCAGGAATTTGTCCTTGCCGCCACAGCGGGCGAGCAGCGCCGCGGTCAGGTCATATTTGTCGCGCACGGCGTTGCGGATCTCGATGCTGACCTTGCCGGGCTTAATCCACCCTTTCTTGAGGGGCTCGGTGCCTTCGGCGACGAAATGCGCGCAATGGCTGCAGGTATAGCTGATATATTCCACGACCTTCGTCGGCGCGGCCGGATTGCCCGTCAGATGGCCACCCACGCTGGACAGCACGACGCGGTTCGCCCAGTCGACGGCTTTCGCGCCGACCGCTGCCGCAGGAATGGACAGCGCCAGGACGACGCCAAGGAGGATTGCGCGCGTGTGTTTCATGGGCAGTCTTTTCTTCTTCGTCTGTGCGGTCAGCTGATCTTGGGCAAACCGCTGGAATTGGCAAGACCCTGCGCCAGCGATTCGAGCACGGCGCGCAGCTCCGGATCGCCGATGTCGCGCAGCGAATCGCCCAGCTCCACCGGCACGGGCTTCAGGTTCTTCGGCGGCGGGGCGCGTTCCGTCACAACGGGGCCGACTTCGCCCTGCCGCATCGTTACTTTGGCGACGGCGGCGTAACCGAAGAAGCGGTTCACCCGCTCCATGATCTCCGGGATGACATGCTGCATCATCGGCGCAAAGCCGCTGGCGACGACCAGATAGAGTGTGCCGCCGGCCTTCTGCCCCGCCGGAAAGCGGATCGATTCGGGCGCGGAGATGCCCGCATATTTGGTCCCGACGATATCCGCCCAGCGCGTCACCACGCTTGACTGGACAAAGCCGAACTTGCGGAATGCGGCGCGGCCTATGTCCGGCATCAGGTCGGCAATGGCGCGCGGTGCGCCGACGCGTGGCCGTTCCTCCGGGGGAGTTTTGGGCGCTTTCTTTTTTACCGGGATAGGGCGTTCCGTCATGCGGTGGTTAATGGCATAGGGCAGCCATGCCCGTCGATAGCAAGCTGACAGCTTCAGCCGAAAAGCTGATATCGGAAAAACTGCTCGTGCATTATGATCGGCATGCGCGCACCTTGCCATGGCGCGCGCCGCCGGGAGCCAATGCAACCGATCCCTATCGCGTCTGGCTGTCGGAAATCATGTTGCAGCAGACGACGGTGGCCGCTGTCATTCCCTATTTCGAGAAGTTCACAACCCGCTGGCCGGACGTTGCCGCTCTGGCGGCGGCGGATGAAGCGGAACTGATGGCCGCATGGGCGGGCCTTGGCTATTATGCACGCGCCCGTAACCTCATCGCCTGCGCGCGCGCCGTGGCCCGTGATCATGGCGGCGCTTTTCCACCCGACGCGGAGACATTGCGGACCTTGCCGGGCGTCGGCGCTTATACGTCCGCCGCTATCTCCGCCATTGCCTTTGGCCGCCGCGCCGTGGCCGTGGACGCCAATGTGGAGCGTGTGGTCGCCCGGCTGTTCGCCATCGATACCCCGCTTCCGGGGGGCAGGCGGGAGATCGACGCCGCTGCCGACAGCATCACGCCGGATATGCGGGCGGGCGACTTCACTCAGGCGATGATGGATCTTGGCGCGACCATATGCACCTCACGCCGCCCAGCCTGCGGCATTTGCCCGTTGCGGGAGGATTGCGCCGCTTTCCGTGCCGCCGATCCCGCCGCGTTCCCGGTGAAGGCGCCGAAGAAAGCCAAGCCGCATCGCGCCGGCCATGCCTGGTGGATCGAAAGCGACGACCATGTCTGGCTTGAGCGGCGGCCGGACAAGGGCCTGCTCGGCGGGATGCGCGGCGTGCCGACATCGCCGTGGCGCGAGGGGGAAGCGATGGCCCCGGACTATCCCGTCGCCTCGGGCTGGACGGAACTTGCCGAGCCTGTGGCGCATGTCTTCACCCATTTCTCGCTTTCCCTCACCGTTCACACAGCTTGCGTGGAAAGGGATTGCATGGCCGGGCGGGACGGGGAATGGTGGCCCAAAGCCGATCTGGCGACCGCCGGGCTGCCCACCCTCTTCGGCAAGATCGCCGAGGCGGCCATGAAAGAGGATATCCCTTGCCCCTGATAGATATTGCCAAGCCCATGTCGGGGGTCTTGCCCGGCTTTGTCGGGGGAACGCTCGATCGCGCCGACCCTGTGCGCAACGATCCCGCTTTGCAGGCCGCGGCATTTGCCGACCCGCGCGCCGGGCTACTCATGCTCAATGGGCTTGATCCCGTGCTGGCGGGCGACACGCTGGCGATCGAGCCGATGCCATCGGGTGCCGATCCGGCGGATTTCGTGATGCTGGGGCAGGACGATAACGGCCCGCTTTTTGTCCGGCTGAACGCGGATGTCCCGCACGGCGCGAATTTTTCGCCCAAGGTCTGGGATGCCGCGCCGCATCTGTCCGCCAATGCCCTGGCGATCTACGGCACGGCGCGCGCGCTGGTCGACTGGCATGCCCGGCATGGCTTTTGCTCGACCTGTGGCGGTGGCACGACCGTTAACAAAGCCGGCTGGGCGCGTAAATGCCTCAATGAAACGGCGCGGGACTGCGGCGCGGAGCATTTTCCGCGCGTCGATCCGGTCACGATCATGCTGGCCGAACATGACGGGCGGGTGTTGATCGGCCGTCAGCATCGCTGGCCACAGGGCCGCTATTCCGCGCTTGCCGGCTTTGTGGAGCCTGGTGAAACGCTTGAGGAAGCCGTCGCCCGCGAATTGTGGGAGGAGGCAGGGATCACCGTTTCGGACGTGAGCTATGTCATGAGCCAGCCCTGGCCCTTCGCATCGTCGCTGATGGTGGCCTGCATGGCGAAGGCGGTCGATGATCGCCTTACCCTGGACGAAAGCGAGATCGAGGATGCATTCTGGGTCGATCCGGCCGGCGTGCGCGCCGCGATGAACGGCGAGCCTGGCGCGCCCTTCCTTGCCCCGCCCGTCATGGCCGTCGCCCATCACCTCTTCCTGCACTGGCTGGAAAAAATGGGGGCCTGACCCCATCTAGAGGTCCGGTTCGGCGCATTGCGCCATCATCACCACAGGCGTAAGGCGCAGGGCTTTACCCGATCAGCGAGTCCCATTTCCCCAATGCTTACTCTGGAAGAAGCGCAGGATCGCGCCGAAAATCTCGTCAAGGCCGCCCGCAAGTCCGGCGCTGACGCCGCCGATGCGATCTACGTCTGCAACGCCTCGACCCAGGTCGCCGTCCGCCTTGGCGCGCTCGAGGATGTGGAGCGGTCTGAGGGGGAGGAGATCGGCCTGCGCGTTTTCGTCGGTCAGCGGTCGGCGACGATTTCCGCGTCGGACATGAACCCGGCAAGCCTTGGGTCCCTGGTTGAGCGCGCCGTCGCGATGGCGCGGGAAGCGCCGGAGGACGCCTATGCAGGCCTCGCTCCGGAGGATCGCCTGCTCCGCAAGCGTCCCGCATCGCTCGATCTGGCCGATGACAGCGATCCCGAACCTGCTGCCCTGCGGGAGCGTGCAGAAGAGGCGGAGGACGCAGCCCGGTCTGTGCCCGGCATTACCAACAGCGAAGGTGCCGGCGCATCCAGCGGCCGCACGCAGATCGCGCTCGCCACCAGCCATGGTTTTGCAGGCAGCTATGCCGCGACATCCCATGGCACCTTCGCCAGCGTCCTGGCCGGCGAAGGATCGGGCATGCAGCGCGATCATGCCAGCCATTCCGTCCGCCATCTGGAGGATATCGACGATGCCGAGGCGATAGGCCAGCGCGCTGGCCAACGGGCCGTCGCCCGTCTCAACCCGATGAAGATCGAGAGCGGCACGATGCCGGTGATCCTTGATCCGCGCATCGCGTCGAGCCTTATCGGCCACCTGCTAGGCGCAATCGTGGGCCCGGCTATTGCCCGCCGGTCCAGTTTTCTGCTCGACAGCCTTGGTCAGCAGATTTTCGATTCCAGTGTCACCATCATGGACGATCCCCATCGGGAACGCGGCCTGCGATCACGCCCGTTCGACGGCGAGGGCCTGCCGACCAAGAGCCGCGCGATCATCGACAAGGGCTTACTGACCGGCTGGCTGCTCGACAGCGCGTCGGCGCGCCAACTGGGGCTGGAGCCGACCGGCCATGCCAGCCGTGGCACCGGCGGCGCGCCGGGCGCGGGCGCGAGCAATCTGCACATGGAGCCGGGCAAGGTCACGCCCGGCGACCTGATGGCGGACGTGAAGCGCGGGCTCTACGTCACTGAACTGATCGGCATGGGCGTCAATGGCGTGACCGGCGACTATAGCCGCGGCGCGTCCGGCTTCCTGATCGAGAATGGCGCGGTGGCCTGCGCCGTGGCGGAGATCACGATCGCCGGCAATCTGAAGGATATGTTCCGCGCGCTGACCCCCGCCAACGATCTGCAGTTCCGGTACGCGGTCAACGCGCCGACGCTGCGGATCGACGGGATGACCATCGCTGGTGGGTGACGTCTCCCTCCGAAGGCTCGTCGAAATCGTGTCGGCCGCTGCCGATCACGCGCTGACCCTCTGGGCAGGCGGCAAGACGCAGGTGCGCCAGTGGGAGAAGGTGCCGGGCCATCCGGTGTGCGAGGCCGACCTCGAGGTCAACGTCATGCTCCGGGCTGCGCTGACCGAACTCGCGCCGGATGCGGGCTGGCTTTCAGAAGAGACGGCCGACAATGCGGACCGCCTTGCCAATGACCGGATATGGGTGGTCGATCCGATAGACGGCACGCGCGACTATCTGCGTGGGCGGCCCGGATGGTGCGTGTCCGTAGCACTGGTGGAACAGGGCCTGCCCCGATTCGGCGTGCTCGCTGCGCCGGCGCGCAATGAATTGTGGATCGCGGAGATCGGTAGAGGTGCGACACGCAATGGCGTTAAGCTCGTCGCCAGTAGGCGGCACGAGTTGCCCGGAGCGCGCGTCCCTGCCGATGTCCTGCCAAAGGCTGATCGCGACCTGACGGCAGTGGCGCGCCCGAACAGCATCGCTCTGCGCATGGCGATGGTCGCGGCTAACGAGGCGGACCTGGTCGCCACTATCCGCTGGGGCAATGAATGGGACATCGCCGCCGCTGCGCTGATTTCACAGGAGGCTGGCGCGGTCGTCACCGACGCGCTGGGCGATCCGCTCGCGTTCAACCGCGCGAAGCCGACGGCCTTTGGCGTGCTCTGTTGCGCGCCTGCTATTCATTCTGCAGCTGTTGATCGCCTGAAGCCCCGCGCCCGGGAAATATTGGGCTATTCTGCGACCGGAGAATGAAGTGCTCCTGCGAAAGCAGGAGCCCAGATCAACCGTCGCAACTGGACTCCTGCTTTTGCAGGAGCACTGTTACTGGCGGAATAAGATGGTGATCAAAGCCCCGCCTTCGGCCGCTCCCATAGATTCGCTTGCCGTGCCTCTGCCGGCCAGGACGCCTTCCGCATGAAACTCTGCGTGAACGCCTGCGCGACCCACCCCAGCTTGTCCCGCTTTGACGTGATAACGCGATGGTCCCACGCATGCTCCCCGCGCCTCGCTACCTCACGCGCGATATCGCCATAGATACCCGCCGCCGCCAGTACGGCCCAGGAGGAACGGAATGACAGCGCGCCGGTGCCGTGGCGCGCGCTGTCCTCATAGGTTGCCGCCATGGTCGCCAGCCGCTTGCCGAGTACGGCGAGGCGGGGGCGGACCCACGGTTTCATGAGTTCGCCGGGCGGGATATCCATTTCCACCAGCCACTCCTCCGGTAGGTAGCAGCGGTCGGCGGCATCATCCTCGCTGATGTCGCGGGCGATGTTCGCGAGCTGGAAGGCGAGGCCGAGGTCGCAGGCGCGGTCCAGCGTTGCCCTGTCCGTCGGATCGACGCCCATGACGATCGCCATCATCAGGCCGACCGCGCCCGCGACATGATAGCAATATTGAAGAAGGTCGTTCGTACTGCGCGGCCGCCACTCACGGGCATCCAGTGCGAACCCCTCGATCAGGTCATGGGCGAAGCTGTGGGGGATGCGGCATTCCGCGGCGACGACGCCGAAGCCGTCGAATGCCGGGTTGCCCGTGGGTTCGCCGCGCAGCGCGGAATCGGTGAGGGTGCGGATGGTGGAGAGGCGCAGCTGCGCGTCGGCGACGCTGGTCATCGCGCCGCCATGATCCTGCCCGTCGGCGAGGTCGTCGCAGGCGCGGCACCAGCCGTAGAGCAGCCAGGCGCGTTCGCGGGTTACCGGGTCGAACAGCTTCGACGCCATGGCGAAAGACTTCGATCCGCGGGCGATGCTGTCGCGGGCGTGGGCGACCAAAGCTCCCCTCTCGCTTGCGGGAGGGGTTGGGGGAGGGGCTGTCATTCCTGTTTGGGCGTTGCTCACGATGGCGACATGCCCTCCCCTGACCCCTCCCGCAAGCGGAAGGGGAAATTACAGGTTGTCGGCCTTCATGCGGAAGATCGTCTCATGCGGCTGATAATCTGCCATTCGATCCAACAGACCGTCGATCGTATCCGCGTGGATCAGGATGCCGGCATGCTGTTTCCGGATGAAACCGGTGTCGATCATGTGCCGGTTGAAGGCGATCAGATGATCGTAATAGCCGCCGACATTGAGCAGGCCGACCGGCTTGGCATGATAACCAAGCTGCGCCCAGCTCACCGCTTCCCATAGCTCGTCCATGGTGCCGACGCCGCCCGGAATGGTCACGAAACCGTCCGAAAGATCGGTAAAAAGCGCCTTTCGCTGATGCATTGTCGACACGACATGCAATTCCGTGCAGCCGCGATGCGCGACTTCGGCATTGACCAGCGCTTCGGGAATGACGCCGATCACCTCGCCTCCGGCCTCCAGCGCCGCATCGGCCACCGCGCCCATCAGGCCCAGCCGTCCGCCACCATAAACGACGGCGATCCCGCGCCCGGCAAGGGTCCGCCCAGCGGCGCGCGCGGACTCGATAAAGGCCGGGTCCGCAGGCGTCGCGGAGCCGCAATAGACGGCAAGTCTCTTCATAGGCTCAGATCGTCCATCATCAGCTTGGCCGTCGCCTTGGCGCTGCCGACGACGCCGGGGATGCCGGCGCCCGGATGCGTGCCTGCGCCCACCATGTAGAGGTTGGGGATGACATCGTCGCGATTATGGGCGCGGAAGAAGGCGCTTTGGGTCAGCAGCGGCTCCAGGCTGAAGGCACTGCCCATATGGGCGTTCAGGTCGTTCGCGAAATCGGGCGGGGCGTAGTAGAACTGCGTGACGATCCGATCGCGAATGTCGGGGATCAGGCGCCGCTCAATCTCCGCCAATATCCGCTCGGCATAGCCCGGACCGACGCGGTCCCAGTCGATCGGCAGCTTGCCCATATGCGGCACGGGGGCGAGCGCATAGAAGCTGGAGCAGCCCTCCGGCGCCATCGACGGATCGGTGACGGTCGGGTGGTGCAGATAGAGGGAGAAGTCCCCCGCCAGCACGCCATGCTGATAGATGTCGGTCAACAGCCCTTCATAGCGCGGGCCGAACAGGATCATGTGGTGCGGGATGCCCGGCCAGCTGCCCTTGATGCCGAAATGGACGACGAACAGGCTGGGCGACCAGCGCTTGCGGCTGAGGCTTTCGGCATTCTTCTGTCCGCGCGGATGATGCGGAAGTAGGTTGCGATAGGTGTGCATCAGGTCGGCATTGCTGGCGACGGCATCGGCCTCGCCACGCCAGCCCGCTTTGGTCCGGACCGCCGTCGCGCGGTCGCCGATCGTCTCGATCTCCTCGACCGGATCACCCAGGCGTAACGTGCCGCCGATTCGCTCGAAATGCGTCGCCATGCCTGACACCAGTTTGTTGGTGCCGCCCTGCGCGAACCAGACGCCGCCTTCCTTCTCCAGCGTGTGGATGAGGGCGTAGATCGAACTGGTGTTCATCGGATTGCCGCCCACGAGCAGCGTGTGGAAGGAGAGCGCCTCGCGCAGCTTCTCATTCTTCACGAAGCTGGAGACCATGGAATAGACCGAGCGCCACGCCTGATATTTCGCCAGCGCCGGGGCGGCCTTGATCATGGACGCGAAATCGAGGAACGGCACCGCGCCCAGCTTGCGATAGCCTTCCTCGCAGACGCCCTTGCTGTAGTCGATGAAGCGCTCGTACCCGGCTATGTCTGCGGGATCGAGCTTGCCGATCTCCCGCCGCAGGCCGACCTCATCATTGGAATAATCGAAGTTCGTGCCGTCAGGCCAATTCAGCCGGTAGAAGGGTGAGACCGGCACCAGCTTCACGTCGTCAGCCATGTCGTGTCCGGTCAGCCGCCACAATTCGGCAAGGCAGGGCGGATCGGTGATGACGGTGGGGCCGGCGTCGAAGGTGAAGCCGTCCTTGTGCCAGACATAGGCGCGCCCGCCCGGCCGGTCGCGGCCCTCGACCAGCGTGGTTTCGACGCCGCCCGCCTGCAGGCGGATCGCCAGGGCGAGGCCGCCAAAGCCAGCGCCGATGACTATCGCCTTTTTGGTCAAGGACTTGTCCTGCCGGTGTTTGTTCTGTCTGTGAGTGCGCGCATGGCGCTCCTTATGGGCACCGGGGGCCGCCCGCACAAGATGCGCAGCCGGTCAAATGCCGTTGAGCGCCCGGCATAGAAGCGGCCGACCAGCGGTTCGGACAGGCGATAGAAGCGGGCGAAGATGCGCCAGCGTTCCTCCGGCCGGGCGGCGCGGAACAGCATCCGGTCGAGCAGGCGATAATAGCCGCCCCCCGACCAGTGCGCCCTGGCGCGGGCGCGGCTGGCGGCGGCCAGCGCCGGTCCCTCCATCGGCCAGGCCCCTGCGAGCCAGAGGGCGAAGTCGACGGCGTCGGGCAGGGAATAGCCGGTCGTGGGATGGAAGAGCCCGGCCCGCACGCCAGCGCGCGCGACCGGATCGGCGGCGGGCCAGAAGCGGTCGAAGTCGCCGCCCATCACCACCGGCAGCACGCCGGTCTCCTCCCGCACCGTTGCATCCACCTTCCATCCCCGCGCGCGGGCATAGGCGGCGATCCGGCTCCGGATGGCGTCGGCGTCGAGCGTCGCGTCGTCGCTGTAATAGGTGTCCTCGACAAAGACCATGTCCGGACCGGTCGGCAGCATATAGACGAAACGATATCCGTCGATCTGGTCCACCGTCGCGTCCATGATCGTCGGGCGGATCAGGCCGTGCGGGATGGCGAGGCGCAGTTCCTGCCCGACGAATTTCTGCCATCCGCAGGACAAGGCCGACAGGTCGCCGCCGCCGCGCGCGTCGATGACCGCCTGCGCCGTGATCATGCGACCGTCGGCCAGCAGGGCATGGGTGGGGCCGACATCGGCTACGGCAGCGTTCTTCAGCACACCATCGCCGAGCGTGGCGGTCAGATGAGCGTCGAACCGTTCCGAGGTGATGCTGTTATAGGGCGTCGCCAATATCCGGGTTTCGTCCGGGAAGCGGACGTCATGGCCCGCATCCCAGCGATGGGCGACCAGCGGATCGACCAGCCACCGGTCCTTTGGCGTCACGTCGCCATCGAAGAAGGACCAGACATGGTTGCCGCCCAGCACCGGCCCGGCCTCGACCAGCATAATCCGCGCCTCCGGCCTGCGTGCGGCGAAGGCAAGGGCGATCAGGCCGCCGGCGAGGCCGCCGCCGACAATGGCCAGGTCACAGGGAAGGATTTCGCTCACCGCCCTCCGTTAGCGTCCCGCGCCCCCCGGGGATAGGGACCTTGACTCACAATGGATATAGGGTAGGGGGGTATGCTATGGGACATCTTGTTGCAGACCGGCAGAAGCTGCTGGACCGGGTTCGCCGCATCGCCGGGCAGGTCGCCGCCGTCGAACGGCAGTTGCTGGGCGAGGCCGATTGCTCCGCCACGCTCCAGCTTGTCGCCTCCGTGCGCGGCGCGGTCGGCGGGTTGATGGAGGAACTGATCGAAAGCCATGTGCGTGAACATGTCGCGCCGCCGCAGATCGCTGACGCTGACCGGATGGCGGCGTCCGAAGAACTTCTCGCGCTCATCCGCCGGTACGGGAAATAAGATGACCAAGCAGGGCAAGGGCCACCCCCGGCACTATTATGAGCATGGCTATCTGGGTTCCGCCCATGATCGCAGTGCGCGGCGCACCTGGATCGTCATGATCCTGAACGCGCTGGCGATGGTGGCGGAGATCGTGACCGGCTGGATCACCGGATCGATGGCGCTGCTGGCCGACGGCTTCCACATGGCCACCGACGCGGGCGCG
>JAHFPU010000237.1 GCA_023266635.1 Sphingobium sp.
AGCCCGATCTTGTCCATCGCGTCGCGGAATTTCAGGCGATCCTCGGCCTTGTCGATGGCGGCGGCGTCCGCGCCGATCATCTGCACGCCATATTCCTCCAGCGTGCCGTCATGCCACAGCGCCAGCGCGGTGTTCAGCGCCGTCTGCCCGCCCATGGTCGGCAGCACCGCGTCGGGCCGCTCCTTCTCGATGATCTTGGCGACGATCTCGGGCGTGATCGGCTCGATATAGGTCGCGTCGGCAAATTCCGGATCGGTCATGATCGTCGCCGGATTGGAGTTGACCAGGATGATCCGGTAGCCCTCCTCCTTCAGCGCCTTGACCGCCTGCGTGCCCGAATAGTCGAACTCGCACGCCTGCCCGATGATGATGGGGCCCGCGCCGAGGATGAGGATGGAGGAGATGTCGGTGCGTTTGGGCATAAATTCAGTCGATCCCGATGTGCGTCAATAAAGCAGTAATAAGAGCAGCGGCCAAGCCACCAATCATCTCGCGTTCGTAACGCGCGGCAAGGAAGCGCAACGTCTCGATGAGCGTCAACTCAAGGAGATGTAGTTTAGAAACACCAGCTCTTATCAGTTCTCTACCGGCCTTCAATTGACCGATGATCAACTCTCTCACTCCAGGTTGATCATCTATTTGATTTTGAGCAGTTACCGCGTCAATGATCTCACTAGTTTTTTCGTCAAAATCATGAATTTCGTTATCTGTAAATCTTACTATTCTATCAGATCCCGGCGCAATACCTGAAATATCTCCCATAATACCGTCTTCTGGAAGTTGACCATTGGAATTATAATATTTTTGAATTCCAACTAAAGCTCTTCTCAGCCATCCATCGCCCAACTCGTGATAATCATCGAACAACGGATGACTGACAAACGCATTGGCTGCAGGGTAATCTGAAGGGCGCTCAATTACACCAGAATCATCGAGATTTTCTTTTGCTTTATCGAAATCTTCTTCGGCTTCTTTAATGAAATCCGCGAATCGATCGCCGTTCACTTTAAGATAAGTGCCAGAAAAATTATCGTCTGTTACACGGAGCAATCTACATTCCGCCAATGATCTCACAGCTTGACGCACAAGTTCATCGGTTAAAGGAAATCCACAACGCTGTTCAGCATAGATTTTGAATTCATCCAAATCGCCTCGAAATGGCTCTCGCTTCGTCCTAAAGATGCTGGGCACATCACCATCGTCGTCCCATTCCATCTGACTAATCACCGCCAAGGCAATATAATCACACAGATGCCGGTTCATTACTGACTCTCCTGCGAATGCCTAAAGAGAGCGCGCCTCAGTCGGAAAAATACTCCGCTCAATGCACCGCCCCCGTCTCTGCTTCGCAGCCCCAGCCGTCATATTCGACGCCGCACAGGATTTCGATCTGCAGGCATTTCTTGGCAAGAGCGCGGATCGATTGTTCGTCCACCGCCTGCTCGCATTCCAGGAACAGGAACAGGTCGCCATCCTCGTCCTCCTCGCGGTCGAGTTCGACGAAGCCGAACTGGCTGGCGATGGCGAGCACCTGCTCGAAAGCTTCGTCGGTCCCGCGAAAGCTGACGTCTACGGGGCGCGGGATGCGCGCCTTGTCGCCATTGGCGGCGAGATTGGCGAGGACCTGGCTGTCGGCCTCCCACTCCTGTTCCAGCCGGGCGGCGTCGACCTGGGGCAGCTTGATGCTCATGCGGTGAGTCCGCCCACGAACCGTTCGAACAGGTAGAAGCTGTCCTGCGGACCCGGCGACGCCTCGGGGTGATATTGCACCGAGAAGGCCTTGCGGTCCGTCAGCTCCAGCCCGGCATTGCTGCCGTCGAACAGCGACACATGGGTCGCCTTCACATTGGCGGGCAGCGTGTCGGCATCGACAGCGAAGCCGTGGTTCATGCTGGTGATCTCGACCAGACCATCCTCCAGCCGCTTGACCGGATGGTTCGCGCCGCGATGGCCCTGATGCATCTTGATCGTCTTTGCGCCCACGGCCAGCCCGAGAAGCTGGTGGCCAAGGCAAATGCCGAAGATCGGCATGTCCGCCTCCAGCAGCTTCGCGATCACCGGCACGGCATATGCGCCCGTCGCCGCCGGATCGCCCGGACCGTTCGACAGGAACACGCCGGCGGGCTTGAGCGCCATGACCTCGTCATATGTCGTGGTCGCGGGCAGCACCGTAACCTTTGCGCCGGCCTTTACCAGGTTGCGGAAGATGTTGTTTTTCGCGCCATAATCGATGGCGACGACATGGGGCCTATTACCCCCCTCCCGCTCGCGGGAGGGGTCGGGGGAGGGTATGTCAGAACCAATGTCAGAGCTTACAGCCCCTCCCTTCAAAGCAGGCGCGTGACTGCTTTGAACCCCTCCCGCAAGCGGAAGGGGGACTTGGTCATACCCGCTCCCCAGATGCCAAACGCCGCCGTCCCACGCACGGCTTTCCTTGCCCGTAACCTCGATGGCCAAGTCCATGCCTTCCAGCCCCGGCCAGGCCTTCGCCTTCTCCGCCAGCGCCGCGATATCGAACGCGCCGTCGGGATCATGGGCGATCACCGCATTGGGCGCGCCCTTCACGCGAATCATCCGGGTCAGAGCGCGGGTGTCTACGCCGGACAGGCCAATGCGCCCTTGCGCCTTCATCCATACGTCGAACGGCTCGACATTGCGGAAATTGCTTGGCTCGGTCACATCCTGCCGCACCACGCAGCCAAGCGCGAACGGGCTGTCCGCCTCGACATCGTCCAGGTTGGTGCCGACATTGCCGATATGGGGGAAGGTGAAGGTGACGATCTGCCCGGCATAGCTGGGGTCGGTCATGACCTCCTGATAGCCGGTCATGGCGGTGTTGAAGCATACTTCGCCCACCGCGTCGCCCACCGCACCGAAGCCGCGACCGAAAATCGCCGTGCCGTCGGCCAGAACCAATACCCCCGTGGCTCCTTTGGGCACGGTCGGGGATTTGGCATCTGCCATGGTGTGGGCGTCCTTCATGTTGCTTTTGCGGCACCCGGTTTTGCACGGGTTAAACGGCCGGTCACCTATGCCCGCAGGGCCGCAGGGTCAATGCTATTATCGAATCCGCTTTGCCGCTATATCTGTTTCTTTCCCGCAGCAGAGGAGCCCCTTCGCCATGATTCGCGACGCCATAAAGGCCGCCCAGATCGCCTCAATGAAGGGCGGAGACAAGGAAAGGCTGGCCGCCGTGCGCCTTATCCTCGCGAAGCTGAAGGACCGCGACATCGAACTGCGCACCGCCGCCCAAGTGCCAGAGGATGATTCCATCGTCGTCGACGTCCTCCAGAAGATGGCCAAGCAGCGCCGCGAATCGATCACCATGTTCGAAACCGGCGGCCGCACGGAACTCGCCGCGAAGGAACAGGCGGAACTGGCCGTCATCGAAAGCTTCCTCCCCGCGCAGATGAGCGAGGCCGACACCAAGGCCGCGATCGAGGGCATCAAGGCAGAGGTCGGCGCCACGACGCCCAAGGACATGGGCAAGGTCATGGCCGTCCTGAAGGAACGCCACGGCACGGTGATCGACATGAGCAAGGCGAGCGGGCTGGTGAAGGCGGCGTTGAGCTGAATATCTGGCGGTGAAAATCCCCCTCCCGCTTGCGGGAGGGGTTAGGGGAGGGCATGTTCCGTCAACCCGAAATGGACAAAGCCTACGCCCGCCCAACAGCGCGAGCGCGCGATCTGCGCAACAGCGCCACCGACGCAGAGCGAAAGCTTTGGCAGGCCATTAGCGCGCGGAAACTGGCTGGCGTACGTTTCAATCGGCAAGTGCCGGTCGGACCTTTCATATGCGATTTCGTGGCAAGGTCGATCAAGCTGGTCGTGGAGGTGGACGGCGGCCAGCATGGAGACGAGATTGATCGCAACCGGACCCTGTTTCTGCAAAGCCAAGGGTATCGCGTGATCCGCTTCTGGAACAACGATGTAATGGATAATCTCGAGGGCGTTACGAAGGAGATTGCGCGTGTCATCGCTGACATGCCCTCCCCCGACCCCTCCCGCATGCGGGAGGGGGGACATTGAGTCTAACCCCCCAATGGCTGGACGAACTGCGCGCGCGGATAACGCTTTCGACCCTCATCGGCAAGTCCGTGAAGGTGCAGAAAGCGGGCCGCGAATATAAGGCGTGCTGCCCCTTCCATAACGAGAAGACGCCCAGCTTCACGATCAATGACGAGAAGGGTTTCTACCATTGTTTCGGCTGTGGCGCGCATGGGGACGCCATCCGCTGGATGACCGACCAGCGCGGCCTGCCCTTCATGGAGGCGGTGAAGGAACT
>JAHFPU010000072.1 GCA_023266635.1 Sphingobium sp.
GGCCTTGCCGAAGCGCCCGCCTTCCGTTCGCCGGCTGACGTGCCGTTCACGATCCTGCTCCCGGCGTTCGTCACCTCGGAACTCAAGACGGCGTTCCAGATCGGCTTCATGATCTTCCTCCCTTTCCTCATCATCGACCTTGTCGTCGCCTCGACGCTCATGGCGCTGGGCATGATGATGCTGTCGCCGACGATCATCTCCATGCCGTTCAAGCTGCTGCTGTTCGTGCTGGTCGACGGATGGGCGCTGACGATGGGGTCCCTAGCCAGCTCCTTCGCGACATAGGGGCAGAGCGATGGAGAACTCCGATTTCTTCATGGGCATCGCGCAGCAGGCGCTGTGGATCACGGCGCTGGCGACGGCGCCGATCCTGATTCCGGCGCTGGTCGCGGGCCTGTTGCTCGGGATGATCCAAGCGGCGACGTCGATCAACGAGGCGACGCTGAGTTTCGTGCCGAAGCTGATCGTCGTCGGCGGCATGCTCGCCCTGTTCGGCGGATCGATCATGATCCTGATCGCGGATTTCACCCGCGAGATTTTCGAACGCATTCCCGATCTGCTGCAATGATCGCGCGCCTATCATGATTGCT
Source organism: Sphingobium sp. (assembly GCA_023266635.1). Classification (GTDB taxonomy): domain Bacteria; phylum Pseudomonadota; class Alphaproteobacteria; order Sphingomonadales; family Sphingomonadaceae; genus Sphingobium. The sequence goes on from JAHFPU010000072.1 coordinate 591, forward strand.
CCGGGTTTCGTCGGCGTTGAAGCGCAACTGTGGGTCCTGCTGATCGCGATGATCCGGCCGGGCGCTGCTTTTCTTGCCGCGCCGATCTTCGGCGCGCCGACGGTGCCGGTGCAATTGCGGCTGATCCTGGCGCTGGCGCTGGGCATCGCTGCGCTCAACAGCGTGAAGATCGTCCTGCCGCCCGATGGCATCGCCAGCTTTCAGGGCATCATGATGGTGATGGGCGAGGTGATGTGCGGCCTGGCCATGGGGTTCGCGCTCCAGATCGGCTATGCCGCCGCCTTCGTAGCCGGGGAGGCGATCGGCAACACGATGGGCCTTGGCTTTGCCGCGATGGTCGATCCGCAATCAGGGCAGGGGACGCAGGCGGTGGGACAGTTCCTGTCGATCCTCGCGACGTTCCTGCTGCTCGGCATGAACGGGCATCTGCTGCTGATCGGCTTCGTGGTGAAAAGCTATCAGGCGCTGCCGCCCGGCGCGGCGATGCTATCGAACGATGCGGTATGGAACCTGGTCAAGTTCGGCGGGACGCTGCTCGGCGCGGGACTGACCATTGCCCTGCCGGTCGGCTTCGCGCTGGTGCTGGTGCAGATCGTCATGGGTATGCTGGCGCGCTCGGCGCCTTCGCTCAACCTGTTTGCCGTCGGCATGCCGGTGGCGCTGATGGCGGGGCTTATCCTGCTCGCAGTAACCGCGCCCGTCATGGGCGAGGGCATTGCCAATTCCCTGAAAGCCGGCCTCGACGAGGCCGAAGCCATAGCATCGGGGCACTAGGCCATGGCGAACCCTCCCAGCGGCGGCGGCGAGAAAACCGAGAAACCGACAGCCAAGCGGCTTTCCGAAGCCGCGAAGAATGGCGATCTTCTCCAGTCCCGCGATCTGGCAACCGCGCTGGTCGTCATGGCCGGCGTCGCCTGGCTGGCGATTACCGGTCCCTCCATATTCGATTCCATGGCGCATATGCTGACGCAGGGCCTGCGCTTCGATCATGAGGATGTCGCCGATTTCTCGCCATCCGCGCGCTTTTATACCCTCCTGGGCGTGGTCGCGGTTCCGGTCGGCGGGGTCTTGCTGGCGACGGTGCTGGCGGCGGTCGCTGGCCCCGCCCTGCTGGGATCGCTGGGCTTCCGCCCCAACGCTTTCAAGGTGAAGCCGTCGAAGCTCAATCCGGCAAGCGGCCTCAAGCGCATCTTCGGCCTGCAGGGATTGATCGAACTGGCCAAGTCGATCGCGAAGGTCGCGCTGCTCGGTTCCATCGGCTTCTGGCTGGTCTGGGACCGGCTGACCGCGATCGTCGCCATGGGGCGGATGGGGCTGGAGCCTGCGCTGGCTGAGGTCGGCAGCATCTTCATCCTCGCCTGCGTCGCGATGGCCGGCGCGCTGTTTGTGATCGCTGGCATCGATGTGCCGTCGCAGATCATGCAGCGCAACAAGCGCCTCTACATGACCAAGCAGGAAGTGCGCGACGAGCATAAGGAGCAGGAGGGCTCCCCCGAAATGAAGGGGCAGATCCGCCGTCGCCAGCATGAGATGATGAACAATTCTACCCGCAAGGCCGTGGCCGAGGCGAGCGTCATCATCACCAACCCGACCCATTTCGCTGTCGCCCTGCGCTATCATCCGGGCAAGGATGCCGCGCCGGTCGTCGTCGCGCGCGGCCGCGACGTGATGGCTGCGGCGATCCGCGAGGTCGCCAATGAGAAGTCGGTGCCGGTGCTGCAATATCCCGAACTCGCCCGCGCCATCTACTATACGTCGCGCGCCGGGCAGATCGTCGACGAGGCGCTGTATATGGCAGTGGCGACGGTGCTGGCCTTCGTCTTCCGGGTCGAGAACAAGATGGCGACCGAAATGGACCGTCCCTTCATCACCGTGCCGGAGACGATGCGGTTCGACGCGGACGGAAAGAAAACCGAATAAAATTTTCCGTTGTTCCGGTTTCCTGGCGCGATATCACGAAATTAATCTATATATGTCAGAGACTTGATTGCCTTTAGGCATCGCTAAAAAAATTTGCGGTGGTGAACTAAAGATTAGGCGCGCTCGTCCGTATTATATTCATGGGGACGCCTTTAGGTTGGTGCGTCATGAACGAGTATCAGTCACGCAGCGAGATCGCGCCGATCGACCGCATTACGCGGACGACGGCTGTTGCTCCCAGTGTGTCCGCAGCGACCCCGGTCGTCGCGGATGCCGCGATAGCGGCCGCAGCTCAGGCTTCGACGGCTTCAGCACCAGTAGATAGCGCGGTCGATCTGGCCGCCGGCAGCGAGGAGCAACTCGCCAGCGCCGCGGAATATGCGCGGGTGCACGCCAGCATCGCCGGCATTCTTGCCGGTCTACGCACGGGTCCGTCCACCTCCGCATCGACGCCTGGCGACGCCGAAGCGGCGATCACGGCCCTTCTGCCACCAGCGATCATCATCGTTCCATTGCCGCCCGCCAGCCGGGAAATGGTGGAGCATGCAGAGATGGTCGCAAAGGCAATGGCCAACCAGGCTTTGCAGACACGATCGGCCCAGGCGCATCTGAAGCCGGGCACCGTGGACCAGATTCTCACCGCTTCTGCCTGAAGCATTTCATTAAGCATGATCTGCTATCGCGAGGCACGGTTTTTCATCGGCCGGCGCTAAATCCTTCCGCGCGCCTGCCGTTATATCCCCTTGAAAGGGAACGCAGATGACATCGATCGGCACCAGCATCTCCACATCATTGGGCATCGGCTCCGGTATCGACACCGGCGCGCTGGTCACCAAGCTTGTCGCTGCGGTGCGCGAACCCAAGGAGTCGGTGATTACCAGCCGGCAGTCGACCAACAATGCGCGTATTTCGGCGCTTGCTTCTGCCTCCAGCTCCCTCGACACATTTTCCAACGCACTTAGCAGTTTGCTGTCGGGCACCGGATTTTCCGGCACGCCGGCTTCCAATGACCCGACCATCGTCGCGGTGAGCGCTATCCCAGGCGGCACGCCGACCGGATTACCCGCGCAGATCGAAGTGAAGCAGCTCGCCTCTGCCCAGACGCTGCAATCGGCAACGCTCGCCTCCAAGACGACCGCAGTCGGCACGGGTACGCTGACGCTGACGACGGCCTCTGGTCCGCAGACGATCACGATCGACAGCACCAACAACACGCTGGACGGCCTTGCCGCCGCCATCAACGCCAAGGGTGCGGGCGTCACCGCCACGGTCGTGACCGACAATCAGGGCGCGCGCCTTGTCATGAAGGGCGCGACGGGCGCAGCCAACGGCTTTACCCTGACCAAAGGCGACGACGACACGGCCGACGTCGATCTTCAGCGCTTCACTTTCGACGGCACGGCCGGCGGCATGACCAAGAAGCAGAGCGCGCAGGACAGCATTATCGCCATCGACAATGTGGAGATGCACAACAGCACCAACACGATCGACACGGCCATCCCCTATGTGCGGATCGACCTGAACAAGGCGGAGCCGGGCACGCTTGTGACCCTGGCGAGCACGCAGCCGACGTCATCGATGCGCGACCTGGTGGTCGAGTTCGTCGATGCCTACAACACGCTGCGCAAGGCGCTCAACTCGGCCTCGGCGCCGGGTGTGGATTCAAGCTCTGCCGGCGCGCTGGCGGGCGACCCAGGCGTACGCGACATGAAGACGCAACTGGCGCGGTTGACTTCGACCAGCATGATGGCGAGCGGTCCGGTGCGCACATTGGCCGACCTTGGCGTCAGCACCAACCGCGACGGCACCCTGACGCTCGACACGACGAAGCTGGATGCCGTGATCTCCGCCAATCCGGAAGCGGTAACGCAGATGCTCAACCCGGCGGTTGCGTCCGACACCAACCCCGGCCTTGCCGGCGCGATGAAGAAGGTGCGGGATTCGATCCAGGGAACCAGCGGATCCCTGACCGCCTCGCAGAACAAGTATAAGGCACTGCAGACATCTCTGACCGCCCAGCTGGAGAAGCTGGACAAGGACATGTCCGATTACGAAGATCGCATGACCACCATCTACGCAAACATGGAAACGCAGCTCACGACGCTGAAGGCGACGCAGACTTATCTGACGCAGCAGATCGCCTCGTGGAACAGCAGCAATAACTGATTATATTCATAAGGGACGATGACGACGATGTTCTACGGACAGGGATATGCCGGATCAGCCACGCGCCGCTATGCAGCAGTGCATGCCGGAAGCCGCACGGATGGCGCTTCGCCGCACGCGCTGGTCAAGATCCTGTTCGACGAACTGACGTTCGCGATGGACGCGGCGGTCGTCGCCGAACGGCAGGGCGACCGCGCCAAGGCGACCGAGAAAAGCTCGCGCGCGCTGACCATCCTGCACGCGCTGGAATCGAGCCTGGACTTCGAGCAGGGCGGCGACATCGCCCTTGGCCTGGCGCAGATCTACCGTCAGGCGCGGCGTCTGCTGATCGCGGGCACGCCTGACGACGTGACACAGGCCCGTGCGATGATCGCCGAGATTGCGGAGGCCTGGGCGCAGATCGGCTGATCGCGTACCTGCGGATATAAGAAAGCGCCCCCGGTTCGCGATGAACCGGGGGCGCTTTTTTTTGTGCGATCGAAATCGGTTCTACTCAGACCATTCCAACATCCGTTCGTTTCGAGCTTGTCGAGAAACCAGCGCTAAGGCTTCTCGACTTCGCTCGAAGCGAACGGGGGTGGGATGTTTCGATCCCGGTCGGCGGCGTCCTAGAAGCGGAAGCTTGCCGTTGCGCGCACGCTCTGATTGTCGAAGCGGCTGTTGGTCCGGGTCATGTCCGTGCTGCCGGACGTGAAGGCCGGATTGACGAACGGGTTGGTCGCCGAGGGAGGCGTTCCGTTCGCGACATTCACCACGTAGGCTCCGTCATTGAATCGCGTGTAGCGGTACAACACGCCGATGGAGAAGTTCTTCGCGACCTTCTGCTCGATGCCGCCGCCGGCCGTCCAGCCCCAATCGTCGGTCGACCGGTCACTGTCCGTGAAGGTGTTGAACGTGTTGGTGGTGGAGAAGCTGCGCTTGATCTTGCCATAGGCGAGACCGCCGGTGCCGTAGATCAGCGTACCGGTGGGCAGGGCGAAACCGGCACGAAGGCGCGCTGCGCCGTCCCAGTCCAGCTTGCGGGTGAAGGTGTAGCTGGCCGGCGTGGTGCTGAAGCCGCTGACGCTGTTGCTGAAGCCGCTCTGGCCGCCTTCGACGACACCGCCAAGGACGAAGCTGCCGATCTGATAATCGTAACCGGCATGGACGGACCAGCCGACCTTGCCGTCATTGTCGCCTGCGCAGCTTGATGGCGCCGATCCCAGCGCCTGTCCGCGGCAGAAACCGGGTGAGAAAGCGTTGCCGCCGGCGGCCGTGCGCACCGTATTGTCGAAATTGCCGTCGCCGTTCGTATCGAAGACGACCGTTTCATTCTTGTCGCGCTTGTTATTGGGCTGCCAGCCATAGCCGCCGGACCCGCCGATATAAGGGCCGGTCCAGCTTCCGGCATCGCTCGCTGCATCGGACTGGGCCAGAGCGGGCGTCGCAAGGACGAGCGCTGCCGTGGCGCCCAATGACGCTTTTATAAATGATTTCATGAAAGATATTCCTCTGCGTTGCTTCAGTGAGCAGGGCAGATACGGTTCAGGGGACCCGCTGGTTTCATGAACCTAAGATAAACGATTGAACCTGTTGTATATTTATCACCGTTTTGGAGGCGTTACTTGTCAGGCAGCGGCCAAGACGCCGGAATAGGCCGACTGTTCGAGCGCCTGGCCCGCACCCATTGCGACGCATATCAACGCATCATCCGCCACCTTGACGGGCAGGCCGGTGGCCTCCGACAGGGCGATATCGATCCTGCGCAGAAGGGCGCCGCCACCGGTCAGGGTGATGCCTTCCTCGATGATGTCGGCCGACAATTCGGGCGCCGTCGCCTCAAGCGCCGACATGACCGCGCCGATGATCTGCGCGACGGGTTCCGCGAGCGCGCTGGCGATCTCCGCTTCCGATACGGTGATCTCGGCCGGCCGGCCGTTGACCAGATCGCGGCCCTTGACGATCATGGTCGCGCCAGTGCCGGACGGCATGATCGCTGACCCGATGACATGCTTCACGCGCTCCGCCGTCACTTCGCCGATCAGCATATTGTGCGTGCGGCGGATGTGCGAGGAAATGGCGTCGTCCAGCTTGTCGCCGCCGATGCGCACGGAATTGCTGTAGGCGATGCCGCTCAGGGACAGGACCGCGACCTCCGTCGTGCCGCCGCCGATATCGACAACCATCGCGCCGACCGGTTCGGTGACGGGTAGCCCGGCTCCGATTGCTGCGGCCATCGGCTCCTCGATCAACTGTACGCGCGAGGCCCCAGCGTTGGACGCCGCATCACGCAATGCGCGGCGCTCGACCATGGTGGAGCCGGACGGCACGCAGATCACGACCTCATAGCTGCGCGGCAGGCGCGCCGGGCCACCCAGCGCCTTGTCGATCAGGTGCTTTATCATCTGTTCGGCGATGTCGATGTCGGCGATCACGCCGTCGCGCAAGGGCCGGATTGCCTGAATGTTGTTGGGCGTCTTGCCCATCATCAGCTTGGCCTCGTTGCCGACGACCTTCACGCGGCGGATGCCGTTCAGGGTTTCCAGCGCGATCACCGAAGGCTCGTTGAGCACGATACCGCGATCGCGGACATGGATGACGGTGTTCACGGTGCCAAGGTCAATGGCCATGTCATGCGTGGTGGAGGAAAAAAACCGGGGAAATTTCATGTAGGACGAACTGCAGCTTTCATATCCCCCGGAAATGGCGGAGGGGTCTTATACCGGGAAATCCATTGATCCCTAAGACTTAAGGTGAAATGGCGCGGATCGTCTTGGGGAATGCGGCGGCCTGCCGGTTTCCCGGGTCTTGATGAGAAAGGAAGGATGCTATCGGCTGCGCAGTCATGGCAGCAAGGCTCAAATGTGCCACGGAGCACAAAAGCTTTAATAATCGCCCGATAAGGCTCAAATTCGAAGCAATGATGGAAGACATATAGATTTATGATTGCCTTGAAGCTGCATACGAAATCTGTGGAAAAGCCATGGGGCCGGACCGAGCTTCCGTCGATCTTTCCAAACCCCGATGCCAAGCAGATCGGCGAGATCTGGTTCGATGGACCGGAGGGCAGGCATCTGCCGCTGCTGGTCAAATATATCTTCACCAGCGAGAAGCTGTCGATCCAGGTCCATCCCAATGATGCGGAAGCCAGAGAACGCGGCCTGCCCGGCGGCAAGTCCGAATGCTGGTATATATTGGATGCGGAGCCGGACGCGGTGCTGGGCATCGGCGTCAAAGAGCCGCTGAGCGCGGAGGCGTTGCGTGCTGCGGCGCTGGACGGGTCGATCGAGCAGTTGATGGACTGGAAGCCGGTCGCCAAGGGCAGCTTCTATTATATTCCGGCCGGGACGATCCACGCCATCGGCGGCGGGCTGACGCTGGTCGAGGTGCAGCTCAACAATGACGTGACCTATCGCCTATATGACTATGGGCGGCCGCGCGAACTGCATCTGGACGATGGCGTGGCGGTGGCGAAAGCGGTCCCCTACCCCATGGCCGAGCAGATTTTCCCGGCTGGCAGCGCCGCCCGGATGCTGGAAGGCGCGGACAAGCCGTTCACGCTGGATATGGTCGCCCCGGCGGCGGGCGAAAGCCTGACCCTGCCGGAGGGGCAAAGCTGGTTCATCCCGTTGGCCGGGCATGGGGCGATCGACGGGCAGGATTGGCGGGAAAGCGAATGCTGGATCGTTGGAGGCCGCGCGCAAATTAGCTTTGCGGCCGATGCGCAGGCGCTGATCGCTACATGCTGAAAAGCGTTCATGAGCTGCTTCTGATGTGCCACAGTATGCTTGCAAGTTTAACGGCCACCAAGCTCGAGGTGCCAGCACCATATCGCATATGGGCGCTCAAACGCTGAACCAGCCGGTGTTGCGCTTCTACATTCCACCCAGTATAGGCGGCACTCGCAAAGGGCGGCCCGGCGGGGGCTGCCTTTTTGCGTTTTGACGTACAGCGCAAGTTCCAGAAGGGAAGGTATCATGTCGATTACGCCGCTCATGCCCGTTTATCCCCGGTGCGATGTACGTCCGGTCCGAGGCGAGGGGTGCTACCTGATCGGCGAACGCGGCGAGCGGTATCTGGATTTCGCCAGCGGCATCGCGGTCAACCTGCTGGGCCATGGCCATCCGACGCTGGTGAAGGCGATCGCCGAGCAGGCGGCTACGCTGATGCATGTGTCGAATCTCTATGGCAGTCCGCAGGGTGAGGCTTTCGCCAAGCGGCTGGTGGACAATACTTTCGCCGACACGGTGTTCTTTACCAATTCCGGAGCCGAGGCTGTGGAGTGCGGAATCAAGACCGCGCGCCGTTTCCACTATGCCGAGGGCAATCCGCACAAGCATAAGATCATCAGCTTTGACAACGCCTTCCACGGACGGACGCTGGGTACGATCTCCGCAACCAGCCAGCCCAAGATGCGCGACGGCTTCGAGCCGCTGCTCCCCGGCTTCACGGTGGTGCCGTTCAACGATCTGGAGGCAGCCGCCGCTCAGGTCGACGACAACACCGCCGGCTTCCTGCTGGAGCCGGTGCAGGGTGAAGGCGGCGTCACGCCGGCGACCAAGGAATTCCTGACCGGCCTGCGGGCGCTGTGCGACGAGAAGGGCCTGCTGCTGATCCTGGACGAGGTCCAGTGCGGCTATGCGCGCACCGGCACCTTCTTCGCGCATGAGCAGTACGGCATCACGCCGGACATCATGGCGGTAGCCAAGGGCATTGGCGGCGGTTTCCCGATGGGCGCATGCCTGGCGACGGAGGAAGCGGCCAAGGGCATGGTGTTCGGCACGCACGGCTCCACCTATGGCGGCAATCCGCTGGCGATGGCGGTGGGCAGCGCCGTGCTGGACGAGGTGCTGGCTGACGGCTTCCTTGACAATGTGAAGGCGAAGGGCGCGCGTCTGCGTTCCGCGCTGGAGCAACTGATCCCCAACCATGACGGCCTGTTCGAGGATGTGCGCGGCATGGGGCTGATGCTGGGCCTGAAGATGAAGGACAGCGCCGACGCGCGCGCCTTCGTCGGCCATCTGCGCGACAATCACGGCCTGCTGACAGTGTCCGCCGGACAGAATGTCGTCCGCATCCTGCCGCCGCTGGTCATCGAGGACAGCCATATAGCCGAATGCATCGAGAAGCTCTCCGCCGGCGCGCGGGACTTCGCGGCAAAGGCGGCCTGATTCACATCGTGCTCCGGCCTTGAGCCGGAGTCTAGGGCCGTTGTCGCGTGACGTGGCCCTGGGCTCCTGCCTCCGCAGGAGCACGATGTCTGGGGGATCAAACATGACAAGACATTTCCTGAACCTGTCCAACGCAGGCGGCGACGCGATCGCCGCAATGATTGCCGACGCCATCGACCGGAAGGCGGCGCGCGCCGGCTGGCCGAAGGGCAAGGCGGACGCTGACGCGCCGCTCGCCGGTCACACGCTGGCGATGATTTTCGAAAAGAGCTCAACCCGCACGCGCGTGTCGTTCGACATGGCGATCCGCCAGTTGGGCGGCACGTCGATCGTCATGGACGGCGGGTCGATGCAGCTTGGCCGTGGCGAGACGCTGGCGGACACCGCCCGCGTGCTGAGCCGCATGGTCGACGCGATCATGATCCGCACCGACGATCATGCCAAGATCGAGGAGATGGCCCATTACGCCACCGTCCCGGTCATCAATGGCCTGACTGACCTGTCGCATCCCTGTCAGATCATGGCGGATCTGCTGACCGTGATAGAGCATGGCGTTGCGCTGCCGGGATCTGAATGGGCCTGGCTCGGCGATGGCAATAATGTGCTGCATTCGGTGATCGAGGCGGCAGGGCTTATGAAGTTCAACGTCCGTTTCGGCGTGCCACAGGGCTATGAACCCGATCCGCGCTTTGCCGTGGAGGCGGAGAAGCTGGGCGCGAAAATCACGTTGTCGCGCGATGCGCAGGCCGTGGCAAAGGGCGCTGATGTGGTCGTCACCGACACCTGGATATCGATGGGGCAGGAGCATGTGCACAACAAGCTGGCCGCGATGATGCCCTATCAGGTGACGGAAGATTTGATGGCGCTGGCCAAGCCCGACGCCAAATTCCTCCATTGCCTGCCCGCGCATCGCGGCGAGGAAGTGGTGGATGCGGTGATCGACGGGCCGCAGTCGCTGATCTGGGACGAGGCGGAGAACCGCCTGCATGCCCAGAAGTCGGTGCTGCTTTGGGCGCTTGGAAAGCTGTAGGCTGATCTTATATTTCGCTTTCCCCTCCCTGCAAGGGAGGGGCAGAGGTGGGGCGTGAGCGAAGCGAACGTCCTGTCCTTGCGATGATCAGCCGCCGCTGACGCGGCGAACCCACCCCCGACCCCTCCCTTCCAGGGAGGGGAGAAAGACAGACCTTGGCGCTTTCTGCCCCCACCGACCTTGACCAGACCATGGGCTTCACGATCCCGTCCCGCCATGCGCGCGGGCGTATAGTTAGGCTGGGTCCGGTGCTGGACGATGTTCTGTCCGCGCACAGCTACCCGCCGCCGATCGAACGGTTGCTGGCCGAGGCGCTGGTGTTGTGCGCGCTGCTGGGCAGTACGCTGAAGGATGCGGGTGGCCAGTTGACCATGCAGGCGCAGACCGAAAATGGCGTCGTCCGCCTGCTGGTCGCGGATTATCGCGGTGGCGAGGTGCGCGGTTATGTGCAGTTCGACGCGGACCGACTGGCTGAACTTGGCGCCGATCCCAGCCTGTTCGGGCTGTTCGGCAAGGGCTATCTGGCCATCACCTTCGACCAGGCGACGACCGGCGAGCGGTATCAGGGCATCGTGCCGCTGGAGGGGCCTTCGCTGGGCAAGGCGGCTGAGCATTATTTCTTCCAGTCGGAGCAGATCCCCAGCTACGTCCAGATCGCCACGCGCCATGACGCGCAGGGGTGCGTTGCCGCCGGCATTCTCCTCCAGCATCTGCCCGAGGGGGAGGTGGGCCGCGAGCGGCTGCATGTGCGCCATGATCATCCCGAGTGGGAGCATGTGCAGGTGCTGGCGCAGACCTTGAAGGACGAGGAACTGAGCGACCGGACCCTGCCGCTGTCCGACATCATGTGGCGCCTATTCCATGATGAGGGCGAAATCAGGGTGACCGATCCCGTCCCGATCGGCAAAGGCTGCCGATGCAATATCGACCATATCCGCGATGTGATCGGCCGGTTTCCGGCGGACGAGAGGGCTGCGATGGCCGACGAGGACGGCAGCATCAACGTCGATTGCGCCTTCTGCTCGCGCATTTTTCCCGTCTCGCTCGTCAGCCTCGAAAATTAGGCCCAAAACGGTATCAAAACGATACGCCTTTGTTACGATTGTTGCAATTGAGGCGCGACGTGCCATTTTTGCTATGAATTTGCCTTATTCGGGGCCTAAGCGGACAGCGTAAAGGGCGCAGTTCCGCCTGGACCTGAAATCAGGCCGGTGGCGAGGATGGAATTCAAGCGATGCGTATCGCGATCAAGCGTCTCATCTATGTATTGGCCATGGCGATGGCCGGCGGAGCCGTGGCTGCGCCGGTGCAGACGCCCGTGATCGCCGGCCTCAGCACGCTGGAGCCGGGCGATTGGGAACTGCGCAGCCGAGAGCCGGGCGGCGCCACCAAGCATATGTGCCTGACGGATATGCGCCAGTTGCTCCAGGTGCGTCACGCCGGACGCAGTTGCAGTCGTTTTGTCGTGACCGACACCGCCACGCAGGTCGTCGTTACCTATGATTGCGCTGCTGCGGGCAATGGCCGGACTGCGCTGCGTGTGGAAACGCCCCGGCTGGTGCAGATTCAGTCGCAGGGTATTGCCGATAGCGCGCCCTTTGATTTCGCAATGGAAGGGCGCCGCATCGGCGCATGCAAACAGGCCTCTCGTTAATCCTGGGCAGAACCAGCCTAGAAGTGTGACTATATTTGATTTCAGGCCTATGCGGCCTCTGATTTTAACCTGATCGCAACGCTCCAGGCCTTGGGATAGCGATGCGATAATAATCGCACCCCGAAGAGGGCCGGTCCCGCTACACTGACTGGCCCTCCATCGCCCTTTATATCCGTGAGATTTAGCGCAGATTAAGGCCTTTGGGATAGACAGGGGCAAAAAAGAACATAATATGAACAAATGGCGCAGATCGATACCCGGCAGAAACTCGAAATCCTAGCGGACGCGGCGAAATATGATGCGTCCTGCGCGTCGTCCGGCACCGCGAAACGGGACTCAGCGGGGAAGGCCAAGGGGATAGGGTCGACCGAGGGAATGGGCATCTGCCATTCCTATGCTCCGGACGGCCGCTGCATATCCCTGCTGAAAATCCTGTTGACCAACAGCTGCGTCTTCGACTGCCATTATTGCATCAATCGCCGCAGTTCCAACGTCCGACGGGCGCGATTCACGGTGCAGGAGGTCGTGAACCTCACGCTAAACTTCTATCGCCGAAATTATATCGAGGGGTTGTTTCTCTCTTCCGGCATCATTCGCAATCCCGATTATACGATGGAGCAGGTGGTGGCGGTCGCGCGATGCTTGCGGGAAGAGCATCAGTTCCGGGGGTATATTCACCTCAAGACCATTCCCGACGCCGATCCGGAGTTGATCCGTCAGGCCGGGGTGCATGCCGATCGCATATCCATCAACGTCGAACTGCCGACCGCGTCGGGTCTCTCCCGGCTGGCGCCGGAAAAGTCATCGATCCGGATCGAGGGCGCGATGCGGGCGATGAAGAGCGACATCGAGGACGGCCATGATGCGAAGAAGCGTTTCCGCTCCGCGCCGAATTTTGCGCCGGCGGGGCAATCGACGCAGATGATCGTCGGGGCGGATAGCGCCAATGATGGGGAGATCGTGACAACCGCCAGCCGCCTCTATGGCCGTTTCGGTCTGCGGCGCGTCTATTATTCGGCGTTCAGCCCAATTCCCGATGCGAGTGTGATCCTGCCGCTGCGCCGCCCGCCGCTGATGCGCGAACACCGGCTCTACCAGTCCGACTGGCTGATGCGATTCTATGGCTATAGTCCCCTTGATGTGCGCGACGCGACGGACGATGCCGGGATGCTGCGGTTGGATATCGACCCCAAGCTGGCTTGGGCGCTGAAATTCCGGGGCCGGTTTCCGGTGGACGTTAATAGAGCACCTCGAGACATGCTGTTGCGCGTACCCGGATTGGGCGTGAAGGCGGTGGATGCGATCCTTGCCGCCCGGCGCTGGCGGCGGCTGCGGCTGGCGGATATTGGTCGGTTGACGGTATCGGTGGCGAAGGTGCGGCCTTTTCTGGTGGCGGACGACTGGCGGCCGGTGCGGCTGACGGATCGCGCTGATCTGGAATCGCTGGTGACGCCGCGCACTGAGCAGCTGGAACTGTTCGCGGCCTGAGCATGGGCGTGATGCGACGGATCGATCTGTCCCAGGAGGATGATTTTGAGGGCTGGCGCAGCGCGGCGCGCGAACTGGCAGCGGCGGGCGTGCCGATGGACGACACCATCTGGCAAGTTGAGGCTGGAACGGGCGATCTGTTCGGCGGGCTGGCCTCCAATGCGATGGGCGCGGGCGGAGCGGCGTTTGCCGTGCCGCGCGCCTTTATCGATCTTGCCCGCACGGGCGTGTGTCACCGTGATCCGGCGCGGTTCGCGCTGCTTTACGGCGCGCTGGTCCGGTTGCGCGAGAACCCGGCCCTTTTGGAGGATCGCGCCGACCCGATGGTCCAGCGGCTGGAGGGCATGGCGAAGATTGTCCGTCGCGACATGCACAAGATGCGGGCGTTCGTGCGCTTTCGCGAAGTTGGGGAGGGCGACGGGCAGCGGTTCGTCGCCTGGTTCGAGCCTGAGCATCATATCGTCCGGGTCAATGCAGGG
>JAHFPU010000204.1 GCA_023266635.1 Sphingobium sp.
AGTAGCCGCCAAGGCAACAGGGTGACGGACCACGGCAGACCGGGCTTGTTTCCCGCTGTCCTGAAGCGCCTCGACCACCAGCGCCTGTGCGCGGGCTTTCAGTCTGGAGGCGGACAGGCAGCTTTTCGCAATGTCCAGCGTGCCGAGGAAGCGGGCGCGCGCCAAATCCGCTTCCGCACTCGCCTTCCGGTAGTCCTCCATATCAGCCATCAGTCTTTTCCGGGCAGCAAGGTGGCGACACGCTTCTTCGCCGCAAGCAGCAGGATAGCGACAATAATCAGAGCGACGAAAGACACCGCGCATGTGGCGCCCAATGGCTTCAGATAAGGCGCGAGCGCGAACACCAGCCCGATCATCAGGGTCACAAGCGTACCAAAGAGCAAGATTAGAGCTATAGTGACGAGCAGGGCGATAGTTCGCAGGCCGGAGCCGACGAACGCTGCCCTTATTTTTTGCCGGTTGATCTCCGCATCGGCATAGGCCTTGCCATTGTCGACAAGCCGTTGAAGCACATCCTTCAGCGGTTCTTCACGACCCGACGCGCCATGCGGTATCGCGCTATCCGGCCCGCCCGTCACGAACGGCCCGGTCGACGATGTGTTTGTGGCTTCAGTCACGGTTGGTAATCATGCCCCGGCTAGGCGGCGGCCCGCGCCGCCGAACGATCTTCAAGCCCGAACCATTTTCAGGCCCAAACCATTTCAGGCCTGGTCCGAACCCGAACCCTTGGCGAGCCGCATCATCACGAAGCCCACCACAGCCGCAGCGCCAATGGCGACGGCAGGGCTCTTGCGGACAAAATCGCGCGCTTCGCCGACGAGTTGATCGACATCTTTCGCGTCCAGCGACTTCGCTGCGCCAGCAACGGCTTCAGCAGCGTAACGCGCATAATCGCCATATTGCGGACCAAGCTTTGCGTCGACCGTCCCAGCCGTGTCGGCGATCAGCTTGGCCAAGCCCTGCATAGCCGAACCGGTTTTGCCCTTCGCGGAATCCGCAGCGGACCGTGCGGTCTTGGCGGCCTGCTCCTTGATCTGATCAGCTTGGGCTTTCCATGCCGTGTTGCCTGCAGAAGCCTTCGCTTTTGTCGCGCGTGGCTTGCGTGCAGTCGCTGCCTTTGGGGCCGCAGCCTTGCGGGTCGCCGCCTTTTTCACGGGCTTGGCCTTCACGGCTACCGGCGTCGAGGCGGCAGCTGCGGTCTTTGGCGCGCGGGGCTTGCGGGGGGCCTTGGGTTTGGGATCGGCGGTTTCGGCCATTTTTCTCAACTCCTGCAGTCTGTGCGCCATCAATGCTTGGGCCGAATAACAGTTCCGCGTGCGTAATGCATCCCTTCCGTGTCACATTTCGGGAGAGTGTGGGAGATATGCGCCCGCCAGCATTGCCATATCGCCATACGCTGGCTAAGCGGTCGCCGATCGACGCCTTGCCGGCACCACCAGCAGAGGGAATCCCATGACCGCCATTCTCGACATCCACGCCCGTCAGATCCTCGACAGCCGGGGCAACCCGACCGTGGAAGTCGATGTGATGCTGGAGGATGGCAGCTTCGGCCGCGCGGCGGTGCCTTCGGGTGCATCGACGGGCGCCTATGAAGCGGTCGAGATCCGCGACGGCGATAAGGCGCGCTATCTGGGCAAGGGCGTGCTGAAGGCTGTGGAAGCCGTCAATACGGAGATCGCCGAGGCGATCGTCGGCTACGATGCCGAGGATCAGGCGGACGTGGACGCAGCGATGATTGCGCTGGACGGCACGGAGAACAAGTCGCGCCTGGGCGCCAATGCGATCCTGGGCGTCAGCCTCGCGGTTTCTAAGGCTGCTGCCGATGCGCGGGGCCTGCCACTGTATCGCTATGTCGGCGGCGTGTCCGCCCATGTGCTGCCGGTACCGATGATGAACATCATCAATGGCGGCGAACATGCCGACAATCCCATCGACTTCCAGGAGTTCATGGTGATGCCAGTCGGCGCGGAGAGCATTGCCGACGCCGTACGGATCGGTTCGGAAATCTTCCACACGCTCAAGAAAGGGCTTCACGACAAGGGGCTGGCGACGTCGGTAGGCGACGAGGGCGGCTTCGCGCCGAACATCGCTTCCACCCGCGATGCGCTCGACTTCATCATGCTGTCGATCGAAAAGGCGGGCTACAAGCCGGGCGACGATGTCGTGCTGGCGCTCGATTGCGCCGCGACTGAATTCTTCAGAAACGGCAAGTACGAGATTTCCGGCGAGGGCCTGTCGCTGAGCCCGGTTGAGATGGCGGACTATCTGGCCGCGCTGACCGCCGACTATCCGATCAAGTCGATTGAAGACGGCATGAGCGAGGATGATTTCGAAGGCTGGAAGGCGCTGACCGACAAGATCGGCGGTAAGGTCCAGCTGGTGGGTGACGACCTGTTCGTCACCAATCCCAAGCGTTTGGCGATGGGCATCGAAAAGGGTCTGGCCAACTCGCTGCTGGTGAAGGTCAACCAGATCGGATCGCTGACCGAAACGCTGGCGGCCGTGAGCCTCGCGCAACGGTCCTCGTACACGGCAGTGATGTCGCACCGTTCGGGCGAGACCGAGGATGCGACGATCGCTGATCTCGCCGTCGCCACCAACTGCGGGCAGATCAAGACCGGAAGCCTGGCGCGGTCTGACCGGCTCGCGAAATACAACCAGTTGATCCGCATTGAGGAAGAACTGGGCGATATCGCGGTCTATGCGGGGCGCTCCATTTTCAAATGATGCGGCTTTAGTCGCATATTAACCACATTTTCCTTGCAACCCTGAATCGGCTGTGATTCAAGGCGATATGGCGCATATCATCAAGCTGCGGATGCTACTTTTCTCGGCCCTCGGGCCGGCATTCGCTGTGCTGTTGCTTTTCATCTTTGCGGGATATGCGATCCTGGGTCCGCGCGGACTTCTGGCGTGGGGCGATTATTCGCGCCAGCTCAATAATGCGAAAACCGAGCTGGCATTGGTAAAGGCGGACCGTAATCGCCTGAAGAACCGTGTCGACCTGCTCGACCCGCGCCGGACTGATCCGGATATGGCGGACGAACTGATCCGCAGAGAGCTTGGCCTCAATCATCCGGACGAAGTCATCGTTCCGCTGAACTAAAGCCACGGATTCAGGCTTCGCGGCGCGTTTTTGCCGTCGAAAAACGGCGGTTGCCGTTGCATTATCCCGTCCACTGCTCTTATATCCGGCACTCCTCCCCCGGACCAAGCGAGAAGGATTCTTCCTTTGGCAAAAACCACAACGTCGCGCGCCGAAAAGGCAAAAGACGGCTCGGCCTCACCGGCGCCAGCCGATCATAATCGCGAGCGACCCGATGCCCCCAGTGACTACAAGGCGAGCAAGGAAGAACTGCTCGAATTCTATCGCCAGATGGTCCTTATCCGTCGCTTCGAGGAAAAGGCCGGACAGCTTTACGGCCTCGGTTTTATTGGCGGCTTCTGCCATCTCTATATCGGCCAGGAAGCCGTAGCCGTCGGCATTCAGTCCGCGTTGCAGCCTGGCAAGGACAGCGTGATCACCGGCTATCGCGACCACGGGCATATGCTCGCCTATGGGATCGATCCCAAAGTCATCATGGCCGAACTGACGGGCCGCGCCGCCGGCATTTCGCGCGGCAAGGGCGGATCGATGCATATGTTCTCCGTCGAGCATAAATTCTACGGCGGTCATGGCATCGTCGGCGCGCAGGTGGGCCTGGGCACGGGCCTCGGCTTCGCGCATAAATATCGTGACGATGGTGGCGTATGCGTCGCCTATTTCGGCGATGGTGCGGCGAACCAGGGTCAGGTCTACGAAAGCTTCAACATGGCAGAGCTGTGGAAGCTTCCCATCATCTTCGTGATTGAGAACAACCAATACGCCATGGGCACCTCGGTCAACCGATCCTCCGCCGAGGACCAATTGTATCGTCGTGGTGAGAGTTTCCGTATTCCGGGTCTCCAGGTGAACGGCATGGATGTGCTGGCCGTGCGGGGCGCGACCGAGGAAGCGCTGGCGTGGGTGCATGCCGGCAAGGGGCCGATCCTGCTGGAAATGAAGACCTATCGCTATCGCGGCCACTCGATGTCCGACCCGGCCAAATACCGGTCGCGCGAGGAAGTGCAGGAAATGCGCGACAAGTCCGACCCGATCGAGGGCGCGAAGAAGCATCTGGAAGCGGCCGGCGTCACCGATGACGAGTTGAAGAAGATCGATCAGGACATTCGCAAGATTGTCGCCGACGCGGCGGACTTTGCTGAGTCCTCGCCGGAACCCGAAGCGGCCGAGCTT
>JAHFPU010000223.1 GCA_023266635.1 Sphingobium sp.
CTTCTCGGTGCTGCTCAGCGTCAGATGATAGGTTCGACGATCAGTCGTGATCACAAGATTCGTGGATAACCCGCTGGAAAAGGGCTTCGCGAGGATATGCGTGCGCTTCTCCGCCCCCGAGCCGCTCGTCGTATCGCCGATGATCCAGCGCGCGGTATCGCCGCTGGCGACTGACACTAATGTCTCGCCCGGCTGCAGGGCAATGTCCGTCACGCGCTCTGGCGCGGTGATGACATGATAGAGCGCGCCCTCAGCGAACGGGAAGACCTGCACGGCGTTGACGAAGCCTTGCACGACCGGCTCAACCGTCGCGTTGCGATTGGCGTTCGCAACGGCATTCGACTGGATCTGCGCAGATGCCGGTAGCGTGATGATGGCAGCGATGAACGGCGAGACCGCTACGGCTGCTAGCAGTGGGAATGATCTGGTCATTATTTCAGCCCCCAGTGATTTCGGGAAGACGTTCGGCATCTGCCGTCGGATCTTCGGTGGGTTCAGATGCCCGACCTGCGTCGGGCAGCGACTGCATCGCCTGCGGCTCGAGTTCCCGGCTCCAGTCGATGGCATCGACATAGATACCGAGGGGATTGCGGCGCAGGGTGTCCGCCGAAGTCGGCGGCGTGGTGACGATGGTCAGGATCGCCGTCCATCGCGACGTCCCCGCGACCGTACCGCGCTCGAAAGCGGTCTCCACCCACTTCACTTGGAAGGAGCGGTCCGAGGCGCGGACAACGCTGGTCACCTGCACCATAACGGTGCGCTCACCGATCCGCGCGAAGGGCTTGGCCTGCCGGGCATAGTCGCCAAGGGTCCGTGCGCCGCGCTCGGTGGAGAAATCATAGGCCGAGAGCCAGGCCCGCCGCATCAGCACCGGATCGAGCGAGGTCGAGCGGACATTCTCGATATATTGCTTGAGGTGCCAGGCGATCTGCGGATCGGTCGGCTGATAATTAGCGTCGGCCTCGGTTATGGCCCGTGCTTCGCCCAGATCATCGACCTCGACGACATAGGGCGTCACCCGGCTCTGCAATGACTGCCAGACCAAGGCTGCCGACAGCAAAGTCGTCAGACCAAGGGTACCGAACGCCATGAGCCGCCAGTTATGGGCCTGGATCCGGGCCGAGCCGATCCGCTCGTCCCAGACCTGCCCCGCCTTCTGGTAGGGCGTCTCAGGCTCGGGTGTGTGTCCGTAACGCTGGACGGCGCGCTTCAATATCATGATCAGTCTTCCTTTTCCTTGATGTCAGGGGTGGCAGAGGCGCCGCCGCGATCGCCCTCTTTGAGGGTCTGCAGCGCGACATGGCGGCGATGACGATTGTCCTGGGTCCGGCGCAGCGATTGCGCCCAGGCAGGCGGACCAGCTTCGGCGTCACCGGTTGATGGTGCAGCGGGTTTCGCGCCGTTCAGCGCAAACCATGCGGCATCGCGGCCACGCTCGGCAGCGGCCGAAAGGCCAAGGGCATCATATGCACGCTGGCGCATGCTGTTGCCGGCGGCCTGCGCAATGCCGCTGACGCCCGCGCCAACGCTGGATGATCCGGCAGCACTTTGGCCTAGCTGATAAGAGGCCTGCGCCGCCGCGCCCATGGTCGTGCCCGCGCGGATGGCGCCCAGCGCCGCGCCGCCTACAGCGCGCGTCGCGCCAATGGCTGCGCCACCGCTCAGGGCGACCATGCCCGCCGCACCCACCGATGTGCCCAGCGCTGCGCCCGCGCCCAGTTGCGGGGCACCAGCCACCAGACCGGAAGCGATGCCGGGGCCGAAGATGCCGAGGCCGAATAGCGAGAGCGCAGCAAGCACCAGGCTCATCGCCTGACCGATATCGGGCTCCTGCCCCTGGAGTGCGCTCACAAATTCGGAGAAGAAATTGGAGCCGATGCCGACGATGACCGCGAGCACCATCACCTTGATGCCGGAACTCACCACATTGCCGAGCACGCGCTCGGCGAGGAAGCTGGTCCGGTTCCACAAAGCGAACGGCACGAGAATGAAGCCGGCAAGGCTCGTCAGCTTGAACTCGATGATGGTGACGAACATCTGCACGGCGAGAATGAAGAAGGCGATGATGACCAAGGCCCAAGCGAACAGCAGGATGGCGATGGTCAGAAAATTGTCGAAGAAGCTGGTAAATCCCATCATCTGCGACGCCTGGTCGAGCAGCGGCCAGGCCGCCTCGAACCCGATCCCGGCGAGACGGCCGGGCTTGAGCAGATCGGCCGCCGACAATGTGCCACCGCCTGCGGTCAGGCCAGCGGCAGCGAATGAGCGAAAAATACTATCAGCAAGCGTCGAGAAGTTATTCAGGATAAACGCAAATGCGCCGACATAGAGGATCTTGCGGATGAAGCGGCCGATGACATCCTGCTCGCCGCCCATCGCCCAGAAGAGCCCGGCCAGCGTGATGTCGATGCCGATCAGGGTTGAGGTCAGATAGCCGACATCGGGACCCAGCAGCCCAAAGCCGCTGTCGATATAGGCGATGAACGTGGCCATGAACCGGTCGATGACGCTCAGATCGTTCACGTGGACGGTGCTTTCGATAGGGTGAGAGAAAAGGTGTCGCGGAGCCTTCGGAGGTTTGTCGTGAAGACGGGGGAGCACGTCTTCACGCGGCCTTCGACAAAGACTCCGCGACGAGGCAGCAGTCAGCCGTGGGGGAGCGGCGGGACCGACGCTGCCTCAGCTTATTCCGGGGTATAGGCCTTGCCTGATCCCAGAAACTGTTTGGTTGCAGCGCGGGCATCCACTTCGGCCTGTACCCGGCGCGCCTGCTCGATCGCGTCCGCCCGATATTGCGCGGCCATCATGTTCTGGATCTGGAACTGCTGCTTGGTGCTGAGCGCCAGCAGCTGGTTGGTGGCCTGTTGCGCCTGCAGACCGCCTTCGGCGCCCTGGCTCTTGGCAACAATCTTCGAGAGCGCCTGCGCATCGTCGGTCACATTGCCGACGACCTTCGACTGGACCCGCATCGTCTGCTGGAACGCCTCCATCGCCGTATCGAGACGCGACCGGGCGCCAGCGACACGCTGGTCGCTACGCAATATCTGGTCGAAGTCCTTGGGAAACAGCCCGCGGAACTGATCATCGAGGCTGTCGATCTTAAAGCCGATGCCCTGCGCCTGCCCCATCAGCTGGTCGATCTGCTGCAAGGTCTGGGTCAGGGCCTGGAGCTCGGGGAAGTCGATCTTCGTCAGGTTCTTCGCCATGTTGGTCAGCATGGACGCTTCATTCTGGAGCGACTGGATCTGCTGGTTGATCTGCTGCAGCGTCCGAGCCGCAGTCAGCAGATTCTGGGCATAGTTGGCGCCATCAAACACCGGAATGGCCTGCGCTGGTGTCGTCGGGACGGTCATGGCAACGGACAGCACGCCGGCCGTGCCGAAGATAAGAACGGCCGAGAGCAAATAGTTACGGCGGAAGGTTCGGGGGGTCATGCCAGATCTCCAAGATCAAGAGTGAGGGGAGCGTCGAAACCGAGGGGTTCGTTCAGGCCGAGCGGTGGCGCATCATCCGGCCCGAGCAGCGGCGCCGCCCAGCCAAAGCCTGCGTCACCTAAGAAGCGCCGGGCAAAACTCTCCTGGCCATGCTCCGCGAGAATGGCATCGATCCGCGCCTGGCTGGTGGGATCGGACGCGCCGCAGAGCGCCAGCGCGATTGGCCCAAGGCCAAGCTCAAACAACCGGTTGCCGCGCGTCGACTGCAGATAATAATGGCGCTTGGGTGTCGCTCGCGCGACCAGTTCGATCTGCCGGTCGTTGAGGCCGAACCGCTCATAAGCGGTGCGCGACTGCGGTTCGATCGCCCGGTCGTTGGGGAGCAAGATCCGCTGGGGGCAGCTTTCGATGATCGCCGGCGCAATGCTGCTGTCGGCAATGTCGGCAAGGCTCTGCGTCGCGAACAGCACTGCGACATTCTTCTTGCGCAGGGTCTTGAGCCACTCCCGAATGCGCGCAGCGAAGAGCGGATGGTCGAGGAAGATCCAGGCTTCGTCGAGAATCAACAGGGTCGGACGGCCATCGAAGCGCTCTTCCAGTCGATGAAAGAGGTAGGTCAGCACCGGCGCGACTGCGCCTGCCTGCCCCATCAGCGCCTCGGTCTCGAAACATTGGATATCGCCTAGCGCCAGCCCCTGTTCGGCGGCGTCGAGCATCCGGCCATAGGGGCCGTCGAGCGTGTAGGGCCCAAGCGCGGTCCGCAGCTTGTTGGACTGGAGCAGCATGGAAAGGCCGGTGAGCGTGCGCTCCTCGGGTGGTGCCGAGGCAAGGCTGTTCAATGCCGACCAGATCGCGTCCTTAATCTCGGGGATGATCGTCACATGCTCGGCGGCAAGCAGCGCAGCGATCCATTCGGCCGCCCAGCTGCGTTCGGTGACCCGGTCAATGTTGCGCAGCGGCTGGAAGGCCATCCCGTCCTCCTGCCCCAGCGCATGATGCGCGCCGCCCATGGCGAGGACTGCGGCGCGGGCGGAATTGCCCTTATCGAAGACGTAGATTTGCGCCCCTGCATAGCGGCGGAACTGTAGAGCGATCAGCGACAGCAGTACCGATTTGCCCGCACCGGTCGGGCCGACCATCAGCATATGGCCAACATCGCCGACATGGGTGGAGAGGCGGAACGGCGTCGACCCGCCAGTCTGCGCATAAAGAAGCGGCGGTGCATTGAGGTGCGCATTCTCATCCGGCCCCGCCCAGACCGAAGACAGCGGCATCAGGTGGGCAAGGTTCAAGGTATGGACGAGCGGTTGCCGCACATTGGCATAGACCTGCCCCGGCAGGGACGACAACCAGGCCTCCACCACGTTCAGGCTTTCCCGGATGCAGGTGAAGCCCAGACCATTGACGATGCGCTCGACGGCGCGGACCTTGGCATCGACCACCGTCCGGCTCTTGTCGGTAACCGTGATGGTGGTGGTCAGATAGCCAAAGCCGACATGATCGCCGCCGAGCGCTTGCAAAGCGAGATCGGCATCGACCACCTTATTGTCGGCGTCGCTGTCGAGCAGCTGCGTCGGCTGATTATACATGACCTCGCGCAGCAGTGCGGTGATCGACTTGCGCTTATTGAACCATTGACGACGGATCTTGGTGAGCGCTTTGGTCGCGTCGGTCTTGTCGAGCGCGATGAAGCGGGTCACCCAGCGACAGCTAAAGTCCGAAGCATTCAGCGCATCGAGAATGCCCGGTCGGCTCATATTGGGGAAGCCGAGCACGGTCAGGCTGCGGACATGGTCGTCGCCCAGCATCGGCTCGAGGCCGCCAGTAAGCGGCGTGTCGACGAGCAGCGCGTCGAGATAGACAGGCGTCTCGGGCACGGCGACCGGGTGACGCCGTGTCGAGATAGTCCCATGCAGGTAGGTCAGCGTCTCGCTATCATCCAGACCGCGGATCATTGGCATGAAGCTGCCAAACAAATCCAAAATGCGGTCGGTCTCGGCGGAGAATTGCGCCAGCGCACCGCGCCAGTCCCTACCCCTCTGCTCATCGGGTCGATCAACCAGCGAACGGCCAGCCGCATCGCTGCTGTCGGCTGGCGGCAGCCAGACTAGCGTCCCATGATAGACGCTCTCAAAATGCTGGCCTTCCGCCTCGAACCCGGCCCGCCGTTCCTCGTCGACCAGGCGCGAGGCCGCATCGGGGAAGATGCTGTCGGGATAGCCAAGCGCCGGGCGGCGCTCGGCTTCGAAGAAGATCGCCCAGCCGGTGCCAAGGCGCTTCAAGACATTGTTCGCCCGCGCGCAGGCGGAGACGAGTTCGGCCTCGGTCGCGCTTTCGAGATCCGGTCCGCGGAACCGGAAGCTGCGCTGGAAGCTTCCGTCCTTGTTGAGGATGATGCCGGGCGCGACCAGCGCGGCCCAGGGGAGATGATCGGCAAGGCGGTCCGCCTTGTTGCGATATTCAGTCAGGTTCAACATGTAAAATGCCCTTTCTGCCGGAGGTGGCGCAGCAGGACCGGCGCGAAGTCGGGATCGCGCTTGGCGGCGAACACGGCGATGCTGTGACCGATCGCCCAGAGGCCGATGCCCGCCAGCCATTGCTGGAGGCCCAGCCCGACCGCCGCTGCGATGGTGCCATTGACGATCGCGATCCCGCGTGGCGCGCCGCCCAGCAATATGGGCGAACCCAGACTGGCGTGGATCGGCGCTTCAAAGCCTTCGATGGGACTCATGCGATCAGCGCTCCGCCGCCAAAGCTGAAGAAGGAGAGAAAGAAGGACGAGGCGGCAAAAGCGATGGAGAGACCAAAGACGATCTGGATGAGTTTGCGGAAACCACCCGATGTCTCGCCGAACGCCAGGGCCAGGCCGGTCGAGATGATGATCAGCACCGCGACAATCTTGGCGACCGGACCCTGGACCGACTCCAGCACCTGCTGCAGCGGTTCTTCCCAGGGCATGCCGGAGCCTGCGGCCTGCGCCGCGGTGGCCGACATCAGTAGCATGCTACCGACAGCGCCGATGCCACGCCGAAAAACAGAGCAAATACTAGATACGGAGGTCATGACTATTCTCCTGCTGGGGTTGAGGGTGCGAGAAGGTCTGTGAGCCGGTAGTCGCCATGGGGTTCGAGCCCCTGGACCTGGGAAATGCTGGCGATCCGGCGCTGGGTGCCGCGCCCGGAAATGAACACGACCATGTCGATCGCCTCGGCAATCAGCCGGCGCGGAACGGTGACGACCGCTTCCTGGATAAGGCTTTCAATGCGGTAGAGCGCAGCGCGCGCGTTATTGGCGTGGACGGTTGCGATGCCGCCGGGATGCCCGGTGTTCCAGGCCTTGAGCATATCGAGCGCTTCAGGGCCGCGGACCTCGCCGACGATGATGCGGTCGGGGCGCAGACGCATGGTCGAGCGCACAAGGTCCGCCATGCTCACCAATCCGGCGCGGGTGCGCAGCGCCACGGTGTCCGCTGCCGGGCTTTGCAGCTCGCGCGTATCCTCGATCAGGATCACCCGCTCGTCGATCGATGCCATCTCGGCGAGAAGCGCATTGGCAAGCGTCGTCTTGCCCGAACTGGTGCTGCCAGCAACAAGGATGTTGCAACGACTGTCGACCGCCCAGCGCAGCTGCTGCGCGGCAGCGGCGCTCATGATCCCGTCGCTCACATAATCATCGAGACGGTAGAGCCGTGAGGCGGGCTTGCGGATGGAGAAGCAGGGCCCAATCGATACCGGCGGCAGCACGCCCTCAAACCGCTCCCCGGCCCTGCCTTCGCTTTGCGGTGGCAACTCGGCGGAGATGATCGGCGCATCGCTATGGACTTCGGCGCGTGCATAGGAGGCTACCAAGCGAATGATGCGCTCGACCTGCGCCGCTCCGATCATCACATCGGTGTCGACACGGCCCTCGCCCAATATATCGACGCGCAACGCGCCGTCGGGATTGACCATGATCTCGATCACGCGCGGATCGGCCATGGCCGCAGCAATCGCAGGGCCCATGGCGGTGGCCAACATCGCGCGGCGGCGGTCGGCCGACATGGTTGCAGGATCAGCAATCATAGACCGCCCTCCCCACCTATGCTTCTCTGGCCGTCTGCAACCTGACGCCCGACCTGTTTGATGAAAGCGTTGTACCGATCCCTGCCCAAAGCCCGGCCGGCGGCGTCATTCTCGGCAAGCGGCGCATGGATTGCGAGTTCATAGCGAACGAAGGTTGCCAGCGTTTCGAGAAGGACATGGCCGTCCCGCTCGATGCGACCGAGCGCCGTCGTCATGCGGTCGAGGCGCATGCTGAACCGGTCTTCCAGTTCGTTCGACGCGCGCCGCGTCAACCAGGCTTCGACGGCATCGGCAATAATGGCCGACTTCGATGCGCCGGGTTTGGCAGCAAGAGCGTCGAGCTTTGCGCTGAGAGCCTCGGACATGAGGAACTGGTGGCGGATCTTGGGGGTGCGCATGGCTTAGATTCCCGGAGCGAGTTCATCGCCGCGATCCGACGACGCGTTGACGGCATGGGCTGCGGTGACGACGGTAAGGGCGCGGCTGCGATCCAGTGCGCGGATGTCGGCGAGCTCATCACTATCATCGTCACCGAAGCCGAGCGGGTCAGCCACGGCTGGCTCGATAGGCACAGGCTTTTTCTCTTCGTCCGACCCCGGATGCCTTTGCTGCTCCCTACCATCGGCGGGGACATCCTTGGCATCAGCATCCGCGACAATCAGACGCGCATCCTCAAAGCTTGTTCTCCCCTCCCAATCATCCTTTCTGGGTGCGGGGCGATCGACATAGGTTCCGATCTCCAGAACCGGGGGCCGATGAACGCGGGCGCTAAAATTGCGATCTTCATAGTAGCGCAGCTTGCGCGCCCGAATGGGCGACATGCCGGCAACGAGGACAAGCTCGTCGGACGGCGGCAGCTGCATCACCTCGCCCGGGGTCAATAGGGCACGCGCGGTTTCCTGACGGCTGACCATGACATGAGCGAGCCATGGCGCTAACCGATGTCCAGCATAGTTGCGCATCGACCGCTGCTCAGTGGCTGTACCTAGCGCATCGGAGACGCGCTTGGCGGTACGCTCATCATTGGTCGCAAACGCAACCCGGACATGGCAGTTATCAAGGATGGCGTTATTTTCGCCATAAGCCTTCACGATCTGATTGAGGCTTTGCGCAATCAAAAAGGCGCGGACACCATAGCCGGCCATGAAGGCGAGACTGGTCTCAAAGAAATCCAGACGTCCCAGGGCCGGAAATTCGTCCAGCATGAATAGGAGCTTGTGGCGTTTGCTCTTATGGGCGCCCTCAAACGTCTCAGTAACGCGACGGCCGATCTGATTGAGGACCAGACGGATAAGCGGTTTTGTGCGAGAGATATCCGAAGGCGGGACGACCAGGTACAGCGATACCGGCGATTTGGCGGCCATCAGATCTTCGATGCGCCAATCGCAGCGTGACGTGATTTGGGCGATTGTCGGATCGCGATAGAGTCCAAGGAAGGACATGGCCGTCGAGAGCACGCCCGAGCGCTCATTGTCCGATTTGTTGAGCAACTCCCGTGCTGCCGACGCAACGACCGGATGCGCCTGCGGCTTATCCTTCGTCCCAAGATGGTTCGTGGCCATCATATGGTTTAGGGTGGAAAGGAAGGGGCGTTGCGGATCGCTCAGGAAGGTGGCGACGCGGGCAAGCGTCTTTACCTCTTCGGCGTAGAGAACATGCAGGATTGCACCGACCAGCAGGGAATGCGCTGTCTTCTCCCAGTGCCCGCGCCGTTCGAGGGATCCCTCTGGATCGACAAGAATATCGGCGATATTCTGAACGTCACGCACTTCATCGGTGCCGCGCCGGACTTCGAGCAGCGGATTATAGCATGACGAACGCGCATCGGTCGGATTGAATAACAGGCAATGGGAAAAGGTAGAACGCCAGCCAGCTGTCAGGTCCCAGTTTTCGCCCTTGATGTCATGGACGACCGTCGATCCGGTCCAGCTGAGCAAGGTCGGGACGACAAGGCCGACGCCCTTGCCCGATCGGGTCGGCGCAAAGGCCATGATGTGCTCAGGGCCGTCGTGCCGCAGATAGTGACGGCCCCACTTCCCAAGAAAGACACCAGCATCTCTTAAGAGTCCTGCATCGCGAACGTCGCGATGACTGGCCCAGCGCGCCGAGCCATAGGTCGTTACAGTCTTCGATTGCCGTGCCCGCCACAGCGAGCCAAAAATCGCCGCGCTGCATCCGATGAAACCACTCGCGCCGGCAAGGATGCCGGCCTTGTCAAAGACCTCAGGCGCGTAAGCATCGTAGCTATACCACCACCAGAACAATGCCCATGGATGGTAGATCGGCCTGTTGCCAATAAAGAACCATGGCAACCCAAGCTGGGGCTGATAGGCCAGCATCGCAGCCGCCCATTGTGTGGCGATCCAGATGCCCGCGATGACGATCGCGAACACGATAAGAATTTGGCCGATAAGCAGTTTAGTCGGTGTCATGCGGGCTCTCCGCCCGCGCATTACGAATCAGCGCGGGCCTCGGCCTAAGACTCCAATGATTTTACGTCTCGCGGCAGATGAACAGACATGCACAGACATGAATGATCGCGCACTTTTGACGGACAGCGACTGAATCGACCATGATGAGACGCCAAAGAAAGCTCAATTACAGCGCTCACGCCAAGTACATTTCATATGGCTGATATCGGTGCAACTGAGACATTCTGCCTAATGTTGCGTCCCGGCTTGCTGTGCGATTGGGCATGGCGAGGAGTGCATATGTCAAAGCCAATCCATATCCGTGCCGTCGACAAGACTTATCCTCCGCTGTCGCCCGTCACGACCGGCATAAAGGGGCATTGCCCCCGATGCGGCGAAGGACACATCTTTGTTGGGTTCCTTACGATCCGGGACCACTGCGAAATCTGCGGTCTGGATTATGCATTTGCCGACCCCGCTGATGGTCCCGCTGTGTTTGTCCAGCTTTTCGCTTGCGTTCCCGGCGTGATATTTGTGGTGATGTTGGAAATATTGGCGCGGCCGGGCCTCTGGGTGCATCTCGCCCTCGGAGTCCCCGTTCTAATCCTGACAGGCGTTCTGCCATTGCGGCCGATCAAAGGATGGCTGGTAGCCGCTCAATACACCACGCGCGCTCAGGAGGCAGGGACCGGAGCGCTTTGGAGTCAGCTGCATAATAAGAACGACTAGAGCGGCTTATTAACTGATCCGATTGCGACCATTGTCGTAGGCCAGGCTCAGGAACCTCATGATCGAAGAGCCGTTATGCTCTAGCCAGCGGCGACATCCTTTTGCCCCCCGCTCTTGTCGCCACTGCCATGGGCTCCGCCAACCGCCGTTGGCGGAGCCTTTTTCCTGTTGTGGTCTTTTGTTCCGAGTGCTCTGACCAGCTCAGTGGCGGCCAATGTCGAGTGCCACTTGTCGTGCCTATCACTCACGCGGTCGATCAGAGCTGGCGTATTAATCAATTGGACCGTGATCGCATTTTGGCAGAGACCATCTGTATTAATAATGGAGGATACTGATCATGGCCGATTATGATGAGGGCACTCAGGGCTCAGGTTGCCCAGTGAGCAAATCGAGCGCGACCCGCGCGCTCCTGGGGCGCACAAACAGGGACTGGTGGCCCGACGCGCTCCCGACCGAAATCCTGCATCAGGGCGGCGTTTCGCCAGACCCGATGGGCGCTGATTTCGATTATGCTAAGGCATTCAACGCAATCGACTACGCGGCGCTGAAAGCAGACCTGACGGCCTTGATGACCGATAGTAAGGCCTGGTGGCCGGCTGACTACGGCCACTATGGTCCGTTCATGATCCGCATGGCATGGCATGCGGCAGGTACCTATCGGACCGGTGACGGTCGCGGCGGCGCATCATCGGGACAACAACGTTTCGCACCGCTCAACTCGTGGCCAGACAATGGCAATCTCGACAAGGCGCGCAGATTATTGTGGCCGATTAAACAGAAATACGGCGCGGGCATCAGCTGGGCCGATCTGTTCATCCTCGCCGGCAACATCGCAATCGAGTCGATGGGAGGACCGGTATTTGGTTTTGGCGGAGGGCGCAAAGACGTCTACGAACCTGAGCGCGACACCTATTGGGGCGCAGAAGAACTGTGGGTCGACCAGGGCGTCGAGACACGTATCCAGCCGGACAAGGGGCTCGACCTCGAGACGCCGCTGGCTGCCATCCAGATGGGCCTCATCTACGTCAATCCTGAAGGACGCGGTGGCAATATGGATCCGCTCCAGTCGGCGCATGACATGAAGATGACGTTCGAACGCATGGCGATGAACCATGAGGAGACGGTCGCTTTGACCGCGGGCGGACATGCGTTCGGCAAGGCGCACGGGGCCAAGCCGGCGGATAGTTTCGGCGGAGCACCGGAGTCTGGCGGACTTCACCTACAGGGGCTTGGGTGGCTCACCGATGCCGAAGAGATAGGCAAGGGGCATATCACGACCTCCGGCATAGAGGGTGCATGGGTTCCTAATCCGACCAAATGGACTGGCGACTATTTCCGGCTGCTGTTTAAATATGACTATGAAATTGTGACGAGTCCGGCAGGTGCGCGTCAGTGGCAGCCGGTGAACCCCGATCCTGAAGATATGGCTCCTGACGCACGTGATCCGAACAAGCGCGTTCCGACGATGATGACGACGGCCGATATGGCACTCAAGGTCGATCCCGAATTTAGGGCGATTTCGGAGCGCTTCCGCGATGATCAGGCAGCACTCGATGACGCTTTCGCCCGGGCATGGTTCAAGCTGACGCACCGCGACATGGGGCCGAAAGTCCGCTATCTCGGGCCGGATGTGCCTGCCGAGGATCTGATTTGGCAGGACCCGGTGCCAGCGGGCACGACGCCGTCCGATGCTGCGGTTGCAGAATTCAAGGCGAGAGTGCTGGCGAGCGGGCTCACTGTTGGGCAACTGGTGAAAACGGCTTGGGCGTCAGCCTCGACCTATCGTAAGTCGGATCATCGCGGCGGCGCGAACGGTGCGCGGATCGCGCTTTCCCCGCAGAAGGACTGGGCTGTTAATGAGCCCCAAAAGCTGGCTGTCGTGCTCTCCAAACTTGAGGAGCTGCGCGGTTCGCTCTCACTGGCAGATGCGATCATTCTGGCCGGATCAGTCGGAATTGAAAAGGCAGCAGGCGACGCGGGCTTCGCCGTGACGGTGCCGTTCCTTGGCGGTCGCGGCGATGCAACACAGGACTGGACAGACATCGACAGTTTCGCGCCGCTTGAGCCGAAGGCCGACGGCTTTCGCAATTACCTCGCCACGCGGCACAGCGTGAAAACCGAAGAACTGCTGCTGGACCGAGCGCATTTGCTTGGCCTTTCTGGTCCGGAGCTTGTCGTTCTGATCGGCGGGTTGCGAGTGCTGGGTGCCAATCACGATGATAAGCCTGAGGGTGCGTTCACAAGCCGGCCAGGTCAGCTAACGACCGACTTCTTCGTCAACCTGCTCGACAACGAAACTTTCTGGGAACTGATCGACGAAAGTAGCGATGAGGAGTTTGTCGGTTATGCGCGGGATGGTCGAGCCGAGAAATGGCGGGCGACGCGAACTGACCTGATCTTTGGTTCGAACTCTCAGCTGCGCGCTACTGCGGAAGTCTATGCTGAGCGCGGACATGAAGCGAAGTTTGTCGCGGATTTTGTGAAAGCCTGGGTAAAGGTCATGAACGCCGATCGGTTTGATGTGACGGCCAAGCCGCTATCATCCAATCGAGCATCTTAGGGCAATTGGGCGGGCTGCGATGCCACACAGCCCGCCTAAATTCCTCCGAAAACCCAATTCAGGACTGATAAAATCAGCAAAATCAATCCTTTATGGTTGCTCAGGGTGAGATTTCGGCGCCCCGGGCGCGGATAGTCGGCTATCCGGCAGCCCTTGACCATACCAAGGCGTTCGTCGGTGTCGATGCGAACGTCTCGTTCTGACAAAAGGGGTCTTCCGGCGTCGCGAGGCTGCGTCGCACTTGCGGACATCATGTCAGTAGGACACGCTGCGACAGAATATAGCTTAGTCATAGGTGATTGACATGCACAGTCCGTTCGCGACCATCGCATTTGTTTTGTTGGCTTATTCTTCTCCGGTCCAAGCAAGTGGTCCGGTAGATGAGGTACGGAGCGCCATTGCCGGGATGAACAAGGCGGCAGCGAAGCTGGACGCAGACGAATTTATGCGTGTTTACTGGCAGTCGCCCGACCTAACGATAACGTTCGACGGTGAAACCATGCGCGGTTGGGCCTTCATTCTTGGTGAACAGCGCAAGTGGTGGTCAGATAAACAAGCGGGCATCACGTTCGAGGAGCAGCGCCCCGCCGAAGTCATCGTTCAGGACAGACATATCGTGACCTCGGTGCAATGGATGAATGTGACGAACGCTAATAGCAAAAAGCCGTCGCAACTTATAATCACGTCTGTCTGGAAGAAAATGGCTGAGGGATGGCGGATCGTGCTCGCCCACGAAAGCCTTGTCCAATAGTTGCCAATTACAGCACCGCAGAATAGCGCTTACGGCCAGCCTGTGCCGATCCTTACCGCTGTTTGCTATCTCTCAGAACGTCCGGCGTTGGCTGCAAGCCGCTCCTTTAACCTCGTCTTGGGTATGACGGCAATGTCGCGCTGCGCAAAGTTTGGTCCCTGCAAAATCGACCCTTTGTTGCCATTGAGAGGCGGATTTTCCGCACCAAGTCCGGTCGGGCCGCTTTCGGGCGGCGAGCTTCATCGCAGATCGCTCTTACAGCCCAAGGTCACTTATACCAGATTTCAGAAGATCTGACTCATGTGGGGTTGCCAAGGGCGGTCTGAGTTGATTCAAAGTGGCGAACCATTGGAGTTTGTCATGCCGATCCCTCTTCGCAGTGATTTTGATAC
>JAHFPU010000205.1 GCA_023266635.1 Sphingobium sp.
ACGACAGCGATCCATTATGTTTTCAATACGCCCAACGACCGGCTGATCTGGGATGTCGGCCATCAATGCTATCCGCACAAGATCCTGACCGGCCGGCGCGACCGCATCCGCACCCTGCGCCAGGGCGGCGGACTGTCCGGCTTCACCAAGCGCGCCGAGAGCGAATACGACCCGTTCGGCGCGGCGCACAGCTCAACCTCGATCAGCGCGGCGCTGGGCTTTGCGATCGCCAACAAGCTGACCGACAAACCGGGCAAGGCGATCGCGGTTATCGGCGACGGCGCGATGTCTGCCGGCATGGCCTATGAGGCGATGAACAATGCGCGGGAGGCCGGCAACCGGCTGGTCGTGATCCTGAACGACAATGACATGTCGATCGCGCCGCCCGTAGGCGGCCTGTCCGCCTATCTGGCGCGTATCGTGTCCAGCCGCGAATTCCTGTCGGTGCGCGATACGTTGAAGCGCCTTGCCCGCAAACTGCCGGGGCCGCTGCATAAGGCCGCCAAGAAAACGGACGAATATGCGCGCGGCATGGCGATGGGCGGGACCCTGTTCGAGGAACTGGGCTTCTATTATGTCGGGCCGATCGATGGCCATAATCTGGACCAGTTGATCCCCGTGCTGGAAAATGTGCGTGACGCGGCGGAAGGTCCCTGCCTGATCCATGTCGTGACCAAGAAGGGCAAAGGCTATGCCCCGGCCGAGAAATCCGCCGATAAATATCATGGCGTACAGAAATTCGACGTGGTCACCGGCGCGCAAGCCAAGGCGCCTCCCGGACCGCCCAGCTATACCAATGTCTTTGCCAAGGCCCTGATCGCCGAGGCGGAGCGGGACGAGCGCGTGGTGGCGATCACCGCGGCCATGCCGTCCGGCACCGGCCTCGACAAGTTTCAGGACCGCTTCCCCGGGCGGACGTTCGATGTCGGCATTGCCGAGCAGCATGCGGTGACATTCGCAGCAGGTCTGGCCGCGCAGGGCATGCGCCCCTTCTGCGCGATCTACTCGACCTTCCTGCAGCGCGCCTACGACCAGGTCGTGCACGACGTGGCGATCCAGAACCTGCCGGTGCGCTTCGCCATCGACCGCGCGGGACTGGTCGGCGCGGACGGCAGCACCCATGCGGGCAGCTTCGACGTCACCTATCTCGCCACCCTGCCCAACTTCGTCGTTATGGCGGCGTCGGATGAGGCGGAACTGGTGCATATGGTCCACACCTGCGCCATGCATGACGATGGCCCCATCGCGGTGCGCTATCCGCGCGGCAACGGCACGGGCGTGCCCCTGCCCGAGACGCCCGAGCGACTGGAGATCGGCAAGGGCCGTATCGTGCGCGAAGGCAAGAAGGTCGCGATCCTGTCTCTCGGCACGCGGCTGGAAGAGGCGCTGAAGGCGGCGGATGCGCTGGATGCGCGCGGCCTTTCGACGACCGTTGCCGACCTGCGCTTTGCCAAGCCACTGGACGAAGCGCTGATCCGCAAGCTGCTCGCCACCCATGAGGTTGCCGTGACGGTGGAGGAAGGCGCGATCGGCGGCCTCGGTGCGCATGTGCTGACGATGGCGAGCGACAATGGCCTGACCGATGCGGGCCTCAAAATCCGCACATTGCGCCTGCCTGATATCTTCCAGGACCAGGATAAGCCGGAGAAGCAGTATGCCGATGCCGGTCTGGATGCCGACGGTATCGTCAATACGGTGCTGACCGCGTTGCGGCATAACAGCGCCAGTGTCAGTGAGGGCGCCAGGGCCTGATCGCTCAGATGCCCTGATGCTGCCTGCTTTGCGGTTCCTTGGTTCAGGGTTCCGCCAACCAAGCCAGGGCAGTCTCATCGTTGGCAAAAAAGCCCCAGCGGGGGTCAGGTGAGATGCGGGCTATCTGCAGTTTCAGAAGCGTGCTGCCAACGACATTGCCGACTTGCGGATGCCCTGCGCCTTCAGCCAGTCGATCCAGCCTTCCGTATGATGCGCATTGTCCTGCGTCATGACGGCCAGTTCGTCCAGCCTGCTCAGCATATCGAAATGAGTGGCGCCGCTCTTCGCTTCGATCGCGGCAGCTTTCAATTCCCGGTCGAACTGCATCACTTCTTCGGGCAGCACATGTCCGACGATCGTACAGATAAGCAAATGCTTCCCACGATCGACAGAAAAGTGAAACATAACGTCGCCTCCCCTAGAACTTGTCCGTTATCCGGACATTCTCTTGGAGGGCCGCCATAGCATCAAGAAGTTGCCGACTGCTTGATTGAACTCCGTTTCGGCCCAATTTCTTACGAGATCGAACGTTGGCGGATGTCGTCCATGTTTGGGCCAGCCAGACAGCCTCGCCCTAAAACCCGCCTTATTGCGGGATCGACGCCTTTGCGTTCTGGCCGTCACCCTCTGGCGCGGAGACGATGTCACGGGCAGTCGCGCCCTTGTCCACCACCGTGCCGCTGGTCTCGCCGACTTCCGAACGAATGCCTGGGCTTGCGCTGTCGCGACCTGCGGCGCGCAAAGCGGCCGCTTCTGCGGGGCTGCGGGCGGCCGGACCGCCGAACATCGCGTCCATCGCCTGACGGCTGGTATCGGCCGAAGCGGCGGGCGCAGCGCCAGGAGCCGGCGGAACCAGCGCGAAGTCGGGCGGAATGATCAGCGGCGCCTGACGCGATACCGCAAACTCATCCGGGCGATCGCGACCGGACAGGCGGTTCGACCCACATGCCGAGACGGCCGCAAGGCCGGCGATCAGGCCGGCGGCGAGGAGGACTTTACGCATAATGTTCATGACTCCGTATTTACCGCCTTCTCGCGCAGCAGCAACGCCCGCGCAAGCAGGATCAGCACGCCGATGGTGATCGCGGCGTCGGCTAGGTTGAAAATCAGGAAGGGCCGCCATTCGCCGAAATGCAGGTCGGCATAGTCGATGACATAACCCAGCCGGATACGATCCGTGATGTTGCCCAACGCCCCGCCCAGGATCAGGCCAAGACCAAGCACGTCCTGCCGCGCCTTTTCGCGCCACAGCCAGACGGCGACGAATGCGGCGATCGCCGTGGTCATGCCCACCAGCGCCCAGCGCATCGCATCGCTTCCCGCATGGAAGAAGCCCATGGAAACGCCGCGATTTTCCAGCCAGCGCAGGTTGAAGAAGGGCATGATGTGAATGCCCTCATCCGCGCGCGAGCGCAGCGCCAGCGGCACAGAAACCACATATTTGACGAACTGGTCGGCGAGGAAGATCAGTACGGCTACGGACAGGCCGAGCGGGCGGTGATGGGGTGTCATATGCTCAGCCCTTCAGCACGTCATCGCAGCGGTCGCAGAGGGCGCCGTCCTCGGAAACCTCCGGCAGCAGCCGCCAGCAGCGGCCGCATTTGTGCCAGTCGGACGGTTTGACGATGATGCCATCGCCCTTCCCCATCTCCACTCGCGCGACGATCGCCAGTTCAGCAAAATCGACGTCGCCGGTCGGGACCAGTTCACCCATGGTCACGTCGGCTTCCAGACTGGAGCGGACGATCTTTTCCCGGCGCAGCGGTTCGATGGCTTCGTTGACTTCATCCCGCTTCGCGCGAAGGTTCGCCCACTTCTCGCCAAGCGCAGCATCGGCCCACTTGGCGTCAACCTCCGGCCAGTCCAGGAAATGCACGCTGTCGTCGGGGTCGGGATAGCGGCTCTGCCACACTTCCTCGGCGGTGAAGGGGATGATCGGCGCGGCATAGCGGACCAGCGCGTGGAACATCGTATCCAGCAAGGTGCGATAGGCCCGCCGCTTCGGATCGCTCTGCGCGTCGCAGTAGAGGCAGTCCTTGCGGATGTCGAAGAAGAAGGCCGACAGGTCGCTATTGGCGAAGTCCATCAGCGCGCGGGTATAGCGGCTGAACTCCAGCCAATTCTCGCTGTCCGCGCTCTTGTCCACAGCCGAACGTAGCTCAGCGTCCAGCCCGGCGAGCAGGTGGAGCATGTAGCGCTCCAGCTCCGGCATGTCCGCAGGCGCGACTCGCTCCTCTTCCGAAAAATCGGAAAGAGCGCCAAGCAAGTAACGGAAGGTGTTGCGCAATTTCCGATAGGCGTCGGACGATCCGGCCAGCACTTCCTTGCCGATGCGCACGTCATCGAAATAGTCGGTGGAAGCAACCCAGACGCGCAATATGTCAGAGCCGCTCTCACCGATCACCTTGAGCGGATCGACGACATTGCCCAGCGACTTGGACATTTTGCGGCCATTGCCGTCGAGCGCGAAGCCGTGGGTCAGG
>JAHFPU010000073.1 GCA_023266635.1 Sphingobium sp.
CTATCCCGGTGCCAGCGCTTTGACCTGCGGCGCATATCGGCGGAAAAGCTGGCCGCGCATTTCGCCTATGTGACGCAGGCCGAGGATGTGCAGGCGGAGCCGGACGCGCTGGCGCTGATCGCCCATGCGGCCGAGGGGTCGGCGCGCGATGGCCTGTCGATCCTGGACCAGGCGATCGCCCATGCCGACACCAGTGGCGACGCGCCGATCGTGACGGCGGCGCAGGTGCGCGACATGCTGGGGCTTTCCGATCGGGGGGCGACGCGGAGGCTGCTTGGGTTGCTGCTGGAAGGGCGGGCGCAGGACATGCTGGCAGCGCTGGATGAGCAGCATCAGCTGGGCGTCGAGCCGCTTGCGCTGGTGCGTGGCCTGCTCGAGCTGGTGCATGCGGTCACGATCGCTAAGGCGGGGCGCGGCGCGGATGATCCCGCGCAGTCGGCGGAGGAGCGCGAGGCGCTTGCCGACTGGGCCAGCCAGATCGGTTTCGCGCCGTTGCATCGCATCTGGCAGCTGTTGCTGAAGGGCCATGACGAAGTCGCGAATGCCGGCTTGCCGCGTGAGGCGTGCGAGATGGCGTTGCTGCGCATCGTTCATGCAGCGAGCTTGCCTGACCCGAGCGAACTAGCGCGGATCATCCAGCTGGGCGGAGTTCCCGCAGGCGCCGGGCCGTCTATTCCCGCGCAAGAGGGGTCGGGTACTGCCGAGGCGCAGCAAAGCTGGCCGCCGAGCTTTGCGGCGTTGGTTGATGCGCTCTGGAAGAATTCGGGCTTTCTTGCCGATCAGATCGAGCATGAGGCGCAGTTGGTGCGGTATGCGCCGCCCGAGCTCGTCATCAAGATGACGAGGCCGATCGCCGACGATTTCCTGCGCAAGCTGAGCGAGGCGCTCAAGGCCGCGACTGGTGGTAAATGGATCGTGACGATCGGTGAGGGGGAGGCAGCGCCTACCCTTGCCGAGCAGAAGGCCCAGACTGAGGATCAGGCGCGGCAGGCGATATTGGATACGCCCATAGTGCGGGCGGCGATGGCGGCATTTCCTGATGCCGACCTGGTTGACGACAATGAGCAATGGAGTGCGAGCGGATGAAGGATCTCAACGAGATACTCGGCATGGCGAGCCGGGTTCAGGAAGAGCTGACCAAGGCGCAGGAAAATCTCGACAAGATCGAGGTAGAGGGCGTTTCGGGCGGCGGCATCGTGCGGGTAACCGCAACGGCGAAGGGTCGCGTGGTCGGCGTTTCGATTGACGAAAGCCTGCTGGCGCCTTCCGAAAAGCAGATGGTCGAGGATCTCGTCGCCGCCGCATTCAACGATGCGCGCAAGAAGGCGGATGAGGCCAGCCAAAGCGAAATGAGCAAGATGACGAGCGGTCTTTCGCTTCCGCCGGGTTTCAAGCTGCCTTTCTGATTTGCAATATGCTCCGGCGCGATCGGCATGTTCGCCTTCCGTTAAGGCGGGCCATCCTATGGTCGATGATTGATTGCCGGGGGCCGTGCGCCCATATAGCTGCATGAAAGGCTGGCGGTTCAGACGAACGGACCGGTCAACGGAGACTGCATGACCACTACCTATCCTTTGCTTCCGCTGCGCGACATCGTGGTTTTCCCGCAGATGATCGTCCCCCTGTTCGTGGGTCGCGACAAGAGCGTCGTGGCGCTCGAAAAGGCCATGGAAGCCGACAAGGACATCTTCCTGGTGTCCCAGCTGGACCCGGCCGAAGACGATCCCGACCGCGATTCGCTGTATGATACCGGCGTCGTCGCCACTGTCCTGCAACTGTTGAAGCTGCCCGACGGCACGGTGCGCGTTCTGGTTGAGGGCAAGCAGCGGGCGATTTTGAAGGAATTGCTGCCGGACGAAGGCTTCCTGCGTGCCGAAGTTGAAGTGCTGGAGGACGTGGTTGCTGAGGGGCCGGAATCCTCAGCCCTTATGCGGTCGGTCGCCGAGCAGTTCGAAAATTATGCGAAGCTCAACAAGAAGCTGCCGGCCGAGACGCCGGTGCAGTTGCGCGAGATTGAGGATGCGGGCAAGCTGTCCGATGCCGTCGCCGCGAACATCAATCTGAAGGTTTCCGACAAGCAGGCGTTGCTGGTCGAGGCGGACCCGATGAAGCGACTGGAAATGGCCTTCGCCTTCATGGAAGGCGAGCTGGGCGTGCTGCAGGTCGAGAAGAAGATCCGCGGCCGCGTGAAGCGGCAGATGGAGAAGACCCAGCGCGAATATTATCTGAACGAGCAGTTGAAGGCAATCCAGCGTGAGCTGGGCAATGGCGAGGCCGAAGAGGCCGACGAACTGGCCGAACTGCAGTCGAAGATCAACAAGCTCAAGCTCAGCAAAGAGGCCAAGACCAAGGCCAATGCCGAGCTGAAGAAGCTCAAGACCATGCAGCCCATGTCGGCCGAGGCCACCGTGGTGCGTAACTATCTGGACGTGCTGCTCGGCCTGCCCTGGGGCAAGAAGAGCAAGGTCAAGACGGACCTCAAAAAGGCGCAGGAAATTCTCGACGCGGATCATTTCGCGCTGGAGAAGGTCAAGGACCGGATCGTCGAATATCTGGCCGTGCAGGCGCGCACCAACAAGCTGAAGGGGCCGATTTTGTGCCTCGTCGGTCCTCCCGGCGTCGGCAAGACCTCGCTCGGCCGATCGATTGCCAAGGCGACGGGCCGCGAATTCGTGCGCCAGTCACTGGGCGGCGTACGCGACGAGGCCGAAATTCGCGGCCATCGCCGGACCTATATCGGCTCGCTGCCGGGCAAGATCGTGACGAACCTCAAGAAGGCCGGCGCGATGAATCCGGTGTTCATGCTCGATGAGATCGACAAGCTGGGCCAGGATTTCCGCGGCGACCCGGCCTCGGCGCTGCTGGAGGTGCTCGACCCGGAGCAGAACGGCAAGTTCCAGGACCATTATCTGGAGATCGACGTCGATCTGTCGGACGTCATGTTCGTGACCACGGCCAACAGCCTGAACCTGCCCCAGCCGTTGCTGGACCGCATGGAGATCATCCGGCTGGAGGGGTATACCGAGGACGAGAAGGTTGAGATCGCGCAGCGGCATTTGCTGTCCAAGCAGATCGAGGCGCATGGCCTGAAGGAAGACGAGTTCATCGTCACCGAGGACGCCGTTCGTGACCTGATCCGCTATTACACCCGAGAAGCGGGCGTGCGTACGCTGGAGCGCGAGATTGCGCGGCTGGCGCGCAAGGCGCTGCGCAAGATCGTCGAGGGCGAGTTTGCGCAGATTACTGTAACGCCGGACAATCTTGCCGACTATGCCGGCGTGCGGAAATTCCGCCATGGCGTGGGCGAGGAAGAGAATCAGATCGGCGCGGTGACGGGCCTGGCCTGGACAGAGGTGGGCGGCGAGTTGCTGACGATCGAGGCGGTGACCGTGCCGGGCAAGGGCATGATCAAGACCACCGGCAAGCTGGGCGACGTCATGCAGGAGTCGGCCCAGGCGGCCTTCTCCTATGTGAAGGCGCGCTCGCCGGGGTATGGCATCAAGCCGAGCATCTTCAACCGCAAGGATATCCATATCCACTTGCCCGAAGGCGCTGTGCCTAAGGACGGTCCGTCCGCAGGCATCGGCATGGTGACGTCTATCGTCAGCACCCTAACGGGCGTGCCCGTGCGCAAGGACGTGGCGATGACGGGTGAGGTCACGTTGCGCGGCCGTGTGCTGCCGATCGGCGGGTTGAAGGAAAAGCTGCTCGCGGCGCTGCGCGGCGGCATCAAGACGGTGCTGATCCCGGCCGACAATGAAAAGGATCTGGTCGAGATCCCGGCCAACATCCGTGACGAGCTAGAGATCATCCCGGTGTCCCATGTGGATCAGGTGCTCGCAAGGGCGCTCGCGACTCCTCTGGAGGCGATCAGCTGGACTGAGGAAGATGATCTGGCGGCCCAGCCGCCCCTGCCGCATGGCGGCGAGTCGGACGTCACGATCCGGCACTGAGGCGGTCCAGAAGGCAGGAAATACGGGGGATTTTGGGGCGACGAACTGTTTTCGTCGCTTTCCCTTTGACTCTGAAATATTCCTGCGCCTTATTGTCGCGCCTTAGCCGATTCCTAATTCACCACGCCCATTAACCAGAGAAACTAAGGGGGTTCCCAAGGCATGAATAAGCAGGATCTCATCAGCGCAGTCGCCGACAGCAGCGGTCTCAGCAAAAGCGACGCCAGCAAGGCGGTCGAAGGCGTTTTTGATTCGATCACCGGCGCCCTGAAGAAGGGTGACGAAGTCCGCCTGGTAGGGTTTGGCACGTTCTCGGTCTCGAAGCGCAAGGCTTCGACCGGCCGCAACCCCCGCACCGGCGAGACGATGACCATCAAGGCATCGACCCAGCCGAAGTTCAAGGCGGGCAAGGGTCTGAAGGACGCTGTCAACTAATCTGGCCCGTTTACGGTCCGGAGAGGGGCCTGAAAGGGATTTACGCGCTGCGTAAGCCAGAGATTTTTAGAAAGGCCGGGCGAAAGCCCGGTCTTTTTGATTCTGGAACGGCCGTTGGCCGGGACTGTCTGTTCAACCTTGAGTTCATGGCGCATCGCCAAATCGATGCTTGACGCTAGGGCGCGGTGCGCCCTATGAGCCGCCTTCTCTCGGGCCATTTAGGCCCTGTGGCGATCGTAGCTCAGTTGGTTAGAGCGCCGGTTTGTGGTACCGGAGGTCGGGGGTTCAAGACCCCTCGATCGCCCCATTTTTCTTCGTCTCATTTAAGATGACGTAATCGGCTGGCATTTCAGATCTCAGTATATTATTACTTTTTTCGGTAATTAAATTGCGAGGGTGATATGACAGCCGCGTGGGACCTGCCCGATTTCGACGATCATGAAGGCGTTCACTTGTTCCGGGATCGCGCCAGCGGTCTGACAGCTGTCATCGCCGTGCATTCGACAGCGCTCGGGCCGGGCGCGGGCGGCGTGCGCTTCTGGCATTATGCGGATCGCAGCGACGCCGTTACCGATGCGCTGCGCCTGTCGCGCGGGATGAGCTACAAGAACGCCATGGCCGGACTGCCGATGGGCGGCGCGAAGGGCGTCATTCTGGCGGACGCGTCGCGCTCCAAGACGCCCGCCATGCTGGAGGCGTTCGGTCAGGCTATCGACTCGCTGGGCGGGCGTTATGTGACGGCAGAGGATGTCGGCATATCCGAAGCGGATATGATCGCCATCGCGCGCAGCACCAGACATGTGTCCGGACTGCCGGTGGGCGAAGGCG
The DNA here is from genome assembly GCA_023266635.1 of Sphingobium sp. GTDB lineage: Bacteria > Pseudomonadota > Alphaproteobacteria > Sphingomonadales > Sphingomonadaceae > Sphingobium. The sequence goes on from JAHFPU010000073.1 coordinate 5,217, forward strand.
CGGCCGGCGGCGATCCGGGGCCTCTGACGGCTTATGGCGTCTATCTGGGCGTGAAAGCGGCGATCGCCGAGGCCACGGCTAAGGACAGCGTAGCAGGCGTGCATGTCGCAATTCAGGGCGTGGGGAGCGTCGGCGGTGGCCTGGCACGCTATCTGGCCAAGGAAGGCGCCCGGCTGACGCTTGCCGACGTCAATGGCGACCGGGCCAACGCCCTTGCCGACGAATTGGGCGCTGAGGTCGTATCGGCCGAGGCGATCATCGGCGTGGAGGCCGATCTGTTCAGTCCGAATGCGCTCGGCGCGATCCTGAACGAATATAGCATTCCGCTGCTCAAGGCGCCGGTCGTGGCGGGCGGTGCGAATAACCAGCTGGCGACCAAGGCGGACGCCGTGCGGCTGCATGCGCGGGGAATCCTCTATGCGCCCGATTATGTGATCAATGCCGGCGGGATCATCAACGTCGCGCTGGAATATCTGGGTCAGGGCGATCGGGATGAGGTCAATGGGCGGATCGAACAGATACCCGGCCGTTTGCGCACCATCTGGGCGGAAAGCCGGACCAGCGACCGTCCTGCTGCCGACGTGGCCGACGCTATGGCGCAGAAGCTGATCGGGCGAGCCTGAGCTTATTCCGACGCGTTAGCGGTGATCGATACGCCGAAAATGCTGTCGCGGGGCTGGCCTTCTGCAGTGTAGACTGGCTCCTTGCCATTTGCGCTATAGATGGAGACGTCGAACCCTGTAAGGGTTGAGCGTTCGAGATGAGTGCGCATCGAGAGGTAGGAGGGGTCCTTGAAATGGGCACCCAGGTCCGCTTCCGATTCCCATTCCTCGAATACGTGAATGGTGCCCGGGGCCAAAGGATCGACCGACCAGTTATAGGCGATGCAGCCCTTTTCCGCGCGACTGGCCTCTATGAGTGCGCGTCCACCCTCAATGATGGCGGCGCAATCCTGGCCTTCAAACAGCAAATGGCCCGCGATCAATATCCGCATGCATCCTACTCCCATGATGAGGCCTGTTTCTGGCGGGAAGGCGGGAGCGGGTCACCTGTCTGTTGCGTCAGGCCGGGTCAGTCGTGGAATAAAGTCGTCTCCGCCAGAGGGGCACGCACCGTGCGCGCCGCATTGGCCGGGTGGGCGGGATCTTCATAGCCGAACGCGATGCCGAACATCAGGCGCAAATCCTCCGACACGCCGAGTTCGCGACGGACAAGGGCGGCATGATGGCTCAGCGCACCTTGCGCGCAACTGCCAAGGCCGTGCGCCGTCAACGCCAGCATGAGAGATTGGGCATACATGCCGCAGTCCGCAGCCTCTCTCCATCCGGCCCATTCGGGCATGAACAGGAATGCTGCATGGGGAGCATCGAAGAAACGGAAGTTGCGAAGAAAGGAGTCCCGCCGCGCTTCGATATCCTCGCGTTGAACCCCCGTCGCAGCGAAGAGAGCCTTGGCCGCATCGATCTGCCGCGTCCGGTACGCGCCCTCATAGCCGCCGGTCAGGGGAAAGTCGGGAGTGAGCGCCTCGCCGCTGGCGGCGGTGGCGTGCAAAACGCTCCGTAAATTCTCGGCCGCAGCGCCCGACACCACATGAACGACCCAGGGTTGGACATTGCAGTTGGACGGCGCCTGCTGCGCCGTGGCAAAGATATGGTCGAGCAGGGGCTGCGACACGGGATCGGGGCGGAAGCCGCGAATGGAGCGTCGGTCGCTCATCAGGTCGTCCAGCACTGTGCCCCGGTCCATGGATGTCTGCATCGTTTTTCCTCAGGAGAAGTTTCTTAAGCCCTAGCGGCTGGAGAACCGAAATGGCCAACGCTTTTCCGCTTTGGCATCCCAAATATGCCGGTCTATATCGCGCGGATGGATGACACCCGCGATACCGGCATGACCCTCAACCCCAAATATGATCGCGACGGGCTGATCACTGCGGTTGTGACTGATGCAGTCAATGGGCAAGTGCTCATGCTGGCGCACATGAATGCGCAGGCCCTCGCGCTGACGGTGGAAAGCGGGCTTGCCCATTTCTGGTCGCGCAGCCGCCAGACGCTGTGGAAGAAGGGCGAGACGTCCGGCAACATGCTGGAGGTGGTCGACCTGCGGATCGATTGCGATCAGGATGCGGTATGGGTGATCACAAAGGCCGCAGGGCCTGCATGCCATACAGGCAGGCGCAGCTGCTTCTATCGCCGGATCACGCCGGCCGGTTTGGAAGGGGTCGATGCGGAGGGCTAGCCTTTCGTTTCTGCTCTTTCTGGCGGCGTGCCATCGGCCGGATGCTTCGCGAAATGATGACGGCGCGAATGATTCCGTGGTCCCGAAGTCGGCGCTGGAGCGGGCGGCTCTGAATGCAGGCGTGATTACGGACTCCGCTAAAGTCTCGGTACCGGGCCTGTACCAGCGCAGGCATGAGGCGGGCGTCGACACGCTTTGCGTGGCCCCAAGCAAGGACCGGCGCCATGATTTTTGGCATGGAGGCGATCTTCGGGGCGGAGCAATATTGCCGAGGCGATGGGACCGCGCGCCGCGTCGGGGACAAGCTGATCCTGCATTTTTCCGGTCGATCGCAATGCATCGTCGTGGCGCAATATGATGGTGATCGGGTGGCGCTTCCCGGCGTAGTCGATGTGAAATGCGCCGATCTGTGTAGGGGCAGGGGATCTCTGGAGGGCGTGACTTTTCCGCGTCTGGCTTTTGGCGCCGAGGCAAGGAAGCAAGTGATAGACCATGATGGGGGACCGATCTGCCCGGATCAATGACGTTCTTGACGTGAACGTAAACGTAAACTATCTATCTGGTCATGAACAAGATGGTGCAGATAGCGGGCATCGAAATGCCCGACCTCAACGAGCGAGACAGCTATTCGATTTCGGATTTGTCCGCCGAATTCGGCGTCACGGCCCGAGCCTTACGCTTCTACGAGGATGAAGGGCTGATCGCGCCGGAGCGACAGGGCCTTGCACGCATATATTCGCGCAGGGATCGCGCCCGCCTAGCGTGGATATTACGCGGCAAGCGGGTGGGATTCAGCCTTTCCGACATTCGCGAGATGATCGATCTTTACGATCTGGACGACGGGCGTGAAGCCCAGCGCCGGGTGACCGTGGACAAATGCACGGCGCGGATCGCGCTGCTGGAACGCCAGAAGGCGGACATAGAGGCTGCAATCCACGAACTGTCGTCGTTCGTGGCGATGGTGGAGAGCAGCGGCTCCGAATAACGCCCCCCTCCCACAAAATCATAATCGGAGAAGATGAATGCCCAGCTATAAGGCCCCACTGCGGGATGTGCGTTTCGTGCTTGACCATATTATCGGGCTCGACCGCTACGCCAATCTTCCCGGGTTTTCGAACCTGTCGCCGGAGCTTGTCGAAGCGGTGCTGGAAGAGGGCGGCAAATTCGCGTCCGAGGTGCTGTTCCCCTTGAACCAGGTCGGCGATCAGGTCGGCTGCGTGCGGAATGCTGACGGGTCGGTCACCACGCCTCCCGGGTTCAAGGAAGCCTATGCGCAGTTCGTTGAGGGCGGCTGGACGACGCTGCATGCACCAGAAGAATATGGCGGGCAGGCGCTTCCCACAGTCATTGCGACGGCTTTCGGCGAGTTCGTCCTGTCGGCGAACCAGTCTTTCGAGATGTATAATGGCCTGACGAATGGCGCGATTGCCGCGCTGCTCGCCAAGGGGAGCGACGCGCTCAAGAGCAAATATGTGCCGAATATGGTATCCGGCAAATGGACCGGCACCATGAACCTGACCGAGCCGCATTGCGGCACCGATCTGGGCCTGATCAAGACCAAGGCGATCCCGAATACCGACGGCAGTTATGCCATTACCGGCACGAAGATCTTCATCTCGTCGGGCGAGCACGACCTGACCGAGAACATCATCCATCTCGTCCTCGCCAAGACGCCCGATGCGCCTGAGGGCAGCAAGGGGATTTCCCTGTTCGTCGTGCCCAAGATGATGGTGCAGGACGATGGATCGCTCGGCGATCGCAATGCCGTCTCCTGCGGGTCGCTGGAGCATAAGATGGGCATCCACGGCAATTCGACCTGCGTCATGAATTATGACGGCGCGAAGGGCTGGCTGGTCGGCGAGGAGAATAAGGGCCTCGCCGCGATGTTCATCATGATGAACGCCGCGCGGCTGGGTGTGGGCCTTCAGGGGCTGGCGCAGGGCGAGGTCGCCTATCAGAACGCCGCGCAATATGCGCATGACCGCAGGCAGGGCCGGGCGCTGACGGGACCCAAGGAACCCCAGGAAAAGGCCGACACCCTGTTCGTGCATCCCGACGTACGCCGGATGCTGATGGAATCCAAGGCGCTGACAGAGGGATTGCGGGCCTTATGCCTGTGGGGCGCCCTGCAGGTGGACCTGACCGAGAAGGCACAGACCGAAGAGGAGCGGCAGGCCGCCGATGACCTGATTTCCCTGCTGACGCCCGTCATCAAGGGCTATGGCACGGACAAGGGCTTCGAGGTCACGGTGTCGTGCCAGCAGGTTTATGGCGGCCATGGCTACATCGTCGAAAATGGCGTCGAGCAATATGTCCGCGATGCCCGGATCGCCCAGATTTATGAGGGTACGAACGGCATTCAGGCGATGGACCTGATCGGCCGAAAGCTGCCCGCCAATGGCGGCCGCGCGATCCAGGCGCTGTTCAAGATCATCGCTGCTGAGGTTGCGGCCGGCAAGGCCAATCCGAAGACCGCCACGATTGCCGAAGCGCTGGAGAAGGCCAATGGCCAGCTACAGGCGGCGACGATGTGGCTGATGCAGAACGCCATGACCAATCCCGACAATGCCGGGGCGGGCGCGCACAGCTATATGCACATCATGGGCATCGTGGCGACCGGCCTGATGTGGTTGCGCATGGCCAGCGCCGCCGCCGCGCTTCAAGATGCGGGCGAGGGCGACGCGAAGTTCCTGGAGGCCAAGCTGATCACCGCGCGCTTCTTCGCGGAGCGGATCATGCCGGATGCTGGCGCGCTGCGGCGGAAGATCGAGGGCGGCGCGGAAACGCTTATGGCGCTGGAGCCGGAGATGTTTCTGGCAGCTTGATGATGACATGCTCCACCTTCTTGAGTGGAGGCTTCAGCATCGGCGGCACGATGACGGGCGCGGCAGCTGGCGCGGGTTCGCGCTCGCGCATGCACTCGACCGGGGCGGCGCGCGGGAAGTCGGTGCAGTTCCAGAGCGAGCGCTGAAGGCCGGTCCCGGCGTCATGAATATAGCTGAACGCCATTGAGGGCAGCGCGGCGGGGTCGACCGGGAAGCGGTCCGGCGCTTTGGCCGGCTCCATCCAACCCAGGATGCGGCACTGGATTCGGCCGCCGCAGAATGTTTCGGCCAGCCGGGGGAATTCGTCGGGGGGCAGCGCGCGATCAAGGGCTACGATGAATCCGGCCGCCGAGGCATCGACGGCGACAAGACGCGCGCCGCCAAATGGCTTGCCAATCTGCTCTGTGCCAAAGGATCGCAATGGGCCGGAGGCAATCGCCGCAACGTTGAAAGATGCCGCCATTGCGGGCGCAAGCGCGTCGCCCTCCATATGCGCGGCGGATATGCGAGAGAGCAGGGCTATGATCGGCTCTTCCCCATCAACCGTTCGGCGGAAGGCCGGGGGCGTTCCCCACCAGCCGATCCAGCGAAAGAAGAGATGGGTATCGACAGCGGCAACCTTGTCGAGCGTGCCGCTCCAGTAGGGGACGACCCAATCGGTATGATAATGGGTCGAATAGCCGACCTTGCCATAGACAGCGCCGGCCAACGCCTTCTTGGCAAGCGCCCGGGCGCGTTCCCAGCCGTCTACCGGAGGAATGCGCGCGAGTGCGCCGTCGCAGGTGAAGGTGAACTGGCATCCTGTCGTGCGCTCCGACCCCTGAAACACGACGCCGCAGACGGTCTTGGGGAAGGCCGGGTGGCGCAGGCGATTGAGGACGACCTGCCCCACGGCCTTTTCGCCTACCGGATCGTCCCCGGCTTCGTAGAGCATGGCTGCGGCGAGGCAGTCGGTGGCGCGCGCAAGCGCCGGGGTCGATCCAGCGAAGCGGAAGGGCCGTGCGGCGGGATTGGGCAGGGTGGAGAAGGGGATGGCGGCGTTGAAGGCACGGGCCTGTTCCCGGTCGAGCGCCACGAGTTCGAGCGGTTCGACGGCTGGGGGTGGTGTGCGCGGCCGGAAAGAATAAGAGCGGGCGGCAGGGGCGCGGACCGCTGGGCCGTCATGCCATGCAACAGCCATGGGCAGGCCGACAAGCATAGCCAGCCAGAACAGCATGGCGGCGAGGCCTGGCTGGCCCGCCGTTCCGTTCCGTTCCTGTGTCAGCCCATCCTCCGTCATCGGTTGCGGGTCCCGATGCGTCGAATGGGCTGGAAAGGCAAGCTATTCGGGCAGGAAGTCCGGGACCGACAGATAGCGTTCGCCGGTGTCATAGTTGAAGCCGAGGACGCGCGCATCCGGGCCAAGCTCCGGCAGCTTCTGTGCAATGGCGGCAAGAGTCGCGCCGGAGGAAATGCCCACCAGCATGCCTTCTTCACTGGCGGAGCGACGCGCATAATCTTTTGCGACCGCTGGATCGACCTGGATCACCCCGTCCAGAAGCTGCGTATGCAGGTTGGTCGGAATAAACCCGGCGCCGATGCCCTGAATGGGATGGGGGCCGGGCTGGCCGCCGCTGATGACCGGCGAGAGGGTCGGTTCGACGGCGAAGACCTTCAGGTTCGGCCATGCGTCTTTGAGCACCTGCGCAACGCCGGTGATATGGCCGCCGGTGCCGACGCCGGTGATGATCGCATCGAGCGGCGCATCGGCGAAGTCGGCCAGGATTTCCTGAGCCGTGGTGCGCACATGGACATCGATGTTTGCGGGGTTCTCGAACTGCTGCGGCATCCAGCTGTTGGGCGTCTGGGAGATGAGTTCCAAGGCACGTTCGATGGCGCCCTTCATGCCCTTTTCCTTCGGCGTAAGATCGAAGGACGCGCCATAGGCGAGCATCAGGCGGCGGCGCTCCAGCGACATGCTTTCGGGCATGACGAGGATCAGCTTGTAGCCCTTTACGGCCGCGACCATGGCGAGGCCGATGCCGGTATTGCCCGATGTCGGCTCGATGATCGTGCCGCCGGGTTTCAGATCGCCCGACTGCTCCGCCGACTCGATCATGGCGAGGGCGATGCGGTCCTTGATCGATCCGCCCGGATTGGACCGCTCCGACTTGATCCAAACCTGCGCATCGCCGAACAGGCGGTTGACGCGGACATGCGGGGTCTTGCCGATGGTTTCCAGTATGTTGGACGCCTTCATGTGACTTTCTCCTGACTGTAATCCGCCTCCCGTTCGTCGGGTGGGTCGAAGGTTCGGGCAAGACGTAGCTCCGGAAAGAGCCGCGCCCAGACAACCGTAATGATAATGGCTCCCACGCCGCCTGCAATGACCGCCGCGACGGGACCGATCAATGCGGCGAGAAAACCCGATTCCGCTTCGCCCAGTTCATTGGATGCGGAAATGGTCAATTGCGAGACGCTGCTGACGCGGCCGCGCATCTGGTCGGGCGTGTGCAGTTGGATGAGGGAGGAGCGCACATAGACGGAAAACATGTCCGCACTGCCCCATACCACCATCGCCCCTAGCGCGACCGGCATGGCATAGGGCGCGGCGATGAATGCGGTCGCGCCGAAGGTGATGGTGGCGACGCCGAACACCAGCACGGAGGCCAGCATCTTGAGGCCCACTTCATTCTTGAGCGGGCGGAAGGAGAACCACAGGGCCGTCACGGCCGCGCCTATGGCTGGAGCCGCCGCCAGATGGCCCAGCCCCTGTGATCCCACATGCAAGATGTCCTTTGCATAGACCGGCAAGAGCGCCGTCGCCCCGGCCAGGAGAACCGCGAACAGGTCCAGCGTAATCGTCGCCAGCACGAGGCGATTGCGGCGGACATAGGAAAGACCATCGATCATCTGCGCGATGGGCCGTTTGCTGGTGTCCCGCGGGGACTGCGGCACGGTCCCCATTGTCAGCATGCTCAGCAGTGCGAGGGTCAACAGTGATGCGCTCGCGGCATAGGCAACCCAGGGTTGGATCGCATACATGTAACCGCCGAGCGCCGGCCCAACGATTGCGCCGCCTTGCCAGGCGACACTGGAGATCGCGATCGCGTTTGGCAGGACAGCCTTTGGTACGAGATTTGGGGCAAGAGCGCCAAATGCCGGGCCGTTGAACGCCCGCACTATCCCGACCAGCACCGCCATCGCGAAGATCATGGGAAGGTCGATCCATCCTTCATAGGTTGCGAAGGCAAGCAGGCTGATACCGGTGATCATCAGGCACAGCGTGGCGCGCACGATCATCCGGCGATCGAAATGATCGGCGACCCATCCGGTCACCGGCGTAAGGAAAAAGAGAGGCAGAAACTGCGCGAGCCCGATCAGGCCGAGCTGGGCGGCCGCGGCCTGCGTGCTCATCGTCTCGCGGGCTATGTTATAGGCTTGCCAGCCGATGACGATCATCATCCCGTTCTGGGCGATCACCGCTGCCAGACGCGCTACGATATAAGCGCGAAAATTGGGAAAAGTCAGTGGGTGGGGAACAGGGGAAGGAGGCATGTCGCTCGTCCTTAGGCGCAGCTTCGCCCCCGTCGCAAGCGCGCGTTGCCAATATGTGACTGAGGATTTCTTTCGGGTGATGTCGCTCCTGTTTACAGCCGGGGTGTTTTGCGACCGGATAAATGTGGCATGGTCCCTTAACACACCCGAATCGCAGGGTCCTTTAACGAAAAGGGAGAGCCAGACCGATGCGTCGTGTCCTATTGAGCCTGTTACTTGCCACCGCCCCACTGGCGGCCTGCTCGGAAACGCCGACGAACCAGTCCGTGACGATGACGGACGGGGCCGGGGTCGACCCGTTATGGGATAATTTCAGCAAGGATTTCATTGAGGGCTATTTCAAGCAGGACCCTTATTTCGCAGTCTATCAGGGACGGCATGACTTTGAC
>JAHFPU010000206.1 GCA_023266635.1 Sphingobium sp.
ATATCGGCGGAGCCGCGCCGGTAATGCCCATAGGCCGAGCGCAGCGCCGTGGGAATGATGATGGCGAATGTCGTGCCGACGGCCATCGGCAGCCGCAAATTCTCCGGCACATCGAGTGCGCCGAGCAGTTCGTACAGCACCGGCACGAGAATGCCGCCGCCACCGACCCCGAACAGCCCCGACAACAGGCCGGCGACGATGCCTCCGACCAGCAGAAGCGCAGCCAGCACGGCCAACTCCCCGAGGGGAAGCGCCAGATCCATGGACGTGCCTTTCCGCGCGGGGGCAACTCGGGAAGCGAGAATAGGAAGGCAAGTCCGTCTTCGACACATGCAAAACGCCGGTGTCCGCACCGGCGTTTATACGAATTGACTATTACATATCGGGCCGATGGAATCCAGTGGGAGGCTTCGGACCGCCCCCTATCATCCACCAAACCCCGGCTGGCGTGCCGTCCCCGCTTGCGCGGGGACATTGGCTTTGCGAAATTCGGAAACCGTCCCCCGCTTGCGCGGGGAGGATGCTTAACGGATTTTCTTCGGGCTCTGCGTCTGCCACCACTTCACGAACTGGCCGTAGAAGGCATCGCGCTGCGCGTTGGTGAGGGCACCCGAATTGGTCTTGGCCGAATAGTCCGCCAGGAACCTCTCGAAAGCCGTGCGCATCTCGGGCTGATCGGTTGTGGAGGCGGTCTTCTGCCCATCGAGCCAAGCCTGAGCTGGCTTGAAACGCACCCAACCCGGCACCTCGGCCGCCAGATTGATTTCCTTCCACTTCGGGTGGCGGGAGTCTTCGCGGAATCTGGCGATATTATCGAAGAATTTCCGCGTGAACGCATCCAGCTTCTGGTAGCGCTCGGAGCCTTCCGGCCAGTTGTAGACCGCAAGCATGATGCCGCTGGCGATCGTGGAGACCGTCTCGTTCTCGCCGATGATCTTGGGATATTGATCGTTGCGGAGCTGCGCGGGCAGATAGGCGCCCATCAGCTTGTTGAATTTGCCCGGCGCCAGATTGGCCTCGGTCAGCGGCACGAAATGCCATCCGTCGGCCACGGTGATCTTGTCGTAGTCGGCCTGCGGAGCGCCGCCCATACGGGCCATCGCCGCAATCTCGCCCTTCTTCATCGCCTCGAAGGCGGCGTCGGTGTCGAGATAGACAGGCTGAATCTCGATATCGAGCAGCTTGAACACCCCGGCGGTCACGGCGGCGGTCACGCTGGCCGGCTTCCAGAGATTGACCTTCTTGCCGCGCAGGTCTTCGAAGCTCGTCACCGATTTCGGCGCGAGCATATGAAGCTCCGAGTTCAGCAGCTTGGCGACATACTGAACGCGCTGTTCGATATTGCCGTAAAGGACCGGATCCTTTTCCTTATAGGCTTGCAGGAAGCCGGAATCCACAACGCCCATGTCGATGCCCTTCAGGAAAAGGATATCGTGGACGTTCTGACTTGCGCCGCGCCCCAGAATCGGCAGAATGCGCAGCTCGTTAGTCTTGGGATCATCCAGTACGTTTTGAATGTCTTCGATCAGTTTGGTGAACGTGCTCGAAGTTGACGAACCGATGATCGTGACGGTGCTGGAGTTCGACTGGCGCTTCTCTTCCTGATATTTCTGGTTTACTTCCTGCGCCACGGCGCCAGACATGCTGGCGGCCAAAGCGAAAATGCCGATCAGGCAACGAGAAAAGGTTCGGACCTTACGTTCAAACACAGACATACCCCCCCATACGCGGATGGCCGCTAACACAATTACAGCGTTGTCAGCGGGCGAGGCCAACTCGGATAGCCACGCTTAATGACCAAAGCCTAGGGTAAAGTACTAATTTGGGGGAAAAGGAAGATCAATCTGAATAATTTTATTTCAATCATATCGGTAAATGAGGCGCCAATATGTTGCACGGAAACCCCGCGCTGCCAGGGGCGGATGAGGCAGCGGCGCCGCCGCTGCCTGCCCATGCGGTTCGAGTGGTTCGTCTCTAACGATCCGACCCACTCGATTCTTTGTTTATGGATCGAATTGACCTGACATTTGAATGGGTTGGAATCCATGGTGGCCTCCGTGATCGAGACTCAAATGTCAGGTTCAATCCGCTAAGCAGCCATTCCTGGCTTCGCCAACGAATGGCTGCTTAGAGTCCTTTGTTTGAGCAGGGTTTTTATCCCAAAACCGGTGTCCACTTTTGGGAAACCCTGCTTAGCTCGCCTGACAGCTCTTTTCCAGAGCCTCCAGGGCATCGAAAAACGCCTTGCCCTCGGCCGAATCCGGGTTGATGTCTTCTTCGAGCGCCATCACCTTCTGGAAGCCGTCGCCAAGAGCTTTCGCCTTGTCGTCCGCCTGCTTGCCAAGGGTTTCCGCAGCTTTTTCGTCCTTCTTTTCGCTTGCCTCGGCGGATTTGTTATACAAATCCTGCATCTCGCAATAGGTCTTCAACTTGGCCTTGTCCTTCTGGATTTCGCCGAGAGCCCCGGCGGCGTCCTGAACCTTGGCGTTCTGAGCAAAGACCGGCGTCGCGAAAGCGGCTGCGACGATGAGTGCGATAGCTATTCTGTTCATTGTCTTCTCCTCGCTAGGCTGCGATGATCATCCTCAAGCGGGCGTCACGGCCCCTTTCTTGGCAACCATCGCGCTGCATTACGGTTCGCCCGCTGCTCCGGTTTGTCGCACGGTGCCTCGGGCCATTGGGCCTTGCCCCAATATATGTGCTACGCAAGCTGAGCGTTCGATGAACATGCTTGGCCCAGCTCCCTATGCCCTTTAACACCGAAGGGGCCGCAACATAAGCATCGAAAAAGCCATAAGTGCGCTTTCGGCTTGGCAAGCGCGGCAATCGCCTCTAATCACAGCCTTTTCGAGGTTGCAGTCGCCATGAAAACGCAAGAGCCACGTACGGTTTTTCTCAAGGATTATCAACTCCCCGCCTATCTGATCGAGGAAGTCGCGCTTGAGGTGCATCTGTCGCCATCGGCGACGCAGGTGGCGTCAAACCTTCGTGTTCGCCCCAATGAGGCGGCGGGCAAAAGCGCGCGCGGGCCATTGGTGCTCGACGGCGAGAAGCTGGAGCTGATCGGCGTCGGGATCGACGCTCGGCTGCTCGGCGAGAGCGAATATGTGCTGACCGACAAGACGCTCACGATCGTCAAGCCGCCCGCCGAACCGTTCACGCTGACGATCGTGACGACCTGCGATCCGGAAGCCAACAAGGCGCTGAGCGGGCTCTATCGCTCAGGCACGCTTTACTGCACGCAGTGCGAGCCGGAAGGCTTCCGCCGCATCACCTATTATCTCGACCGGCCCGACGTGCTGGCCAAGTTCCGCGTGCGCCTCGAAGCCGATGTGAAGGACGCGCCGGTCCTTCTGGCCAACGGCAATCTGGTGGAGGAAGGCAAGGTCGGCGCCAAGCGGCACTACGCCGTCTGGGAAGACCCGCATCCCAAGCCCTCCTATCTGTTCGCCATGGTCGGCGGCAAACTCGGCTGTGTCACGGACAGCTTCAAGACCAAGTCCGGCCGCAAAGTCGAGCTGCGCGTCTATTGCGAACCCGGCAAGGAAGATCGCTGCCAATGGGCGATGGACAGCCTCAAGGCGTCGATGCGCTGGGACGAGGAGCGCTTCGGCCTGGAATACGACCTCGACATTTTCATGATCGTGGCGGTCAGCGACTTCAACATGGGGGCCATGGAGAATAAGGGCCTCAACATTTTCAACGACAAGCTGATCCTGGCGCGGCCCGACACCGCGACGGACGGCGATTACGAGTCGATCGAGGCCGTGATCGCCCATGAGTATTTCCATAATTGGACCGGCAACCGCATCACCTGCCGCGACTGGTTCCAGCTCTGCCTGAAGGAAGGGCTGACCGTCTTCCGCGATCAGGAGTTCACCTCCGATCTGCGTTCGCGCTCCGTCAAGCGTATCGAGGATGTGCGCGACGTCCGCGCCCGCCAGTTCGCCGAGGATGGTGGGCCGCTCGCCCATCCGGTGCGCCCAGATTCCTACATCGAAATCAATAACTTCTACACCCGCACGGTCTATGACAAGGGCGCCGAGCTGTGCCGGATGATCATGACGCTGGTCGGCCGCGAAGGCTTCCGCAAGGGCATGGACCTCTATTTCAAGCGCCATGACGGCACGGCGGCGATCGTGGAAGACTTCATCGCCGCGATGGCGGATGCCAACAAGACCGATCTCAGCCAGTTCATGC
>JAHFPU010000207.1 GCA_023266635.1 Sphingobium sp.
GATTCGATCCGGTCATGACGCGGGAGAGCGTAGCGGAACTTTGGTTCCGGTGCCGCCGAAGGAGCAACCGCCCCGGAATCTCTCAGGCCCCAAGGACCGCGTCATGGGCAGGCACTCTGGAAAGCGGATGGCTGGTTTGGCCATCCCACCGAAGGGGTAAGCCGTGTGGAGAAATCCGCCGGTCAAAGCTCTCAGGTTTCCGTGACAGAGGGGGTGATGGCGCTGAAGGGACACAGGGTGTCCGGCACGTCGTCGCTTGACGTCCCCTTTTTGCCGGAGGCTCGACCCCATGAGCGTAAATTCAGACGATATTGCCGAGTTCGAGGCTGAGATTCCTTTGGACACGCTGCCGCTTGATGCCTGGCACCGAGCGTGCGGCGGCCGGATGGTCGCCTTCGCCGGCTATGATATGCCGATCCAGTATGAGGGCATCATGGCCGAGCATGCCTGGACCCGTGAACATGCCGGGCTGTTCGATGTCAGCCATATGGGGCAGCTGAGCTTCACGGGTGAGGCGGTCGACGTCGCGCTGGAGACGATGTTGCCGGGCGACATCATCGGCCTCAAGCCCTTTCGCCAGCGCTATTCCCTGCTGCTGGACGAGGAAGGCGGCATTCTCGATGACCTGATGGTCAGCCGCCGCCCGGACGACATCTACATGGTCGTCAATGGCGCGACCAAGTTCGACGATATCGGCTGGATCATCGAACACCTGCCCGATGAAATCACCATGAACCATATGGATGAGCAGGCGCTGCTTGCGCTGCAGGGGCCGGAAGCCGGCGCGGCGCTGGCCAGCCTGATCCCCGGCACAACCGATCTGTTCTTCATGCAGTGCGGGGCGTTCAACTGGAACGGCTTCGACCTGTGGGTCAGTCGGTCGGGCTATACCGGCGAGGACGGGTTCGAGATCAGCTTGCCGGGCGAGGCGGCGGAGGCTTTTGCCGATGCGCTCTGTGCGCTCGATGCGGTGAAGCCGATCGGCCTTGGCGCGCGCGATTCGCTGCGGCTCGAGGCTGGCATGCCGCTTTACGGCCATGACATCGATACTCAGGTCGGGCCGATCGGCGCCGATCTGGGCTTTGCGGTCTCGAAGCGGCGCAAGGAGCAGGGCGGCTTTTTCGGCCATGCCCGGGTGATGAAGGAACTGGCCGAAGGCGCACCGTCGCGCCGGATCGGCCTGACCATCGAGGGCCGCTTGCCAGCGCGCGAGGGCGCGACGATCCTTACGGGCGGCAAGCCGGTCGGCACGGTCACGTCCGGCGGTTTCGCGCCGACGGTTGGCGCGCCGATCGCCATGGGCTGGGTCGAGGCCGCGCACGCCATCATCGGGACCGCTTTGGAGGTGGAAGTGCGGGGCAAGCGCCTGACCGCCACTGTCGCGCCGATGCCTTTCGTTCCCCACCGCTATCACCGCCAAAAGATCTAAACAGGGAGTGTCTCATGAGCCGTTACTTCACCGACGAACATGAATGGATCGACGTCGAGGGCGAGATCGCCACGGTCGGCATCACCGATTATGCGCAGGAGCAGCTTGGCGACATCGTGTTCGTCGAACTGCCTGCCGAGGGCGCAAATTTCGACAAGGGCGACGACGCCGCCGTTGTCGAGTCCGTCAAGGCGGCCTCCGACGTCTATGCGCCGATTTCCGGCGAAGTCATCGAATCGAACGGCGCGCTGGAGGATGAACCGGCACTGGTGAACAGCGATCCCGAAGAGGATGGCTGGTTCTTCAAGCTGCGGATCACCGATCCTTCCGAGCTTGAAGGCCTGATGAACGAGAAGGCTTACAAGGCTTTCGTCGCCGGACTTTGATGAGAGAAACCCTCCCTGCGGGGAGGGTGGAGAATGATATGCGCTACCTACCCCTGACTGATGCCGACCGGAGCGCGATGCTCGATGTGGTTGGCGTTTCCGCGATCGATGACCTGTTCGTCGATGTGCCGGCCAAGGCGCGGCTTTCGGACAAGATTGCCGGGCTGCCGGACCATGCCAGCGAACTCGCGGTCGAGCGGCATATGGGGAAGCTGGCGCGGCAGAATCTGTCGGCGGGGGATGCGCCCTTTTTCCTGGGGGCGGGGGCGTATCGGCATCATGTACCAGCGAGCGTCGATCATCTGATCCAGCGCGGCGAGTTCCTGACGGCCTATACGCCGTATCAGCCGGAGATCGCGCAGGGGACGCTGCAGGTGCTGTTCGAGTTCCAGACGCAGGTGGCGCGGCTGTTCGGGTGCGATGTCGCCAATGCGTCCATGTATGACGGGTCAACCGCATGCTGGGAAGCGATCGGCATGGCGCGGCGGATCACCAAGCGGGGCAAGGCGCTGCTGTCGAGCGGACTGCATCCGCATTATGTCTCGGTCGCCAAGACGATGGCCAAGTTTACCGGGGACGAACTGGTGTATCGGCCGCCGGAAAGTTTGCGGCGAAATGTGCGCATGAATTGGGATGCGGAGATCGACCGGGATACCAGCTGCGTTGTTGTGCAGTATCCCGATATATTGGGGCAGGTCAGTGATTTGTCCGAGATAGCTGAGAAGGCGCATGAAGCCGGTGCGCTGCTGATCGTGGTGGTGACAGAGCCAGTCGCGCTGGGCGCACTGACGCCGCCCGGAGAGATGGGCGCGGACATAGTCGTGGGCGAGGGGCAGTCGATCGGCGTCGGCCTTCAGTTCGGTGGGCCATATCTCGGCCTGTTCGCCTGCAAGAGCAAATATGTGCGGCAGATGCCCGGCCGTCTGTGCGGCGAGACGGTGGACGCCGCAGGAAAGCGCGGTTTCGTGCTGACCCTGTCGACCCGCGAGCAGCATATCCGCCGCGAGAAAGCGACGTCGAACATCTGCACGAACAGCGGGCTGTGCGCGCTGGCCTTCTCCATCCACATGACCCTGCTGGGCGAAGCGGGTCTGCGCGAACTGGCGGAGATCAATCACGCCAAGGCATGCGAGGCGGCGGATATTTTGACGGCCGTGCCTGGCGTTACGCTGCTGAACGACGCATTTTTCAACGAATTCACGCTGATTTTGCCCAAAGATGCGCGTGAAGTGGCGCGAACGCTCGCCGAACGAGGCATATTGGGCGGCGTTTCGCTGGGGCGTTTGATGCCCGATGCGCCGGATCTGGCCAACGGCCTGATCGTCGCGGTGACGGAGATGACGACCAGCGAGGATATGCACGCGCTAGCGGATGCGCTTGGGGAGATACTGGCATGACGATGCTGAAGGAAGGGCGTCCGACCGCGCCGGTGCATGTCAACAAAGAGCATGCCGACCCCGCCACCGTGACCGGCAACCGGGCGTTGATGCTGGAAGAGCCGCTGATCTTCGAGATCGGGTCGACGCAGACGACGGGCGTCGACTTCACGCCGATGGACAAGCCCGCATCACGGCTGGGCGGGCTGGAGCGCAGGCGCGCGATCGGCCTGCCAGGCCTGTCCGAACAGGAGACGGTGCGGCACTATACCCGCCTGTCGCGGCAGAATTACGCCATCGATCTTGGCCTGTTCCCGCTCGGCTCGTGCACGATGAAGCATAATCCGCGCCTGAACGAGAAGGTCGCGCGGATGCCGGGCTTCGCCGACATCCACCCGCTCGCGCCGGTGGCGACGGTGCAGGGCGCGCTGGCGGTGATCCATGAACTGGCCGAATGGCTGAAGACGCTGACCGGCATGGCGGCGGTGGCGATGAGCCCGAAGGCGGGCGCGCATGGCGAATTGTGCGGCCTGCTGGCGATCCGCGCGGCGCTGGAGGCGCGCGGCGATGCCCGGTCGGTGGTGTTGGTGCCCGAAAGCGCGCATGGCACCAATCCGGCGACGGCGGCCTTCTGCGGCTATCAGGTCGAGGATATTCCGGCGACAGCCGAAGGGCGGGTCGATCTGGAGGCGCTGAAGGCCCGGCTGGGGCCTGACGTGGCGGCGGTGATGATTACCAACCCCAACACCTGCGGCCTGTTCGAGCGCGACATGAAGGCGATTTCGGACGCGGTGCATGCGGCAGGCGCGCTGGTCTATTGCGACGGCGCAAACTTCAACGCCATTGTCGGCCGGGTGCGGCCCGGCGACCTGGGCGTCGACGCGATGCACATCAACCTGCACAAGACCTTCTCCACCCCGCATGGCGGCGGCGGGCCGGGCTCCGGGCCGGTCGTGCTGTCGCAGGCGCTGGCGCCCTATGCGCCGCTGCCCTTCGTCGAG
>JAHFPU010000208.1 GCA_023266635.1 Sphingobium sp.
TATCTGCGGCTTGCCGGTCATGCCGGCGAGGCATTGGGCACGGAATTTTTCGCCGCGCATCCGCCGATGGTGCGCGCAGGCGGCGACTATCATGTCCGGTCGATCCAGAGCGCGAACCCGGACGGCAGCCTGACCTTCTATTGCGCGATCGACGAGGGGATCGTCCTGACGATCGGCGAGCCGGTGGACCGCATCGCCGGGATGGAGGCGCTGTTCGAGGAAATCCATTCCGGTATCGGCGAGGTCGATCGGATCATCGCCTTCGACTGCGTGCTGAACCGCATCGATGCCGAGCAGCGGCAGATCTCGCGCGATGTCTCGGCGCTCTATGCGCGCAATCGCGTGATCGGCTTCAACACCTATGGCGAGCAATATCACGCCCTGCACGTCAACCAGACCTTCAGCGGCCTTGCCATCGGCCGATGAGCGACGTGCGCGCCTTGATCGATCCCGACATGGAGGCGGAGCAGTTGCGAGAGGAAGTGCGCAAGCTCCGCAAGATCAATGCTGCGCTGATGGACCGGGTGGAACGCTCCACGGACATGTCCGCAAATGCGTTCTCTATGTTCGAGACCGCGATTTCTCTGGAAGCCAAGGTTCGCGACCGGACCAGCCAGCTCGAGGACGCGCTTGGCCGTCTTGCAAAGGCCAATGCCGATTTGGGGGAGGCGCACGCCCTTGCAGATGCTGCCAGAATGCGCCTGCGCGACGCGATCGAATCCATCAATGAGGGGTTTGTGCTGTTTGATGCAGAGGACCGCCTAGTTCTCTACAATGAGGCTTATCTGGGTTTCTGGCCGCAGATCGCCGATCACCTGAACGGTGGCCTGACTTTCCATGACATCGCCCATATCGTGGCGCACAGCCAGCGACCGGCGGGCGCGCAGGTCGCGCCAGACCGTTGGGTGTCGGACCGTTTGGCAAAGCACGGCATCGCCGACGGCGGCCAAGTGCAGCGTCTGGCGGATGGCCGCTGGATACAGATCAACGAACTGCGCACCAGCGAAGGCGGCATCGTCGGTATCTATACCGATATCACTGAAGCCAAGGCGGAGGATGCCCGTGCCCGCGCCCGCGAACTGGCCGAGCGCAACGTGGTGCTTCAGGCGACGCTCGACAATCTGTCGGAGGGCGTCTGCGTGTTCGACGGCGCGGGCAATCTGGCCGCATGGAATGACGCGCTGCGCCGGTTGCTCAGTCTGCCGGAGAATTTCGCAAGCGCATTCGCCACGCATGCACAGCTATTGAACTGGTGCCGCGACACACTGCATATCGACGATGGCGGATGCCTCGACTGGCGCGGCGGCCGGGGCGATGAGGCGGCGGTCGCGCGTCTCTGTTCATCGGAAGATCGCCATTTCGAAATTCGCAGCAACGCCATGGCCGGCGGCGGGCAGGTGCTTGGCTTTACCGACGTCACCGACATGCTGCGCGCGCAGGCTGGACTGCAGGAGACTGCCGAAACGCTGGAGCGGCGGGTATCGGAACGCACCGGTGAGCTGGTCGAGGTGAACCAGAAGCTCGAGGCGGAAGTCGCTGAACGCCGGGCGGTGGAGGCCGCGCTGATGGACGCGAAGGTCGCGGCGGAGAAGGCCAATCTGTCCAAGACCAGCTTCCTTGCTGCGGCGAGCCATGACCTGCTTCAGCCGTTGAATGCTGCCCGCCTGTTCGTTGCAGCATTGGGCGACCGGCGGCTGGCCCTGCCGACGCGCGCGCTGGTGAACCAGACGTCGACCGCGCTCGATTCCGTCGAGGATTTGTTAGAGGCGCTGCTGGAAATCTCACGCCTCGACGCCGGGGCTATTCAGCCGGAGATCGGGCATTTCCGGATCGACCGGCTGCTCAAGACGCTGGCCATGGAATTTACGCCCATGGCCCGGTCCGCTGGCCTGACGTTCGATATCGAGGCGCAGCCGCTGTCGGTGGAAACCGATGTCCGGCTGCTGCGGCGGATTTTGCAGAACTTCATTTCCAACGCCATCCGCTACACGCCGCGCGGATCGGTGCGCGTCACATGCGCGGTAAAGGGCGAGACGGTCGAAATCAGTGTGATTGATACTGGCCCCGGCATCGCGCCAGAAAAGCAGTCGGTCATTTTCGAGGAGTTCCGCCGCCTCGACACGCGCAGCCAAGGCAAAGGTCTTGGGCTCGCCATCGTCAAGCGCGCAAGCGAAATGCTGCGCCATCCCGTGACGCTTCGTTCGGAACCGGGCAAAGGTTCGACCTTCGCGATCACCTTGCCGCTGGGTCAGGACCAGAGCGAGGAGCCGCAGGAGCGGGGTACGTCATCCCGTGACCGTTCCATGCGCGACCTTTCCGTTCTGGTGGTCGATAATGAGCGGCAGATTCAGTCCGGCATGCGCACGTTGCTGACTGGCTGGGGTTGCGCCGTCACGACGGCGGACGGGTTTCAGGAGGCCGTCACGCGGTTCAGCGGCGATGACCGGCCGGACATCATTCTGGTCGATTATCATCTGAAGGATGGAGAGACGGGCGACACCGTGATCGAGAAACTGAACCGGCATTTCGCGACGCCTATTCCCGCCGTGATGATCTCTGCAGATCGCGGTGAGCCGCTGAAGACCCAACTGGCCGCAAGTGGAACGCCGCTACTCAACAAGCCGGTGAAACCCGCACAATTGCGCGCGTTGCTGCGGACGATGTTGCACTAGATTTTGCAGCAAAACCCCTCATGGCGCTGAGGGGTGGGGCGGTTAGGTTCGCCCGTCAGTTCTCGCCGTCGAAATGCACCCGATTGGCCATGATGACCGCCTGGGTCCGGCTGAATACGCCGAGCTTCTGCAAGATCGCGGAGACGTGCGCCTTGACGGTGGTCATCGACACGCTGAGGTCATGCGCGATCTGCTTGTTGAGCCGTCCGTGCACCAGATGGCTCAGCACAATCCGCTGCTGCGGCGTCAGGCTGTTGATGCGGGCCAGAATGTCGATCTCTTCCTGGCTGTCCTGCGGATTGTCCTCGATGGCATCAGGCATGTAGATTTCGCCGGACACGACACGGTGGAGCGCATCGACGATGGCGCTGCGCTTCATCGACTTGGGAATGAACCCGGCTGCGCCTGCGCTCAGCGCCTCGCGCACGATGGCGCGGTCGAACGCGCCCGAAACCATGACGACCGGCAGGATCGGATAGCGGCTGCGGAGCAGGCGCAGCCCATCCAGGCGCTTCACGTCGGGAATATTGAGATCGAGCAGGATCAGGTCGAAATTGCTCTGCTTCTCCAGCGTGGCGACGGCCTCTTCCATGCCAGCCGCCTCGAATATCTCGCATCCGTCGAAGGTGATGGCGATCACGCTGCGCAGGCCGTCGCGGACGAGCGGATGATCGTCGATGATCAACACCCGCTCCATCACGGCTTCGCTATTGTCGTCCGCCTGCATGACCGGCCCCCCTGGATGATCGTCGAACATAATGGGGGGCGCGGCAATAGGCCCGCTCTTCCCGGCGTAATTTCCGCGCCCCATGACTATCATCGTAACCGTTTCCTTATTTAGGAAGCTTGAACACCCAGAGCGATCCGCCCTGATTGATGTCCTTGAACGACTTGGCGACTTCGCCGCCCCACAGCGGAACCGCGCCGCCCCAGCCGGACATCACGGCGACATACTGCTCGCCATCCTGTTCCCAGGTGATGGGCGAACCAACGACGCCAGATCCGGTCTGGAACTTCCACAGTTCCTTGCCGCTCTTTGCGTCGAACGCCTTCAGATAACCTTCGGGCGTGCCGGTGAACACCAGATTGCCTGCTGTCGTCAGAACGCCGCCCCATAACGGAGCCTTGTTCTTATACTCCCACACAATCTTGCCGGTCTTCGGGTCCATCGCGCGGAGTGCACCGATATGATCCTCGGCGATCGGCTTGATGGTGAAGCCCGCGCCCAGATAGGCCGCGCCCTTCTTGTAGGCGATCGGCTCGTTCCAGATGTCCATGCCCCAGTCGTTCGACGGGATGTAGAACAGGCCCGTGTCCTTGCTGTACGCCATCGGCATCCAGTTCTTGCCACCCAGGAAGCTGGGCGAGGAGAACACCGTGGTGCCCTTTTCTGTGCCCTGCGCCGGGCCGGGGCGCCCGGCGTCGATATAGTTGGGCTTGCCGTCCTTGGTGAAGCCATTGGCCCAGGTCGTCTGCATCACGAACTTCGACGCGCTGACGAACTTGCCGTTAGTGCG
>JAHFPU010000074.1 GCA_023266635.1 Sphingobium sp.
CCTGAAACCGCAGGAGGTTGCATCCTTTTTTGACATTGCGGACTGGCCGAACGAGATTGGCCGGTTCGACCTGGGCGGCCGGACGATCGACATTATCCCGACACCCGGCCATGAACCGGCCCACATCATGATTTATGATGCCCGCACGCAATTGCTGTTTTCGGGCGACATGCTTTACCCTGGACGCCTCTATGTCCCGGTCGACAAGTTCGGCAATTTCCGCGCCAGTGCAGACCGGCTGGCCGCCTTTGCAAAAACACATCCGATACGCGCCCTATTGGGCGCGCATATCGAGATGACGTCCACGCCTGGGCAGGATTATGGCATGGAAGCAAAAACCCACCCGTCGGAACACCCTCTGCCCCTGTTACCTTCAGCCATAGACAGATTGCAGCAGATGGCAGCCAAGGCAGGCGCAACGCCGACGATCGACCGTGGCGACGATTTCATCCTGTATCCCGTACCACCCCGTCCGGAGGAATGACAGGTAAGAGCGTTGGGTGTCATCCAGAACCTACACGCTGCGTTCCGTACGTTACGCCAATCGCTGGAGGTCGGCGCTTAGACTGTCGAAGCGACCATCCCCTCACACCAACGTCGCCGCCACCATCCCCCGCGCCGCGTTGCCGATGAAGAACCCCTTCTCCAAGTCGTAGGGCCGCAAATCGCCCTCGACCGCTTCGCCCATGGCGATCAGGCTTTCGCGCAGGACGCCGGGGAGGACGCCGCGCGACAAGGGGGGCGTCACCAGCTTGCCGCCCCGCTCCAGGAAGAGGGAGCTGAAGCAGCCTTCGGTCAGGTAGCCGTCCGCGTCGGTCATCAGCACCTCGAATGTGCCGCCCGCCGCCAGCGCCTCGCGATAGACGCTGCGGTCCGTGGTCTTGTGGCGCAGGCGGGGGTCGTCGCCGTCCGCTGGGCGGGGCGCGATCGCCACCGGCACGATCGCCTGCGGCCAAGTGCGGTGCGCGCGCACCTCTATCGCCACCGATCCCTTTTGCGACACCAGCATGCGCACCCGGCTGCGGTCCCTCACGCGGAACGTCGCGGCCTGCAGCTCATTGCGCGCGCCGTGCCGGTCGAACGCGAAATCCAATGCCTTCGCGCTGCTTTCAAGCCGGCGCAGATGATATTCCAGGAGGGGGATGCCCTCCACCGGATCGAACGCCATCGTTTCCAGCAAATCGAAACGCCCGTCGGCAAAACCCACCAGATCGATCCTCGTTAACCTTCAACAAGGGCGGCACAGTAACCGCGCGGAGGGCAGGCGCAAGGGTGTATGGGCGTTGATCCACAGGGATTTTGGCCTGCATCGATAAGTCCGTTCGTCCTGAGTGGCCGCTGAGCTTGTCGAGGCGGCATATCGAAGGATGGGCTGTGAGAGACCCTTCGATATGGGTCTTCGGCTTCGCTCAGCCCCTACTCAGGGCGAACGGATACATTATGGCCTATGCCCCGCCAAAAACCGCCCCTTGGCCAGGCATTCCTGCCACTCCGCCTCCGCTTGCGAATCCGCGACGACGCCGGAACCAAGCCCGATGCGCGCGGTGCGGCTACCATGCGGCAGGCTGAGCGTGCGAATGGCGACGTTGAACGCGGCGTTGCCGTCCGCGTCGATCCGGCCGATCGCGCCGGTATAGGGGCCGCGCGAGAAAGGCTCGGTCAGCGCGATCACCTCCATCGCCCGCATCTTGGGCGCGCCGGTGATCGAACCGCAGGGGAAAATGGCGCGCAGCACGTCCACCGCCGACAGGCCCGGCAATATCCGCGCGCGGACGGTGGAGATCATCTGGTGGACCGTGGGGTAGGTCTCCACCGTGAACAGGTCCGGCACGGTCACGCTGCCCGCGAGCGACACGCGCGACAGGTCGTTGCGGAGCAGGTCGACGATCATCAGATTTTCGGCCCGCTGCTTGGGGTCCTCGCGCAGCTCCACGATCGCGGCGGCGTCCGTGGCGGGATCGGCAGCGCGCACGGCGGTGCCCTTCATCGGCCGGGCGGTGAGCTGGCCGCTCGCCAGGGTGAAGAAGAGTTCGGGCGAAAAGGACAGCAGCCAGTGGTCGCCGGTGTTGACGATGCCGCCATAGCCGCCCCGCGCCCGCGGGCGGATGGCGGCGTAGAGCGCCAGCGGATCGCCGGTGACTTCGACCTCGCTGGGGAAGGTCAGGTTCGCCTGATAGATGTCGCCGGCGCGGATGCGTTCCTGCACCTCGGCAAAGGCGGCGAAATAGGCGGCCTTGTCTATGAGCGGGCGCAGCGGGCCGGCGGCGGCGTCCCCGGCCGGGGGCAGCATCGCGGCGACATCGTCCGGCGCGACGAAGCGGACGCCGTCGAACAGGCCGAACCACAGCAGCGGCATTGGCCCGGGCTCGGCGAGCGGGCACAGCCGCTCCTCCAGCGCATAGCCGGCTTCATAGGACATATAGCCCGCCACATGCAGGCCATCGTCCCGCGCCTCACCAATGCGGTCGAGCGCGGGCTGCACCTCCGCCGGCGTGCGGGCGCAGACGATCTCCACCGGATCGCGATAGACACGCGCAGGCGCCGCGCCGGTGACGCGCGCTTCGTCGAGCAGCAGGAAAGGCTCCGAAGGACCGGGGAGGCGCATGGGGGGAGGTAATGGCAGGGTGCGCGGTCGCGCGCCAGTGTGCGGGTGGGGAATGTTTTGGGGATTGCAACTTGGCGAGCCCTAGAAAGATCCCGTTCGTGCTGAGTAGGGACTGAGCTTGACGAAGGCCCGTATCGAAGCATGGTTTCGCCAAGCGCCTGTCCTTCGATACGCCATTTCGACAAGCTCAATGGCTACTCAGGACGAACGGCTTTTATTTACCGCAGGGTCATTTAAACCCGCTCCATGCCCCCTCTCCCCATCCTCTACAGCTTCCGCCGCTGCCCCTATGCGATGCGGGCGCGGATGGGGGTGTTGGCGAGCGGGATCGCGGTTGAGATTCGGGAGATCGTGCTGCGCGACAAGCCCGCGCAGATGCTGGCCGCCTCGCCCAAGGGGACGGTTCCGGTGCTGGTCCTGCCCGACGGCGCGGTGATCGACGAGAGCCTGAACATCCTGCGCTGGGCCCTGGCGCAGAATGATCCGGAAGGCTGGCTGGCGGGCGATGACGCCGGCCTGATCGCGGCCAGTGACGGGCCGTTCAAGCATCATC
Organism: Sphingobium sp.; assembly: GCA_023266635.1. Classification (GTDB taxonomy): domain Bacteria; phylum Pseudomonadota; class Alphaproteobacteria; order Sphingomonadales; family Sphingomonadaceae; genus Sphingobium. The sequence goes on from JAHFPU010000074.1 coordinate 3,159, forward strand.
TCGACCGCTACAAATATCCCGACCGGCACGGGTCAGACCCGCTGGAGCATCGGGCGGCGGGGCTGGCGATCCTTGACAGTCTCGACCAGCGGCTGTCGGCACGCGCGCAGCTATGCGGCGATGCGCGGAGCCTGGCCGACATCGCGCTGTTCCCCTTCATCCGCCAGTTCGCGGCGACCGATCAGACCTGGTTCGACGCGCAGGATGTGCCGAACCTCCAGCGCTGGCTGGCCGGGCATATCCGGTCGGACCTGTTCGCGCGGGCCATGGTGCGGCTGGCGCCGTGGAAGGCTGGGGATGTGGCGGTGGGGTTTGGCACAGCATAACCTTCTCCCGTCGGGAGAGGTTACGGACGCTTGGCGGCTTGCCGCCTAGCGGTAGTTGGTGAGGGGTTCCGCCGTCCCGATAGCGTGGAGCCCCCTCACCAACTGCGACTAGGGCCGTTGGCCCAAGTCTTCATATCCTCTCCCCGAAGGGAGAGGGTCTTCAGATCGCCTTCGCCGCCCGCGCCTTGTCCACCGCTGCCTTCAGCGCTTCATAGCCAACCGCGCCGTTCAGCACCTGATCGCCCACCACGAATGTCGGCGTGCCGCTCGCCTGCAGGGTCTGCGCCAGCTTGATGTTGGATTCGATCTCCGCGTCGTAGGTTTTCGACACCATCGCCGCCTCGGCCGCCTTGCGGTCGATGCCGACGCTGGCGGCGGCCGCGAAGATGGTGTCGCGCGTCACCTTGCCGCCGGCATAGAGCGCCCGGTGGAAGGGGATATATTTGCCCTTCTCGGCCGCGAGCAGGCTGACCTTGGCGGCGTCGGGGCTGGCGGCGGAAATGATCGGCAGTTCGCGATAGACAATCTTCACGCCCTTGTCGGTCTCGACCAGTTTCGCCAGATCGGGGAGCGAGGCGCGGCAATAGCCGCAGGCATAATCGAAGAATTCGACGACGGTGACGTCGCCCTTCTCCGCGCCTTCCCATGCGCCGGCGAACGGGGTTTCGATGGCGGAGCGGTTCTCGCCGATCATCGCGCCGGTGCGCTTGCCCTGCAGCTTCTCGATCGCCTGCGGGATGATTTCGGGATGCTCCAGGATATAGTCGTGGACGATCTTCTCGATCGCCGCCTTGTCCGTGCCGCTGACCGGCGCAGCGGTCTGCATGGCAAGCGCAGCGGTCGCAGCCGCCGCGACAAAGACGGTTCCGCCTAGCATCATCTGTATGGTCCTGTTCGATAGGGCAGCCCGGAAAGCGGGCGGGGGTGTGGTCATCTCTTCTTCTTCCGGTTGGCGTCGACGGCGGCGCGCGACACCATGGCGATATCTTGCGCGCGCAGCCAGTCCGTCGTGCCTTCCTTAAGGCCCTGCATCGCCTGATCGGCGTTCAGCAACGCAAGCTGGTTATTGCCTTCCATATTATAGCGTTCGGCGGTGGCGAGCGCGGCGCGGGGCGTGTCGCCGCGATGCTCATAGACAACGCCGAGCTGATACCAGGCGAAGGGATTCTCCCGGTCGCGAGCGATGGCGGTGCGCAAAACCTGCTCGGCCTCCTTGAAATTCCGATCGTCCTCCGTGGCGATCAGCGCATGGCCCAGCAACACGGAGATAAGCGGCTGATTGTTGGATTGCGCGACCGCCTCCCGCAATGGCGGGATCGCCTCGGCCGGATGGCCGCTTTCGAGCAAAATCTGCCCCTCAAGCTCCAGGAAATAGGGGTCGTGCGGATAGGTGGCGAGCAGCGCCTGCACCTCCGCCATCGCCTTGTCGGGATAGGCGCTCTTATGCCACGCATAGGCGCGGGCATAATGGGCCGGGATCGACTTGTCGGACTCGGGATAGAGTTGCAGGGTGCGCGGCGGGTCGGACACGAAGCCGACCAGTTTCGCCTTCACCCGCTCGAACCGCTGCTCCAGTGTCGGATTGATCGGCGCGTTCCAGGCCGGGTCCGGCTCATAGACTTCGCGCAGCACCGCAATGCGCTCGCCCGATAATGGATGGGTGCGCGCATAGCTATCGTCCTGCGGAATGGCGAGGCGATATTCCTGGTTCTGCAGCTTCTTGAAGAAGGCGAGGCTGCCCTTGCCGCTGATCCCGGCGGCGCTCAGATAGCGCGCACCTGCAAGGTCGGCGGAGCTTTCCTGCGTGCGGGAGAAGGCGAGATATTTGCCCATGGCCGCCTGCTGTCCGGCGGCCATGATGCCCATGCCCGCTTCGCCGCCGCCCGCCGCGATGGCGGCCGCGCCAAGGACCAGGCTAAGCAACGTGATGTTGGTCGCGGTCTTGATGCCTTCCGATGAGCGAATGATGTGCCCGCCCTCGATATGGCCGAGTTCATGGGCGATAACGCCCTGCACCTGGTTGACGTCGTCCGCCGACGCGATCAGGCCGCTGTGAATCCACACATATTGGCCGCCCGCAACGAAGGCGTTGATTTCCGGATCGTTGATCAGCAGCACCTGGACATTCTTGGGGTCCAGCTTCGCCGCGCTGATGAGCGGGCGGGAAATGTCGTTGAAGAGCGCTTCGGTCTCCGCGTCGCGCAAGATCTGCTGCGCCGCCGCCGGACGGGCCAGCATAGCGAAAGAGCATAAAAGAATGGCGAGCAGGCGAAGCAGCGTCCTGCCGCCGGGCAGGGCGTTCGGAGCGGATTGTCCCGTCATGCCTGCGCCTCCTGACAGAAGGGCGATGAACGCCGCGTGAAAGGCGTCCGGCCCCCGCCCATCAAAGGGCAGAGGCCGGCATCCTGTTCGTTTATGCGCCGAAGGTGCGCTGCCACCAGCCGCGACGCGGCGTGCCGTCTTCCTCGGTCTCTTCTTCCGAAGGCGTACCACTGACGAACTCGCCGGTGTTGGCGCTGGCAAGGCTGGGCGTGGGTTCCGGAGCCTCTTCGGCCGGCGCTTCCTCGACGACCGGCGCGGCCTTCTTGGCACGGGCCCGCTTGGGCTTGGCGGCGGGCGCTTCGGCCGCAACCTCGGCGGCCACTGGCTCTGCGACTGCCTCTACGGCTGCAGGGTCCGCCGCAGCCGCCGCCTTCTTGGCGCGGCTGCGCTTCGGCTTGGCGGGCGCTTCGGCTGCAACCTCGGCGACCGGCGTTTCAACGAAGGCCTCCATCTCGGCGGCGACCGCTTCGACCGGAGCTTCAGCAGCGGCGGCAGCCTTGCGGGCGCGGGGGCGGCGGCGCGTCTTGGGCGCTGCGGCTTCCTCAGGCTCGGCTTCGGCAGCGACATCCGCCACAACCGGTTCGGCGGCTGGCGCTTCCCCTTCGGCGGCTTCGGCTTCACTGCCCTGCTCAACGCCGCCCTGTTCGGCGGAGCCTTCGCCCTCGCCACCACGACGGCGACGACCACCACGACGACCACGACGACCACGACGGCGGGGTTCGCCACCGTCTTCCGCCGTCACTTCGCCGCGCTCTTCCTCACCGGCTTCGGCGTCCGATTCCTCGGCCTCGCCTTCACCCTCGGATGCTTCGGACGCTGCGCCCTCGCCGCCCTGCTCGTCATCGCGACGGTTACGGCGGCCACGGCGGCGGCGGCGGCGGCCACGGCGCGCGCCGTCGCCATCACCTTCGCCACGCGGCTCGCGGGCTTCGCTCTCCTCGGAAACCTCTTCGGTCTCCTCTTCCTCGTCCAGCTCTTCCTCTGGCAGGTCCAGATCGTCATCATCCTCGACGATCGGCGCATAGGTCACGACCTGCGTCGGACGGGGGCCGCTGGCCTCCACCGACATGCGCGCGCCCTCGACCTCGCCATCGGGCAGGATGTTGATCGACACGCCGTAGCGCATCTCGATCTCGTCCAGCTCGCGGCGCTTGTTGTTGAGGACGTAGAAAGCCGCTTCCTGGCTGGCGCGCAGCACGATGAAGGTGCCACGGCCACGCGCGGCCTCTTCCTCCAGCATGCGGAGTGCCGACAGGCCAGCCGACGAGGCGGTGCGGACAAGGCCGGTGCCTTCGCAATGCGGGCATTGGCGGGTCGATGCTTCCAGCACGCCGGTGCGCAGGCGCTGGCGGCTCATCTCCATCAGGCCAAAGCCGGAAATGCGGCCGACCTGGATGCGGGCGCGGTCGTCCTTGAGCGCTTCCTTCATCGCCTTCTCGACCTTGCGAACGTTGCCGTTCACTTCCATGTCGATGAAGTCGATGACGACAAGGCCGGCCATGTCGCGCAGGCGCAGTTGCCGGGCGATCTCACGCGCGGCCTCCAGATTGGTGGCGACGGCGGTCTGCTCGATGCCATGCTCGCGCGTCGACCGGCCGGAGTTGATGTCGATCGACACCAGCGCCTCGGTCGGGTTGATGACCAGATAGCCGCCCGATTTCAACTGCACGACCGGATGATACATAGCGGCCAGCTGATCCTCGACGCCGAAGCGCTGGAACAGCGACACCGCGTCGGCATAGGCCTTAACCCGCCGCCCATGGCTGGGCATCAGCAGGCGCATGAAGTCTTTGGCGGCCTTGTAGCCATGCTCGCCCTCGACGATCACTTCCTCGATATCCTTGTTGTAGATATCGCGGATCGCCCGCTTGATGAGGTCGCTGTCGTTATGGATCAGCGCCGGTGCGGCGGCCTTTAGCGTATTCTCGCGAATCTCGTCCCACAGGCGGGCGAGATAGTCGAAGTCGCGCTTGATCTCGACCTTGGTGCGCTGCAGCCCGGCGGTGCGGACGATGCAGCCCATGGTGGAGGGCAGCGCCATTTCGGCGATGATGGTCTTCAGCCGCTTGCGGTCGGCCGCGTTGCTGATCTTCCGGCTGATGCCGCCGCCATGCGACGTGTTGGGCATCAGCACACAATAGCGGCCGGCCAGCGACAGATAGGTGGTCAGCGCAGCGCCCTTGTTGCCGCGCTCTTCCTTGACGACCTGCACCAGCAGCACCTGGCGGCGCTTGATGACGTCCTGGATCTTGTAGCGGCGGCGCAGCGACATGCGCTTGCGGCGCAGTTCGTCGGCGGCATCGTCATTGCCGCGCCCGGAACGTGCGGGACGGGGCGCGGGCTCTTCGCCCTCGGCGGGCTCATGTCCCTCTTCGTCGTCGTCATGGCTGTGATCGACGTCAACGACATCGTCATGATCCTGATCATGGTCGTCGTCATCATCGTCATCGGCGCGCAGCGCGGCTTCTTCCGCAGCATGCTGGGCTTCCTCGGCGAGGAGCGCCATCTTGTCCTCACGCGGGATCTGGTAATAATCCGGGTGGATTTCCGAAAAGGCTAGGAAGCCGTGGCGGTTGCCGCCATAATCGACGAACGCCGCCTGAAGCGACGGCTCGACCCGGGTTACCTTGGCAAGATAGATATTTCCCTTGAGCTGTTTGTGCTCAGCGGATTCGAAGTCAAATTCCTCGATCCGGTTTCCCTTGACGATGGCGACACGGGTTTCTTCCCGGTGGCGCGCATCGATCAGCATACGCAATGTCATGTATAGTACTCCGGGCATGGCGGGCCGCGACGCGGGGCCGGGCGGCCATGCTAAAATTGGGCTGCCGCAGTCTGCTCGCGACCTTATGCGGTTGCTGCGGCGGCTCCAGGGTTTGAAGGCGGGTTTGCAAGATAGTGTTCGCGTCTGCTGCAAAGGCAGGGCAGGCGATGTCGCCATGCCAGGCTTTGGCCGTCCACGCCCATGGACCCGGAAGCGGGCCGTTCGGGGACGTGGAAAAATGCCTCATGCAGCGTCAACCTGTTGGATCGTCACGAAATTGGCGATCGTTAAAGCCCTGACAGTGTGCCGTTTTGGAACGGACTTTTCAGGATTGACGATGGGTAGCAGCGGTGACGCAAACGCGCAACGTTTTTGCTGGAACGCCATCGTCCTGTCCCGGCAATGCCGCCGATATGGTTAAGATTGTCTTAATTTCCCATGGGGCAAGGGGAATACACCCCTTCCGATCCAGCGCGAAATTCGGCTGGACGGCGCACCGGATGCAGTAGCACAAGCACGCCATGTTCCCCTGTCTCGCCCTGGCGGTCGCGCTACTCACGACCCAACTCATGCCGGCCCAATCCATACCAGCGGACTCGCTTGCGATTCCTGGGATCGGGGCAGACGGCCCGGCGGGCATGATGCGGCCGCCGCGCCGGACCCACAGCATCACCGTGCCGATTCCCGCGACCGCGCAGGGCATCACCCTGCCGCCCATACAGGGGCCACGCGACACATCGCGACCATTGGTTGTCATCGACGCCGGCCATGGCGGGCATGATCCGGGCGCGATCAACAAGACGACCGGGCGGCGGGAGAAGGACATCACCCTGGCAATCGCTCAGGCGATCCGGGGCGAGTTGTTGAAATCCGGCCGGGTGCGAGTGGCCCTGACGCGCGATGACGACCGGTTCCTGATCCTGCAAGAACGCTATGGCATTGCGCGCAAGATGAATGCCGACCTGTTCATCTCCGTCCATGCGGACGCGGCGGAAAATCAGGAGGCGCGGGGCGCGACCGTCTATACGCTGTCGGAAACCGCATCAGACCGCGAGGCTGCTCGGCTGGCCGCGCGGGAGAACAAGGCGGACATCATCAACGGCGTCAATCTGGGCAACCAGAGCAGCGACGTCTCGTCCATCCTGATCGACCTGACGCAGCGGGAGACGATGGCCACGTCGGCCAGTTTCGCCCGGCTTCTGCAGCGGGAGGCCGCGCCCTATGTCACCTTCCGCACCACCTATCACCGCTTCGCCTCGCTGATCGTGCTGAAGGCGCCCGACACGCCGTCCGTGCTGTTCGAGACGGGCTATATCAGCAATGCGGACGATTCGGCCGCGCTCGCCTCCGTCGAGGGGCAGGACAGGATCGCCAAGGGCGTTGCCAAGGCGATTGAGGTCCATTTCGCCAAAAGGGTGGTCGCGAAGTAGCGGGCGGCAAAATAACCCTTTGTTAACCACGGCGCTCTAATTTTGACGGCCTGTCTATCGAAGGATCGGCCATGACATTGCTGTCCCAGCTCACCACCAGCACGCAATCCAGCCAGACCTACAACAGCAGCGGCCTGAGCGCCGCCGCGCAGAAGGTGCTCGCCACGGCCAAGGCGACTGCGGCGCAATCGACGTCGACAAGCGCAACCACGCCAGCCGCATCGACCCAGTCGGACGTATCCATTTCCGCCGAAGCCCTTGCCGCCGCGCAGGCCAAGGACGACAATGCCAAGGATTTCGCTACGCTCTCGTCCGAAGTCCGCGCCACGCTGAACAGCCAATATGCGGCGCAGAAGACAGCGGGCAAGACCGGGACCACGCCTGACCTCTCGTCCCTGTCCGGCCGCGCCGTCGCCGCGATTGCGCTCAACAGATCGGGCGCTTTCAGCCGGTCGGAGGTCATGGCCGCCAAGGCCGAGCTGCGCACGCGCACCCAGGAGGAATTCGCCAAGTCCACCATGGCGTCGGGCGGCGGCACGGCGGGCATAGCGGCCTATAGCAGCCAGATGGTCAGCCTGTTCGACGATATGAGCGACGAGGAACGCGAAGCGCGCGGATGGAGCGACAGCACCCGCGCCAACGCCAGCGCCTTCGTCCAGAAATCGACCACGCCCTCGCTCTGGGAAAAGCTGAACAGCAGCGACAGCTGAGCGGGACATAAGCCCCGCGCCCTTCTCTCCCACCGCCTGTCGATCCCCACTGGCAAAGCGCTCCGGATTTCCCTAGAGCCCTGTCCGGTATGGAAGAGGCCGAAACGACCAATCCCGAAAAGAGCGACGTGGCGTACCGACTGCGCAGGGGCGCGGGGGGCGCAGCGTCCTGGTTCAACGGGCGCATCCGCAACAAGTGGCTGCGCCGCCTGATCTGGCTGTTCGCGGGCCTCCTCATCCTGTTCGGCCTGTTCTGGGTGATCTTCGCGCGGGACCTGCCCGATGCGCGCACCCTGCTCGCCTATGAGCCGCCGCTGCCCACCATCGTGCGCGACGTGAACGGCCAGCCGGTCTACAGCTATGCCCGCGAGCGGCGCGTCCAGCTGCAATATGCCGATTTCCCGCCGATGCTGATCCACGCCTATCTGGCGGCGGAGGACAAGACCTTCTTCAGCCATCACGGCGTCGACATTCCCGGCTTCTTCGGCGCGGTGTTCGACTATGCGCGCAAGTTCGGCTCCGGCGAACGCGCGCGCGGCGGCTCCACCATCACGCAGCAGGTGGCCAAGAACCTGCTGATCGGCGACGCCTATTCGCCCACGCGCAAGATCAAGGAGATGATCCTTGCCTATCGCATGGAGAATGTCCTTACCAAGCAGCAGATCCTGGAGCTGTACCTCAACCAGATCTTCCTCGGCCGGAACGCCTATGGCGTGCAGGCGGCCGCGCGCGCTTATTTCGACAAGGACGTCGCCGACCTGAAACTCAACGAGATGGCCTATCTCGCCATCCTGCCAAAGGGTCCCGCCAATTACCGCCCCGAAAGCGAGACCGGCTATCAGCGCGCGATCGAGCGGCGCAACTGGGCGCTGGGCGAGATGCGCAAGAATGACTGGATCACCGACGCGCAATATCGCGACGCGCTCGCTACCCCGCTCAGCACCGTGCGCCAGCGCGGATCGCCCTATGGCAATGCGGGCGGCTATTATATCGAGGAAATCCGCCGCCGCCTGATGGAGAAGTTCGGCGAGAAGGCGACGGACGGCCCCAACAGCATCTATGCCGGCGGCCTGTGGGTGCGCAGCCCGCTCGACCCGGCGATGCAGGCCCATGCCGAGGAAGCGCTGCGCGCCGGCCTTATCCGCTATGACGGCGGCAAGGGCTGGTCCGGCCCGGTCGGCGAAATCCCGATGAGCGCCAACTGGCGCAGCGACTTGGCCGCCAGCAATATCGGCATCGACTATAATGACTGGAAGGCCGCGCTGGTCGTGTCGAAGGACGCCGGATCGGCGGAGCTTGGCTTCACCGATGGTACGACCGGCACCCTGCCCGCCTCTTCCGCGCAGATGCTCTACCGCAAGACGTCCCGCCCCGCTTTCGATTCGCTGAAAGCCGGCGACCTGATCGTCGTGGCGAAGAATGGCGGCGGCTGGGCGCTGCGCAACATCCCCGGCGTGTCCGGCGGCATGGTGATCGAAAGCACGCATGGCGGCCGCGTCCACGCGCTGCAGGGCGGGTTCGACGCCCGCCTCTCCTCCTACAACCGCGCGACGCAGGCGCTGCGCCAGCCCGGCTCCACGATCAAGCCGTTCGTCTACGCCGCCGCGCTCGACAATGGCATGACGCCGGCCTCGATCATCGTCGATGGTCCTTTCTGCGTGTTCCAGTCGATCCGCCTTGGCCAGAAATGCTTCCGCAACTTCTCCGGGCGCGGCGCGGGGCCGCAGACGATGCGCTGGGGCATCGAGCAGTCGCGCAACCTGATGACCGTGCGCGCCGCGTCGCAGACCGGCATGGAGCGCGTGGTGCGCGAGATCAAGGCGATGGGCATCGGCGATTACCAGCCCTACCTGTCCTTCGCACTGGGCGCGGGCGAGACCACCGTCGCCCGCCTGACCAACGCCTATGCCATGCTCGTCAATCACGGACGGCAACTGGATTCCAAGGTCATCGACTATGCGCAGGACCGGCACGGCAAGGTGATCTGGCCCGAACGCTGGCAGCCATGCCAGGGCTGCAACATGCCCAATTGGGACGGGCGCTCCATGCCGCGCTTCTCGAACGAGGGGCGGCAGTTGATGAACCCGATGACCGCCTATCAGATCGTGCACATCACCGAAGGCGTCATCCAGCGCGGCACCGCGACGACGCTGCGCGACCTGGACCGGCCGCTATTCGGCAAGACCGGCACCACCAACGGCCCGACCAATGTGTGGTTCGTGGGCGGATCGCCCGATCTCGTCGCTGGCGTCTATCTCGGCTACGACACGCCGCGCAGCCTCGGAGGCTATGCGCAGGGCGGCCGCATCGCCGCGCCGATCTGGAAGCAGGCGATGGCGCCGATCCTGAAGGACATGCCCAAGACGCCCTTCATCGCCCCCAACGGCATCCGCATGGTCCGCATCGACCGGCGCTCAGGCAAGCGCGTCTATGGCGCATGGCCGACCGACGACCCCAAGGCGTCGGTCATCTGGGAAGCCTTCAAACCCGAATCCGAACCCCGCCGCACCATCCGCAAGGAGGAGGTCGAGGCGCAGGACAAGGCGGCGGCGAGGACCGGCGCGACGGGCAGGCCGACGAACGACAACGACTTCCTGCAGCAGCAGGGCGGGATTTATTGAGGAGGGTCATGTAATCTGGCTGGCTGAGCACAGCCCTGATCACATGGCGCATCCGAAACAGGGTTCCAGATTTTTAGGGGACGTCTGCGCGCAGGTGTCGGCTCCCATCCCCAAAACACTGGCGTTCGCTCGTCCCCTCGGATAGGTGCGTGCCTTTCACGCGTTTCCAAACCCAACCAATCGGAAACGCCGGTAATTTCGGAGAATCCCCATGCGCGCCGAAGCGCAGCAATATATCGACCGTATCGACGCCGCGCTGGACCTGTTGCGCCGTTTTCTGGACTGGGACCGGGCGCTGCGGCGGCTGGACGAGCTGAACGCGCGCGTCGAGGACCCGACGCTGTGGGATGACGCGAAGAAGGCGCAGGAGGTGATGCGTGAGCGCACCCGGCTGGACAGCGCGATCAGCGCGACCCGCGCCATCGACAGCGAGAAGAGCGACACCGCCGAACTGATCGAGATGGCCGATGCCGAGGGCGACGAGGAAATGGCCCTTGAGGGCGTCGCGGGCCTCAAAGCGCTGGCGGAGCGCGCGGACGAGGACAAGGTGAGGGCGCTGCTGGCCGGTGAGGCCGACGGCAACGACACCTATCTGGAAATCCATGCCGGCGCCGGCGGCACGGAAAGCCAGGACTGGGCCGAAATGCTGCTGCGCATGTATCAGCGCTGGGCCGAGCGGCGCGGGTACGAGGTGGAGCTGGTCGACTATCATGGCGGCGAGCA
>JAHFPU010000238.1 GCA_023266635.1 Sphingobium sp.
TGTAGATCCCCACACCTCCCTGACTCGGCAGAAAGGCTTCAAGGTGGACGACTTTTACGCCGCCCGCAGCAGGACTATCCCGCCGCTACCGTGGTCGAATATTGCTCCGCCGTTCTCACGTCATCGATCCGGAAGGCGAGGACCCGATCCGCTCGGATCGCGAACATGTCGTCGTGCTTTCCGACCACAGTCAGATGCACCCACACGCCATTTTCCGGAAGCTCAAGCAGGTCGGCGGGGGCTATTTCAACTATCAGCGTCAGACGCTTACCGGTCTCTTGGCGGGGAAGGATCAACCTCTCAAGGAACGCCTGGACTGGGGCAAGATGCGCATGGACCCCACCGACGTCTCCGACGTCACGGGTTCAACCTACACCTACCTTGTAAATGGGCATGGTCCCCAGGACAATTGGACCGCGCTTTTCCGGCCGGGCGAGCGGGTTCGGCTTCGGTTCGTCAATGCCTCCGCCATGACGACATTCAATGTCCGGATTCCCGGCCTCAAACTTACGGTCGTGCAGGCCGACGGTCTCAATGTGAGGCCCGTCGAGGTTGATGAGTTCCAGATCGCGGTGGCCGAGACGTATGATGTCATTGTCACACCGACTGATGATCGCGCCTATACGCTGGTCGGCGAATCCGTCGATCGGTCCGGCATGGCCCGCGCAACCCTGGCTCCGCGCGAAGGCATGGCAGCCGAAGTGCCTGCGCTCCGCAAACGGCCCCTCGCCAATATGAAGGACATGGGCATGGGGGACATGGACATGGGCGGCATGTCCGGCATGGACCACGCAGCGATGGGACACGACATGGCAGCCGGCGGAGCCGCCGCGGGCGGTATGGCGGGCATGGACATGGGGTCCGGCGCCTCGCCCGGCACGGATAAGACCGCAGGTGGTGCCATGGCCAATATGCCCGGGATGGCAGCGCCTGCTGGTGACGCAATGGGCGGCATGGCGATGGGTGGAATGGGCGGCATGAACATGCGCGACGCCAGCAAAGCCCCGCAGGTCAAGATGGGGCCTGGTGTACAGACGATCTCGCCCGTGCCGATGGATCGCACGGGAGAGCCCGGACAGGGCCTTGAAGATGTCGGGCACCGCGTCCTTGTCTATCGCGATCTCATGGCCGTGGAGCGCAACCCGGATGTCCGGGCGCCCGATCGTGCGATGGAGATCCATCTAACCGGGAATATGGAACGCTATATGTGGTCGTTCGACGGGGTGAAGCTCAGCGACAAGCGCGAGCCCATTCCGTTTATCGAAAACGAAAGGGTCCGCGTCACGCTCGTGAACGACACGATGATGTCGCACCCGATCCATCTTCATGGACATTTTTTCGAGCTGGTGACCGGGCATGGCGAATATTCGCCGCGCAAGCACACGGTCAATGTCGCCCCTGGAGGCAAGGTAAGTTTCGACGTCACCGCAGATGCGGTCGGCGACTGGGCGTTCCATTGCCATATGCTCTACCACATGCATGCCGGGATGATGCGCGTCGTCTCTGTCAGGCCTCGGGGAGAAGCCGCATGAAGTCGCTTCTTCTCCTGATGGGCGCGGCGCCGCTCGCCCTCGCGGTACCGGCCAGCGCACAATCGATGCAAAACATGCCCGGCATGAACATGCCCGGCATGAACATGCCGATGGCTCAGCCGCCAGCAAAGAAGAAGCCAGCGGCCAAACCGGCACGTCAGGCCAAACGCGCAACCGCCGTGAAGCCGACTGCCAGACCAGCGCCTGCAAGGCGTAGGGCACCCGCTGCGAAGCCCAAGCCCGCTATGCAAGGCGTGTCGGGAATGGGCGATATGCCCGGTATGACCATGCCAGCCAGCAAAGCGCCTGCGGCGGCCGATCCGCATGCCGGCCATGACATGTCGAGCATGCCGGGCATGGTGATGCCCGGGTCGACGGGCGGTGCGATGAACCACGATATGCCTGGCATGAATATGCCGGCAGACACGGGCGGTCAGCCGATGCAGCACGACATGTCGTCGATGCCCGGCATGGCGATGGACGGGCAAATGACGGGTCATGGGGCAGGGGGTACGAGCCTTGCGCCTGGCAACGCTCCTGCACCAACGCCTCCGAGCGATCACTATGCCGATCGGGTCTATAAAGACGGCGAGATGGCCGCTTCGCGCACCATGCTGCACAACGAACATGGCGGCAGCACCAGCTCGATGATCCTGTTCAATCTGGCAGAATATCAGGTCCGGAACGGCCGCGACGGCTATCGCTGGGATGGCGAGGCGTGGTTCGGCAAGGACCTCGACCGGCTCGTGGTCAAGACCGAAGGAGAGGGGGCTTTTCGCGAAGGGGTCGACAGTGCCGAAGTTCAGGGGCTCTACAGCCGTGCGCTCGATCCTTACTGGAACCTGCAGGCCGGCGTCCGATATGATTTCAAACCCAACCCGTCCCGAACGTATGCGACGATCGGAATCGAGGGGGTCGCGCCTTACTGGTTCGAAACGGAAGCAGCCTTGTTCTTGTCGAACAAGGGCGAGGTGCTGGGGCGGATCGAGGGCTATTATGATCAGCGCATCACGCAGCGTCTGATCCTGCAGCCCCGCGTCGAACTGAATCTTTCGGCTCAAAATGTGCCTGAGACAAGGATCGGATCGGGGCTGTCCAATGCCGAGCTGGGATTGCGCCTGCGCTACGAGGTCCGCCGCGAATTCGCGCCCTATATCGGTGTTTCCTACGACCGTAAGTTTGGGCGGACGGCGGACTATGCGCGGGCCGATGGGAAGGACGTCAAGGCGACGAGCTTCGTCATTGGCGTGCGGACCTGGTTCTGAGAAGTATCCGGCTCCGCTCTCACGTTGGGGCTAGCCGCGTCCATCGCTGGCTGGCCCTGACTATCGGCGTCCAACTACTGCTGTGGTTTGCCAGCGGTCTGATCATGAGCGTGTTGCCAATTGACCGTGTTCGCGGTGAACATCTCGTGGAGCGTATATCGCCCGCGACGCTGGGTCAGGCGCAATCGCGCGCGCCGCTGGACCTCGTCTTGCGCGCCGCAACCAAGCCCGTGCGCGAAGTCCGATATCGCCCACTTCTGGGACGCGAGGTTGCCGAAGTCGAACTCGTCGACGGCACGGTAATGCTCCACGATGCCGAGACCGCGAAGGTCATTTCCCCGCTGAATGCTGCCGTGGCTCGCGCGGTGGCGGTGCAAGCCTATCGCGGCACGGCGGCTCAGACGAGCGTGCGCCCGGTTTCGGCGGCCAGCACTGAATATAAGGGCATGCTTCCGGCGTGGCGAGTGGATTTCGCCGATAGCGACGCGACGCATGTCTACGTCGCCCAGAATAGTGGTCGGATCGTTGCCGTCAGAAATGGCACATGGCGCCTCTATGACTTCTTTTGGGGCCTCCACATCATGGATTGGAAGAACCATGAAAACTTCAACACGCCCTGGCTGATGGGCTTTGCCGCAGGGGGTCTCGCGCTGGCGATCGCGGGATCGGCGCTATTGTATTTCCGGTGGCCGCGAAAGCGGCGCCGCAAGGGCTGAATATCGCGGAGAAAATCGGGGCGGGGGCCAAAGGAGACGACCAATGATGAAAAATGCATATTCGAGCCTCGCCCTGCAGACCTTGGTCGGCGGCGTCATCATGTATTTGGTGATGTTCGTTATGATTGATAGCCTGGGGAGCTTCTACAATAACCTCAATATGCTCTACATGACGTTGATGATGGTTGCGCCGATGGTGGTGCTGATGATCCTCGCGATGGGCCATATGTTTCCGTCGAAGACCGCAAACATGGCCCTTCTGATTGGTTCGGTGGCGATATTTGCCGGATCATTCGCGCTCATTCGCACGCAAACTACGATCGGTGACACGGCTTTCCTCCGTTCGATGATCCCGCATCATTCGGGAGCGATCCTAATGTGTCGCGAGGCGTCCTTGAAAGACCCGGAAATCGTCCGTCTGTGCGGCGGCATCGAGGAATCTCAGCGCCGCGAGATTGATGAGATGAAGGCTATTCTAGCTCGCAAGTAGATTTCGCAATTCATTCTCGGAAATTTTTGCCGCCTCACGAGGGAAATGGCGCGCCCATGCGTATTATCAATGCGGGGCGCTGAGGAGAGAATTGTGAAGAAAATA
>JAHFPU010000209.1 GCA_023266635.1 Sphingobium sp.
TGCAGAAGCGATCATGACAAGAAACGCTCCGAGAGCCACTTCAAATGCTCGCGCCGTGAAACTGCCGTTCTTTTTCGACATTTTCAGATCCTTCACCATCACTTTAATTCCTTTCGTCACATCTTGCTTATACAGATCGGCATGCTTTCGATAGACTTGCACGCGTTCGGAAAGGTATGAGGCGTGCTTCGCCTTCATCACTGTAAGAAGGTGCCGCAAGGCAGGGGCCTTACAGAGTGGTTCATCGACGCCATCAAATTTCGTGTCGGCGTCAAAATCAGCCAAGCGGGGGTTGAGATCAATCGCTCTCTTTAACGCATCAACGGCGGCCGTCAGGCTACCTAACGTGGCATTGCCGACCGCGGAGGCGCTGAGCTCGCCGTGCATCTCCGAGACGTTGTATTGATGCTGCCAATTTCGGGTCTTGAGCGCGAGCCACTCATAGTCGCGCAGAGCCCCGCGCTTCCACAACGATTGGAGGGTTTTCCTCCGCAGCTCCTCGCTGTCGGGCAGTTCGGACAGAAGCCAATCGATCATGTGCAGGGCGTGAGCGATGTGGAAGCGGTCAGAGTCCGAGCGCGAGTCTTCGTCTGGCTTCACCTCTACGCCAGATGCCGGCTTACGAAACAGGTTTATAGCCTTCTCCAGGCAATCGACGCCTTCCTTTACGCGTTGGGTGGTCTTCTCCTGCTGGATGGCGTCCTCCTGGCACTCAGGGCCTTGCGTTTCGGATTCCTTGGCTGCCCTCCACGTGCGTTGTTCAACTGCAGCAGCCACGCCCCGCATGAACAGGCAAGCGGCCTCGTAGCGAGAATATGAAGCTTCGGCGCCTACGATTTCCTTTGGGAAAAGTAACCGCGCCTCCGCAAGCAAAGCGCGGACTTTTAGGCCTTCACGTTTGGCTAAACCGCCCGACGCGCAAAGATCATAGGTCTCATATGCCCTGTCCCACCAGGTAAGAAAGTGCAAGGGATAGCTCCCCTTCACAACCTTGCTCCAGAATACGAGAGGGACAGCTTCGAAGATCCCTGAAGTCGCCAGATCACCATTAAGTACTTTCGAGACCTGCGATCTTGGGTCCTTATTTCCAGTCATATTTAGTGGTTCCGTCAGCGCCGCTGCAAGTGAGTCGAGCTTGCCGTTGCATTCTGAATGCAAGATAACGACTCCGCAGCCAACCCTAAACCTGCCATGAACTCCCATCGGGCATCCCCGTTGATTTTCGATTAATGATTGTTCTTGCGCATTCCTAGCGGGAAATTAGGAACTGTGCATTCGGAAACAGTACCTGCTTTGCAAATCGCCTGGAATTTGCACCAACTCGAACAGAGGGGCGTGTTTCGATCCCCGGTGGACGTTCCCGATGTAACGCCGGCGCAAATCGACGTTTTCCGGAGCGTCATCCATCCCGAGGTGGTCATCCGTGCCAGCGAGACCGACCTCAAGGTGCTTGACCTGCGCCAGAGCGCAATGCTCGCGCGCTTGGGGACGCCATCGCATCGTCTATGGGAGTAGTGATTGACTCTGTGCCGGATCGGACGGATTGAGGTCTGTGCAGCTCGACCGATGCTGGACGGAACTAATATAGGCGAGCACGTTGCTCGCAGGTGCGCCTGTGAGCGGCAGCTTTGGGGCAGCTGAACCGTCGGCCAGATCAGAGTTGAACGTTCGCTATGGAGGTATCGCCCTATCCGGCCGCCGACTACCGAACGTCTCTCTTTGTCCGTCGCGCTGGCCATCACTTCGTCCGCAGTTGAAGCAAAGCGGGAGGTCCGCAGAAGGCGGTGATTTCTTGTGACCACCTCGCTGCTGATCCCCAGCGAGATTCTCCTTTGGGCCACGAGGCGCTGTTCGGCCGCGCCTCGCCATGGTCTGCACCTGACGGTTTACCCGCCGCTCGTAAATGTTGCCCTATGTTCGGCCCTGCGGTGTTTGCGGAAGTTGCGAGAGCCCTACTCACCGGCGGCCCTCGCCTCAGAGTTGACGACCGGTTACCATCTCGCACGACGTTTTTACGCCACGGGCAATCGAACAAGCGCCTAATCGGCGAGAGCGCGCTGCTCAGCAATGAAATCGATAAAGGCGCGAAGCGGCGTCGGCATGAATCGGCTGGAAAAATAGAGGCGCGGTCCGTCGAAGACGGGCCACCAGTCGGGAAGCACGGGGACGAGCGTCCCGCGCTCCAGATGCGGATCGAGCCAGTTGCGGAAGCTTTGGATCAATCCGCGCCCCGCCACCGCGAGATCGATGGCCGCCGCCGCGCCGCCCGTGCCGATGATCAGGCGCGCAGGCGGATCGACCATCAGCGTTTCGCCGGCCTTCTCGAATTCCCATTCGGTGAGCGCGCCGCTGGCAAAGCGCATGCGGATGCAATCATGCTCCAGCAGATCGCGCGGATGGGCCGGGACGCCGCGTTTGCTCAGATAGCCGGGAGAGGCAGCAACCGCTCCCCACTGCCGGCGCGGACCGATCGGCACGGCGATCATGTCTTGCGCCAGATGCTCGCCATAACGGATGCCGGCGTCGCAGCCGGCCGCGGTGATATCGACAAGGCGGTCATCGACCATCACCTCGATCCGCACATGCGGGTGGACGGCAAGAAATCCGTCGATCAGCGGCGGCAGGATGTCCACCATTACCGCGCCCGGCACGTTCAGCTTGAGGCGCCCTTGGACTGTGTCCTGCGAACTCGCCGCGTCATCCAGCGCCGCGCGGGCCTCCGACATGACCGGTTCGAGGCGTTCGGCAAGCGCCCGGCCCGCCTCGGTCAGTTGCACGCTCCGTGTCGTGCGGACCAAAAGCGGCACGCCGAGCCGCGCCTCCAGCCGCGAGATCGTTTCGCTGACCGTCGACGGCGACACCCCCAGCCACCGGGCCGCCGTGCGGAATCCACGCCCTTTGGACACGGCGAGAAACACGGATAAGTCGTCCAGGGAAGGATATGGGTAATTGTTCGGCATGCCGAACAGGCTATTCGCCTCGACCACGATTATCAAGGCTCTGCCGATCAGCCATATCGATCAGGAAACAAGGAGAGACCTGGCATGACCAACCAATTCCCCGCAGCGGCCGACGGCCGCTTCACCTTCCCCGGCACGTCGATCTCGGTCAACCGGCTGGGCTATGGCGCCATGCAGCTTGCCGGTCCGCATGTGTTCGGCGAGCCCAAAGACCCCGACGAAGCCCGCGCGGTCCTGCGCGAGGCGCTGGAACTGGGCGTCGACCATATCGATACGAGCGACTTCTATGGTCCCCATGTCACCAACCGGCTGATCCGCGAGGCGCTTTTTCCCTATCCCCTTAATCTGACGCTCGTGACCAAGATCGGGGCATGGCGCGACGAGAAGGGCGGCTGGATCCTCGACCGCAGCCCGGATTTCCTGCGCAAATCCGTCGAGGACAATCTGGAGCGGCTGGGTCTTACCCAGATGGCGATCGTCAATCTGCGCATGGGCGGCCCGGAAGACGACATCGCCGCGCCGATGCGGGTGATGCGCCAGATGCAGGAGGAAGGGCTGCTCGCTCACATCGGCGTCAGCACCGTCAACGCCGCGCAGTTGCGGATCGCGCGGGGCATCGCCCCGGTGGTCTGCGTGCAAAACCACTACAATCTTGTCCATCGCGACGACGATGCCATGATCGACGCTCTGGCCGAGGCGGGAATCGCCTATGTTCCCTACTTCCCGCTCGGCGGCTTCACCCCGTTGCAAACGGAGGAACTGAGCCGGGTGGCCGATGAGATGGGGCAATCGCCGCAAAGCGTCGCGCTCGCCTGGCTGCTGGCTCGCAGCCCGAACATCCTGCTCATTCCTGGGACATCGCGGCGCGCGCATCTGCGCGCGAACGTCGCTGCGGCCGGACTGCGGCACAGCGATGAGCATAACGGCAGGCTGAACAGCATCGCCACCATGCGCTGACCCTGCTTCAGATGCTTGGCTGTTTCCTGCCACAAGGGGCCAAGCGTCTGTTTCTAGCAGCCTGTCGGGCTTAACGGCGGTGTCTGTCGTGCGGTAGGGTTATCGCGAGTGATTCTCCATTACCGTGGGAGCTGGAGCGCTGATGAGCAACTTCCGCACAATCGATCGCCAGAC
>JAHFPU010000210.1 GCA_023266635.1 Sphingobium sp.
GATCGTCATCGGTTCGGCTCTGGCCGATACGCTGATCGGTGACAGCGGCGCGAACACTCTGAACGGCGGCAATGGCGACGACATTCTGATCGGCGGCGCAGGCGCGGACACGCTTCAGGGTGGTGCTGGCCTGGATACGGCAAGCTACAGCACGGCCTCGGCCGGTGTGACGGCGAACCTGTCGAACAGCCTGGCCAATACCGGCGACGCATCGGGCGACAGCTATAACAGCATCGAGCATCTGCTCGGGTCCGCCTTTGCCGACATTCTGACGGGTGACAGCAACAACAACCGGCTGGATGGCGGCAATGGCGACGATATTCTGGTCGGCGGTGGTGGTGCGGATACGCTGATCGGCGGACTTGGCGTCGATACCGCGAGCTACGCTACGGCTTCATCGGGTGTGACGGCCAATCTCGCCAACAGCGCGGGCAATACCGGTGATGCGGCTGGCGACAGCTATAACGGGATCGAAAGCCTGCTCGGAACGGACTATGCCGACACGCTGACCGGCGACAGCGGCGCGAACACGCTGAATGGCGGCGCAGGCGCGGACATCCTGCATGGCGGTGCCGGCGCGGATACGCTGATTGGTGGGTCTGGTACGGACACGGCTGATTATTCCGGGTCTGCGGCGATCAACCTCAACCTTTCGACGACGACCGGCACAGGCACGGGCGGCGACGCGCAGGGCGACACGCTGACCGGCATCGAACAGATTATCGGCAGCGGCAACAATGACAGCTTCACGCTGAACCTGTCGGCGGGCTGGTCGGTTGACGGCGGCGCAGGTCAGGACACGGTCGCATTGGCCGCCAACAGCGGCACCGTGAACCAGACATCGCTGATGGGTGTGCTGAGCCATGTCGAGACGATCGATTTCACCGCCAGCAATGTGACGGCGAACCTGACCGTGGACTCCAATTTCATCCAGTCGATCGTGGGGGCGGGCAACAGTTCGCACCTGACATTAGCGATGAACTCGGGCGACACTTTCAGCTTCGATTCATCGGCCCATTTCACGCAGACGGGCAATGACTATACGCTCTACAGCGATGCGTCGATGACCACGCAGGTCGCCCAACTGACTATCGCGTGAGGATGATCAGCCGGTTGGGCATCCGCCCCGAGCGGGTTGTGCCCGGCTGATGGCCACGCGCCGCGCACGTTCCGCGCGCTCTCGCCATACTGACGCGGAGCGCAGGAAGCGGTCGCGCACATTGTCGAGGTTCGTCGCGCCAGCATCGGCTTCGGCGCTCTCGGCGTGAAGCACGCAATATTCCTCCTCGGTCATCGGAGATCTCCCGTTAGAGGCGTAGACTTGGACTTTAAGATAGGCTCCGGGGCGCTGGGTCCAAAGACTGCAGCGCCCCGGTCAACCGGCGATTAGGCCAGCTGGATATTGACCGCAGCCTGCTTGCCGCGCTTGTCGGGCTCCAGGTCATAGGACACGCGCTGATCGGTGTTCAGCGTGCGCAGACCGGCCTTCTCAACTGCCGTGATGTGAACGAAGGCGTCGCCGCCGCCGTCTTCCGGCGCGATGAAGCCATAGCCCTTGTCGGCGTTGAAGAATTTAACTTTGCCAATTGGCATGGGTATTTCCTTTGGTAGGCCGCAGTCCGCCCTCGTTGGGACATGTGCGCTGTAGCAGGGCCGAAGATCGATAATACGCGCGCGCCGCTCGGCCCCAGCCAGCACGCGTGAATGCTTATCTCGCGGGAAGCGGAGGGCGGGCCATGTACAGGCCGGAGCGCACGATCGGGCCGTTCATGATCTGCTTGCCCATGCGGCGGCGCAGGTCGTCGGCGCCGACGCTGGTCTTGAGGACAACGCGTGTGCCGCCCGACTGGAGCGGTTCGATCGCGGAGATCAGGATGTCATGCTTGGCGCACATCGCCTCTACCGACTGGACGGGGGCGTCCAGATTGATGGCGCGGCTCAAGAGCCTGTGGCCTGGCGCAAGCGAAGAGACAGGCAAAGTGTGTGATAGGGGAGGTACAAGAGAAGCGCTCCTGACTGGCAAGCGGGAGCGCGGTTGGTCTCTCTGTCACGGCAACGCTTGCGAGCGGGTGTTGCGCGATGTGTCCCGATTACCACAAGGCGCGCAGTTTGTCGCCTTTTAACTTGATATGGCGTGCAGAAGGCGCGTCATATCGCCTGTTTTCGCCTATATATGCAGCATAATCCGCAGCGGATTTGCCGGGTTGGACAGCAGCTTGACGGTCAGCGCCAGGGACATCAGGACGAGCAGCGGGCGCACGCCCTTGCCGCCGAACCGCATGGCGACATGCGCGCCAGCCTGATTGCCCATGACGCTGGCGACGGCCATGGGCAGACCAACGGCCCAGAGCACCTTGCCCCCGGAAATCATCACGGCCAGGCTCATGATATTGGTGCAGAAATTCAGATATTTGGTGTGTGCGATGGCGCGAACGAGCCCCAGGCCGCCCAACGCGACGAGCGCGGTAGTAAAGAAGGAGCCGGTGCCCGGGCCGAAGAAGCCGTCATAGAAGCCGATGGTGGCGACAACGAGAAACAGCCCGACAGCGCCGATCCGGCTGTGGCGGTCCACGTCGCTCATTTTCGGGGCGACGAGGAAGTAGATGGCCATGGCAATCAGCAATGCAGGAATGAAGCCCGCGAGAAAGCCGGAATCCACGCGCTGCAGGACATAGGCTCCGCCTGCGGCCCCGATGAGCGCGCCAATGGCCGGCCAGCGGAAGCGAGGGAAATCGATATGCCCCTTGCGCGCGAAGGTAAGGAAGGCGGAGCCCGTGCCGAACGTGCCCTGCAGCTTGTTGGTTGCGATCGCCGATACCGGAGGGACGCCGAAGGCCATCAACGCAGGTATGGTCAGCAATCCGCCGCCGCCGGCCATTGCATCGAGAAACCCTGCAACGAATGCGACGAGCGTCAGTATGGCGATGATGTCAAAGCCGAAATCCATGCGCGGCCTTTACCAGCACGCCGTTCAGCCGCAACCCGCGAAACCGGCAGAGTCCGTAATGCCCTATTCCTCTGCGCGCCCCTCAAAAGGCACGCCCATCTCGAACAGGTAGATGGAGGAATGCCCGTCCTTCATGCCGTCCTTGGCGAGCGCATGGATAAGGGCATCGGTGTTGCCATTGGCGGTGGCCGCCTTGTTGGTGAGCGGAATGGTTTCGCCATGACCGGGGACGAGATGCACTGTGCGGCCAAAAGCCCCCGGCGCCCATTCGGCGAGCGCCAGGAAGGACAGGCCATGTTCAGCACAGCGTTTGCTGATGCTGATCAGGGCTGGCGCGATTTCCCGATCATAAAATGCTTCCCGCTCTTGCGGCGTCATGGCCATCGTCCCCCGACTGCAATCCTGTTCCGTGCCTCGGCCCGCCCGGCCGCCACAGCGCGGCGAGGCTGATGACTGCCGCCAGCGACATGTAGAGGCCGACATAGCCGCCAAGCTTCATCTGGACGAGTTGCTGCGCCACGATGGGCGCGAGCGCTCCGCCGATGATGCCGCCCAGATTGAAGCCGAAAGACGCGCCTGTATAGCGCAATTGCGTGGGGAACAGCGCAGGCAGGAATGCGCCGAGGGGGCCATAGACCAGTCCCATCAGGAACAGCGCGAGAGCGAGGATCAGGAAGATCATGAGCAGCGATCCGCCGCCCATGGCGATCCCGAAGATCGCGCCCATCGGGATCGTGCCGAGACATCCGGCGATCAGCACGCCGCGCGGCGTGTAGATGTCCGACCACCAGCCAGACAGGATGATGCCGGCGGCCATGAACAGGATCGCGCCAAGCTGGATGCCCAGAAAGACTTCGCGGTCGATCTTCAGCGTCGTCGTGCCATATCCCAGGGCAAAGGCGGTCGCGATGTAGAAGATCGCGAAGCAGGCGACAACGGCGAAGGTGCCGGCGATGGCCGGGCGCAGATGATCGCGCAGCAGGTCGGCGATCGGCAGATGCGGGGGAGGGGCCTCCGCCAGGGCGGCGGAAAATTCCGGCGTTTCCGTGAGTTTGAGCCGTATCCACAGGCCAAGCCCGACCAGGATGGAACTGGCCAGGAAGGGCAGGCGCCAGCCCCATGCGATGAACTGCTCTT
>JAHFPU010000075.1 GCA_023266635.1 Sphingobium sp.
ACAGGGCGGGAAAAGTGTCGTTTGGCTACGATCCGCACCGGTGATGAAGCGACCCATTTGACCCTCCAGACTGTCGCCGCATCATAGCATATTTAACGCGTTTCCACACAGTCTGGACCAATTGCGGCCATTGAACTAGCATTTGGACGGCGGTACTTTTGCGCATGACAGAAGACAATCAGGATTTGCTAAGGGCGCTTGCCCTTATGTGCACCCAATATATCGGCGATGGTGATGGCGTCGATCATCAGTGCATTAGCGCCGGGCAAGAAGCAGTCGAACTGCTTGTGAAACATGGATTAATGGTGCCGTCAGGGCGCGGAGGCTGCTGGACTGAAGAAGGCAAAGCTCTGATGCGCTAATGCGCGTAATCGACCAGCAGCCGACCCCATGAGCCGTTCGCCCTGAGCTTGTCGAAGGGTTGTCCTTCCTAAGAAAGTTCAGGGCTTCGACAGGCTCAGCCCGAACGGACTTAAACAAGCCGCCATTCCGCAACCCACCCATCGAAGCCATCAAAACTCCCCTCCCTGAAAGGGAGGGGCAGGGGTGGGTCGCGAGCGAAGCGAGCGCCTGCGTTATCCCGACAAGCCGCCGCCAACGCGGCTACCCACCACACGCATCCCCAACAACGCGCCAACCTCACCAAAACACCCCAAAACCCTTGCTCACCGGCCCGCACAACGCTACCGCGCCAGCCACCATGAAATATATCAGCACCAGGGGGAGCGCGCCCGCGCTCGGGTTTGAGGATGTGACTCTTGCGGGTCTTGCGTCCGACGGCGGATTGTATTTGCCGGAGGCTTGGCCTTCCTTTTCGCGCGATCAGATCGCCGCGATGGCGGGCCTCTCCTATGTCGAGACCGCCGTGCGCGTCATGGCCCCCTTCGTCGCCGGATCGCTGAGCGAGGACGAACTGCGCGACCTCTGCACCCAGGCCTATGGCCGGTTCAGCGTGGAATCCGTGACGCCGCTGGTTCAGCTCGATCATCAGCACTGGCTGCTGGAGTTGTTCCACGGCCCGACGCTCGCCTTCAAGGATGTCGCGCTCCAGCTTCTCGGCCTGCTGTTCGAGAAATTTCTGTCCCGCCGCGAGGACCACCTAACGATCGTCGGCGCAACCTCTGGCGACACTGGCTCGGCGGCCATCGACGCCGTTGCGGGCCGTGAGAAGATCGACATCTTCATGCTGCATCCCGATGGCCGCGTGTCGGACGTTCAGCGCCGCCAGATGACGACCGTGCGCGCGCCCAACGTCCATAACATCGCCATCGACGGCAGCTTCGACGATGCGCAGGCGCTGGTGAAGCGCATGTTCAATGATCCCGGCTTCTCGGGCCGCTTCCGCCTCTCCGCCGTGAACAGCATCAACTGGGCGCGACTGATGGCGCAGGTCGTCTATTATTTCTACGCCGCCGTGCGCCTGGGCGCGCCGGGGCGGGAAATCGCTTTCGCCGTGCCGACAGGCAATTTCGGCGACGTGTTCGCCGGCTATGTCGCCGCGCGCATGGGCCTGCCGATCCGCCAGCTCATTGTCGCGACCAACGTAAACGACATTCTCCACCGCGCGCTCAGCGACGGCGACTACAGCCAGGGCAAGGTCGTCGCCACCGCGACCCCCAGCATGGACATCCAGGTCAGCTCCAACTTTGAGCGGCTATTGTTCGATGCAGGCGGTCGGGACGGCGTTGCGCTCGCAGAGCAGATGCGCGAGTTCGAGGCGACGAAGGCGATGCGCCTCACCAACGCGCAGCGCGAAGGCGCGGCTGGCCTCTTCTCTTCCGCCCGCGTAGATGCGGACGGCATGACGCTCGCCATGCGCTGGGCCTATGAAGGCGGCGGCCAGATCATCGATCCGCACACCGCCGTCGGCCTGTGCGCGGCCAAGGGGGCGGATATCGATCCAACGATCCCCATCGTCACGCTGGCGACCGCGCACCCGGCCAAGTTCCGCGACGCCGTGGAGCGCGCGACCGGCACCCGCCCGTCGCTCCCCGCCCGCATCGGCAGCCTGTTCGATCGCGAGGAAGCCTACACCAAACTGCCCGCGACGTTCGAGGCGATCACCGGCTTCGTCGCGGAGCATGCGACGGCGAAAGCGTGAAGCCTTTCTCCCCACATCCGTTCGTCCCGAGCGAAGTCGAGGGACCTCGCGCGGCGTATGCGTGTCTCGACTTCGCTCGACACGAACGGGTGTAGGTAATGGACCTCCAAACCCTCATCGGCGAACCCTGGCCCGACTATGGCCTGATCGATTCCGGAAACGGGCGAAAGCTCGAGCGCTACGGCGCCTACCGCTTCATCCGCCCCGAACCGCAGGCGATGTGGGCGCCCGCCACCGCTGACTGGACCGCCGACGGCGAATTCATTCCGGGGTCGGACGATGAGGGCGGCGGCCGCTGGTATTATGACAAGCCGGTCCCGAAAGATGGCTGGCCGCTGGCGTGGAACGAAGTCACTTTTCAGGCCAGTTGCACGCCGTTCCGTCACCTCGGCTTCTTTCCGGACATGGCGCCGGTCTGGGACTGGATGCGCGGTCAGGTGGCGGACAAGCCGGAGCCGCAGGTGATGAACCTGTTCGGCTATACCGGCGTCGGCACGCTCGCCATGGCCGCCAGCGGCGCGCAAATGGTGCATGTCGACGCCTCGAAGAAATCCGTGTCAGCCGGCCGCGCCAATGCCGATCTTTCCGGCATGGGGGACAAGCCGATCCGCTGGATCATCGATGACGCCGCCAAGTTCGCCGCGCGGGAGGTGCGCCGGGGCCGCCGCTATGACGGCATCCTGCTCGATCCGCCCAAATATGGCCGTGGGCCTGATGGGGAAGTGTGGCGGCTGGAGGAGGATTTGCCCGGTCTCATTGCCAACTGCCGGGCGCTGTTGGATGCCGACAGTCGCTTTCTGTTCCTGACCGTCTACGCCGTCCGCATGTCGGCCCTCGCGATCGGCGAGCTTCTGTCGCAGGCGTTCGCCGATCTGCCCGGAAAGGTGGAGGCGGGGGAACTCGCCGTGCGAGAGGAAGCGCGCGACCTGCTTCTTCCAACAGCCATCTGGGCGCGCTGGTCTCGCTGAACGCATTTGGCTGTGTTGGAAATGGGGAACTAACTACCCCCGACCACCGCACATTTCGCCGCAAACATCAGATCGAGAAACTCGACCCGCACCCGCATCCGGCCGTCGCATTGGGATTGGTGACCTTGAACGCCGACCCGCCCATATCCTCGACGAAGTCGACCGCCGATCCGCGCACCAGGTCCAGGCTCATAGCATCGACTACCAGCGTCACGCCGTCTCGCTCCACGGCCAGGTCGTCCGCCTCCACGCCCTCGCTCAGGCCGAAACGATACTGAAACCCGGAACAGCCGCCGCCCTCCACCGCCAGGCGCAATATGGCCGGCTTCCCGGTCTTCGTGGCAATGACGGACACGCGCGCGGCGGCCGAAGGGGTCAGGTCGATATCGCTCATGCGCCATAGATAGGGATCAGCAAAAGGCCCGGCAAGCGGTTACGCTTCCGGGCCTTTTGCAGAGGCCGGTCAGGCGACCGGCAAATTGGTGGGATCAATCCGCGTCGTGTTCTTGTTTCGGCGTCGGACCACCCATTGCGACCGGGGGCTTGGTGTTCATGGCGATGAGATATTCGGAGCCTGCGATGAACGGCACAGGGTTGATAGCGGTGCCGTCGACGCGAACCTCATAGTGGAGGTGGCTGCCGGTGGAGCGGCCGGTCGAGCCCATCAGGCCGATGATCTGGCCGCGACGGACGCGGGTGTTCGGTTCGACGATCAGCTTCGACATATGGCCGTAGCGGGTCTGCATGCCATTGCCGTGCGAGATTTCGACGAGGTTGCCATAGCCGCTGGCCCAGCCGGCGCGGCTGACAATGCCGTCGGCGGTCGCATAGATCGGCGTACCGATCGCGCCGGGGATATCGATGCCCTTGTGCATGCGGGCATGGCCGTTAAAGGGGTCGGAGCGGACGCCGAAGCTGCTGGTCAGGCCGATCATCTTGTCGACCGGGCGGCCCGAGGGAATATAGACTGCGGTCTGCATGCCGCTGTCCATGCTCTTCAGGCTGGAGAAAATGGACTGGAAGCCGGCATCGCCCTTGCCCAAGGCATTCGCATCGGCTTCGCTGATGTCGGCATAGGGACCGTCTTCTTCGTCAGCGGCGGCGCGGGCCGGAGCGGCGGCGCACAGCACGCCGAAGGCTGCGACAGCAAGGAAAGTTTTGGCGGACTGGAACAAATGATTGCGACTATTGTTCTTTTTTTGGCTTTGCGACATGCGAACCCCAAAATTCCACCGCGTGGCCGACCCAGCCATCGTGATGCTTGACCCTATTTATCAGCAGCTGAGCTGCCCCCGTGCGTCATAGAGTGCAAATTAACCGTGATCACGCAAGCGCAGCATAGAATTCCCGCGTTAAACCGGCTTGGCTACGCGCTGAGTCGTTGAACGGAGGCTTCAGGCTTCCACGAAAATGCCGGTTTACAAGGATTTGGTAAGATTCAGGGGCGTCGAATCCGCCTCGGTTCGCCGCTGCGACAAACCATTTCGTCCCTGCCGAAACATGCCGGATTTCATCCTGCATGATCCGCCCGAGCATCCGCGCCGATGTCGCGTCACCGGCCATCGAGAAACGCTCGATCGTTGCTGGCGTGATGTCCAGAGCACGGGCCTCCAGCACCATCGGCACGATGGCGAGGCGCGCCATGACATCGTGGGCCGTTTCCTCCGCGGCCTCCCACAGGCCGTCATGCGCTGGCAGCGCGCCATAGAAAGACCCGAGCGATTGCAGTCTGCGCGACAGAAGAGCGAAATGCATCGCTTCTTCCGCGCCTACGCGCACCCAGTCATCAGCAAAGGTGGAGTCGAAGTCTGCGCCAAAGCGGCCTGCGCAATCAAAGGCTAGGTCGATCGCGACAAACTCAATATGGGCCAGGGCGTGGAGCATTGCGATGCGCGAGCGTTCCGATCCCGCCTTGCCGCGTCGAGGCATGCGGTGCGGGTGCAGTAATTCTGGAAGCGCAGGTCGCGCGGGACGTTCGGGCATCGGCGCGTCGAAGCTGTACGAAAGTCGGCCCAGCCGCCAATCACGCGCGGCGGCGCGCGCCGCCATCACCTTTGCGCGAGGATCAGGGGTGAGCAGGACGTCGCAGCAGGCCTGAGCGATTGTTTTCATTAACAGGGCGGCGTCACAGGGCTTTCACGGCCGTAAGGACATCTTCGGCATGGCCCTTGACCTTCACCTTCGGCCAGACCTTCAATACCGCGCCATCGGCTCCGATTAGGAAGGTCGACCGCTCGATTCCCATGTAGCTACGGCCATACATACTCTTTTCGACCCAGGTGCCGAAGGCTTCGCAAAAGCCGCCCTTTTCGTCAGATGCGAGTTGGACCTTCAGGCCATATTTGTCGGCGAACTTCTTCAGCTTTGCAGGCTTGTCCTTCGACACGCCGATTACCGGCACGCCGAGTTTCGAAAAATCAGCGGCCAGCGCGGTAAAGGCTTGCGCCTCGCTCGTGCATCCGGGCGTGTCAGCCTTGGGATAGAAATAGACGACCAGCGGCTTGCCGCGATATTTGTCTAAAGTGAAAGGCGCGCCATCCATGTCCTCAAGCGAGGCGTCCGGTGCCTTGTCTCCCTCATTGATCATGCCAGTTCTCCATGAGTTGCGACGATCTCGCCCCAGCGTGCCGAGACGCTTTGCCGCGCGGCGTCATAGCTTGCAAGTAGCGCGCCCCAGTCTTCGGCGCCGCAAGCCCTCGAAACCAGAGCCTTTGAAGCCTCCGGCGGCTCGGTCGATTTGGGAGACACCAGCCGTGACACGATGAGGAAGCGGGTGATGAGGTGATGCGCGGGCAGCAGGTCGGCCGGGAGATGGCCTGCGTCGACCAGAAGGCGAAGCGCCGTCCCGAGTCGCGGCGCGAAGCCCATGCCATGACGGAATTGCGTGACGTGGATCAGGAACTCCAGATCGACCAGGCCGCCGTCCACCAGTTTTGCATCGAGCAGACCAGCCGGCGGCTTATGCTTCGCGATTTCCGCGCGCATCTTTACCGCTTCCCGGGTCAGGCGATCGATATCGCGAGGCATATGAAGCACTTCTGAAACGATCTTCGCCAAGCCCTCGCGTGCTGCTGGCGGCCCGAAAATCGGGCGAGCGCGGGTCAGGGCAAGATGCTCCCAGGCCCAGGCCTCTTCCCTTTGATAGCGAGCGAAACTGTCGAAACTGACGGCCAGAAGGCCCTGCGCGCCGGACGGACGCAGGCGAGTGTCTACTTCGTAAAGGGGGCCTGACGCGGTGGGGACTGAAAGCGCGTTGCCGATCCGCTGGGACAGCCGGTTGAAATATTGGGTAGCGCCAAGCGGCTTCAGGCCGTCCGATTCCGCCGCGAAATCCCCGGTGAAGAGATAGATGAGGTCGAGGTCCGATGCATGAGTCAGCGCTCCGCCGCCAAGGCGACCAAGCGCCAGGATCGCGAGTTCGCCGCCCGGAACCTTGCCATGGGCGTCCTCGAACTGGGCGATCGTGGCTTGGGCGAGCGCTTCGATCGCTGCTTCGGCAACGCGTGAGTAACCTGCTGCCACCTCCAATGGATCGGCCGCGCCCCTTACGATCTGTGCGCCAAGCGCAAACCGCTTGTCGCCAACGCGCTGGCGGACACGATCGAGCAGGACCTGATAGTCTTCACCACTATCGAGCGCGGAAAATTGCTGGGCAAGAATCTCGACCGAGGGGATGGGATCAAAGGCCGTGGCGTCGATCAATCCGTCGAGCAATTCGGCCCGGCCGCCCAGGGCATCGGCCAGCGCCGGCGCATGGCTCAATATCTCGGCCAGTGTATGCGTCAGCGCCGGGCGCGCGGCGAGCAGCTTGAAAAAGTTGATCGCGCTCGGCAGGCGACCGATCAGATCGTCCAGACGATTAAGCGCGGTCCGGCTGTCGGGGGCCTTGGCCAGGGCCGTCATGATACTTGGCAGGACCTCTTCCAGCGCCTCCCGCGCCGCCGGGCTACGTAAAGCCCGGATCGACCCGTCCCGCCAGCGCGCGATGCGGGCGACCGGGGCATCGGTATTTTCAAAGCCCAGGGTGTCGAGCGCGTCTCTCAGGACTTCAGCGTCATGGGGAAGCTGGTCCTGACGCTTCTCCCTGGCCAGCCGGTCATAATTGGCGCCCACCCATTGGACATGGGGGCGGAGCAGATCGAGCAGGGCATCGCCATTTTCCAGTCCGTGAAGTCGGGCGACATTATCCATGCTCTCCGCTCTGGCGGGAAACTCATGAGTCTGGCGATCATCGACCATCTGCAGCCGGTGCTCGATTGTGCGCAGCAGGACATAGGCCTCGTCCAGATGGCGCGCGACATCCGCTTCAACGATCCCAGCCATGCCTAGCGCGGCGACAGCCTGTCGCGTTGCCCCCGCGCGCAGGTCCGGGTTTCGGCCTCCATGAATAAGCTGATGGACTTGCGCGAAGAACTCCACCTCGCGGATGCCGCCGCGACCGCGCTTCAGGTCGTAGCCGGGACCGAAAGCCTGTCCGTGCGCATAATGATCGCGAATGCGGCGGGAGATGTCGAGAATGGCGTCGATAGCCCCAAAATCGAGAGAGCGCCGCCATATGAACGGCCGGATCTGTCGCAGGAAATATTCGCCCAGCGCCTTGTCGCCTGCAGCAGCGCGGGCGCGGATGAAGGCGGCCTGCTCCCAACCTAGGGCCATTGACTCATAATAGCTTATCGCCGCCTCTACAGGGAGGGCAATCGGGGTGACCTCGGGTGATGGACGCAGCCGCAGGTCGACGCGGAACACGTAGCCGTCGCCATCGGGCGTCGAGAGCAATTCGGTCATGCGACGTGCAAGCCGCACGGCAGCTTCGGCCGGCTCTTCGCGCTCTCGCCGTGGAAGAATATGCGGGTCGTAGATCAGGATTGGATCGATGTCAGAGCTGTAGTTGAGCTCTTGGCTGCCATGTTTGCCCAGAGCGATTACGGCAAATCCGCGCGGTTCTTCGCCCGGATACCGTTCAGCAAAAGCGGCGGTGAGGGCGGTGTCCAGTGCGATATCGGCGAAATTCGACAGGCTGTGGGTGACACGGTCCAGATCCCAGGCGCCGGCAAGATCGGCAGTAGCAGTCACGAGCGCAACGGCGCCACGCTGCCAGCGGAGCGCCTGCGCTACATTCGCCGCGCCTTCGCCAGACGAGAGAGCGAGGGTCCAGGAGCCCTCTCCGTCGCCGGACCTTAGCGCCTCAGTGACTGGCTCATGGCGAGTCATTAATCGCGCAAGGAAGTGCGAATGTGTCTCCGCCCGACGTAACGCGTCCTGCCAGTTGCCGGACATTGCCGCTCCTCTCACCAATTTATATGGCGCTTTGGCTGCATCTGTTGCTGAAAAGCCAGAAACTTTTGTGCCACGGCTTCGTTCATTAGCTATGGCTCAGCCGATTGGAACAGCGCGAGGAGAGGAAACGGGCATGAAACCTGCCAGTTATGTCTCCGTACAATTGCCGCAGGCCCATGAGGGCGTGGGGCGTGCGCTCCGCGTGGCCTATCTGGAAAAAGGCGCTGACCTGCCTGAAGATATGGCGGATTTACTGGACCGGCTGGACAAGCTTTAGAATATCGGTGGTTTCGGACTGAAGCCGGAAACTATTGTCCCCGGCTCAGCTTATCCACATCGTCCATGATTTCGCTAAGAGCGCCGGTTTCTGACGTCTTCTGTAAACGGCGCGACGGCAGGTTGCCGCCGTCCAGGATCTGTTCGAG
The DNA here is from genome assembly GCA_023266635.1 of Sphingobium sp. Lineage (GTDB taxonomy): Bacteria > Pseudomonadota > Alphaproteobacteria > Sphingomonadales > Sphingomonadaceae > Sphingobium. The sequence goes on from JAHFPU010000075.1 coordinate 8,772, forward strand.
GGCCGCTCGACCACGAGCCACACGGCTCTTGATCGTTCCAACGGCAACGCCGCAGATTTCCGCCGCTTCCTCATAGGCGAAACCGCCGGCACCGACCAGGATCAGCGCTTCCCGCTGGGGTTGAGGCAATTCCAGCAAGGCGCGTTGCATATCGCTCAGTTCGATATGCTTATCCTGTCCCGCCGGGGCGGCCAGCAAACGATCAGCCGTCAGGTCGTCCCACTCGCCGCGGAACCGTGAGCGGCGCATTTGAGACAAATAATGGTTTCTCAGGATGATAAAGGTCCAGGCACGCATATTTGTGCCAGCCTGAAACCGCTGCCTCGCCGCCCATGCTTTCAGCAGGGTTTCCTGCACCAGATCATCGGCAAGATCGCGATTGCCGGACAAGGACCGGCCAAAGGCGCGCAGGTGCGGGATTACGGCCGCCAGCTCCCGCTTGAAATCGGAATCGGACAGGGATTCGCGCGGCTGTTCCGCTATGGCTGTTTCGTCCGTCATATGTGCAATCCGCGCGCCATCTGGCGCCCGCCACAATATGAAATGAGTTCCCAGCAGTGTCGCGCTATGTCTGACATAAAGGAAAGAATTTGCTCCGGTGGACCTGGCGGTTGCGTATCTGTGTCAGATTGCAAGGACGAAAGCCATCGCCACTACCGCCAGAACAAGGGATATAATGAGCACATATCGGACGACGTGCGGGGTGCTGCCTGCGCGCGCATCCTGTGCGTCAATATGCTGTTCCTGTTCGGGCAACGGTCGTCTCCCTATCGTTACGCATTGATAACGCCGGGGTGGAACCGTTGTTCCGTATTTTCTCTGTCACTCAGGCTGGAGCGGTTGCTTCGTCGAAGAACAAAGCCTGTGAAATCGCCGCTTTCACAGTGGACCTCTGGAACGGCTTCGTAATCAGGAAGGTCGGCTCGGGCCGTTCGCCCGTAAGAAGGCGCTCGGGGAACGCTGTGATGAAAATCACGGGAACCGAAAACTCCGACAAGATGTCCTTCACGGCATCGATGCCGCTGGAATCATCCGCCAGCTGAATATCGGCGAGGACTAGGCCGGGGCGTTGCGCCTTCGCTTCCCGTACCGCTTCATCACGGGTTACGGCGATGGCAGTGACTTCGTGACCCAGATCGCGGACGATGGTCTCGATATCCATGGCGATGATCGGCTCATCCTCGATGATCAGCACTTTCGCACGCGTCTGCTCCTCGATGGCCTTCAAGGCCTCTTCGACCAGCGACTCGATATCGGCCGCAGAGACATCGACGAGATAGGCCGCATCTTCATCGCTAAAACCTTCCATAGCGGTGAGCAACAGGGCCTGGCGTGAAAGGGGGGTGATGCGTGAAAGGCGCGCGTTCGCAATCGCTTCCCGCTCTCCCGTAGTCGCCGCGCCGGGAGAGTCCTCCAGATGCGATGATGACCAGATTGCGTGGAATGTACGGTATAAGCCAAGTCGGGCGTCGACATCGCGGGGGAATTCGTCCGGCGCTGCGACAATCGCCTCCAGGGTCGCGCGCACATAGGTGTCGCCATGGGCCTGGCTTCCCGTCAACGCACGGGCATAGCGGCGGAGGAACGGAAGATGCGGGTGCAATTGCTGGCCGAGCGACATAAGACGGTACTTCTCCCTGACCTCATATTGAGGTCGATGATGATGCCCGTCGGCATTATGTTGCCGCCGGGTGCATATTCCGAAGGCAAGATGAAGGGCAGATGCCCCTTTTGGCAAGCCCTCCCTTTACCCCGATATCCGATGGATATTCCAACCATGTTATGGACAGGAAAAATCGAACCATCATGGAACTAACGAGTGGGAGATTTGTTTCACAGTCGTTCGGTTTTTTTGCCGGGTGCGAAACGAAGTGCCCGTCAACGGATTGACGCGGTAGCAGGTTGCGGCGATTACACGCCAGGTATGGACTTGGCGGTACGACAAAGGGGCGAGTTTTGGTTTCTGATATGCGGCCGGGCAACATCATTCAGGATGAGACTGCCGGTGATCGGAACGGAAAGAGCGGTGCCGATGGCGAACCGATCAAGCCGGCGAGCCGGAAATCCGTCAAATCAGCGGACGCACAGTCCGAAACAGCCGTGGGAACGGTGCTGAAATCTGTTTACCAAAAGGCAGTGGATGAAGCGATCCCGATCGAGATGCTTGATCTCCTGAACAAACTCGACTGATACCTGGAGCATAGGCGCAATGCCTGAGGCGCACACGCGCACGAAGGGCCTAGGGCTCGACATCTTCCGGTCTACCGGCGTCAAGATGTTCGGATTGCTGACTCTGGCGCTTTTTCCTTTAGGCGTCCTGGCCCTCATTGCCTCCCTGCAAGCGATACGCACTGCGGACGTGGAAAAAGGCGCATTGTTGCGCATCGCGGCCACACAGAGCGCACGGAAATTAGGCGCTGAGCTGACGGCCGATCAAACTGCGCTCAAACTCGCCATCAATACTTTCGCTTCTGGCAAGGCCGACAGCGACATGTGCCGCAGATCGGACGCGTTCCTGCGTTCGCGTGCCTCGTCGGATACCCGTTTCAGCATCTATGCACGGGACGGCAGCCGAATTTGTGGGTCATTCGATGGATGGCATGATGGTATCCCCGTCGATCAGCGTTTTGATCCATCTGTCGCCGAACTGATTCCCCATCGGGGCCTCCTGATGATGCGAACGGTAAGTGATGATAAACGTCTTGTCGCGCTGACCTTCTATGATCGCGCTTATCTCGACCAGGTAACGGACCCCGCCTCTTCGCTGCAGAACAGACATACGGTCCTGCAACAAGGCAAGGTGATCTTGGATATAGGCGGGATGCTGACCCGTGCCGGCAAATCCGTCGATAGCGTTTCAGCGCCCTTGCCGCCAACGGACATCACCCTGACCATGATGGTGCGTGATCCCCCGGTCACTCTGGCGCGGGCGCTTTCGCTATTCCTGCCGTTGGTCATGTGGTTCGCTGCTGCTGTGATCGGATGGGTCGTGGTGAACCGCCTGCTGATCCGGCCGCTCGTGACATTGAGGCGCGCCGTTGCCGCCTATCGTCCAGGTGAGGTGATGGAGCCGCTGAGGCGCATGCGGACACCCGCGCGCGAGATTGCCGACCTTGGCGAGACCTTTCGAGAGATCAGCGAGGATGTGGCGACGCATGAAGCGGAAATGGCGGACAGTCTGGAGCGCCAGCGGAGGCTGACTCGCGAAGTCCATCACCGTGTGAAGAACAACCTTCAGATCATTGCCAGTCTGATCAATCTGCATTCCCGGTCTGCCGAGGCGCCAGAGGCAGCTGATGCCTATGCTTCCATTCAGCGCAGGGTCGATGCGCTTTCCGTGGTCCACCGGAACCATTATGCGGAACTGGAGGAAAATCGCGGCGTCGGTGTACGGGCACTGGTCAGCGAATTATGCGCCAGCTTGCGCGCTACAGCGCCGCCCGGCGCCGGAAATGCGTCGCTTCTGGTCGTCAGTGATCAACTCTACGTCAGCCAGGACGTAGCTGTTCCCGTAGCCTTCCTGATCACGGAACTGGTCGAACTGGCCATGTTGGCAGATCCGGGATCGACGATACGCATCTCGGTCCATTCCGCCGAAGATCCCGGGCGGGCAACCCTGTCTTTATCGTCCAGCGCCTATAAGCCATCGCCGAGAATGCTGAGCTATCTGGAATCCCGCTTCGGTCGCATCCTGACAGGCTTGTCCCGGCAACTGCGCGCGCCGCTCCATCATGATGAGGAAGAGGGCAGCTACGCTATCGACATTTCGGTCAATCCCTGAAGATCAGGAAGCTCCGGCTTTTGGCTTCAGGTAGGCGGCGCGGAATTGGCCGGCGAATGCAGTCAGAGTGCCATTGCCGATCGCATCGCGCAGCCCGTGCATGAGCTGCTGGTAGAAATGGATATTATGCTCGGTCATCAACATAGCGCCCAATATCTCGCCGGCCTTCACGAGATGATGCAGATAGGCGCGGCTCCAGGTCGTGCAGGCCGGACATCCGCAGGTCGGATCGATCGGCGCAGGGTCTTCGGCAAATTTTGCATTTCGGATGTTAAGCGGGCCGTTCCAGGTGAAGGCCTGTCCATTACGGCCTGATCGCGTCGGCAGTACGCAGTCGAACATGTCGATGCCGCGTTCGACCGCGCCGACGATATCGTCCGGCTTGCCTACACCCATCAGATAGCGTGGCTTGTCGGTGGGAAGCTGGTCCGGTGCGAAATCGAGCGTTGAGAACATCGCCTCCTGCCCTTCGCCGACGGCAAGGCCACCAACAGCATAGCCATCAAACCCTATCTCGATCAGCTGTTCAGCTGATTGCTTCCGGAGCGCTTCGTCCAGAGAGCCTTGCTGGATACCGAACAGGGCGGACCGGCTTGCATGGTCATGACCGGCGTCGAAACCGTCCCGCGACCGCTTTGCCCAGCGCATCGAACGTTCCATGGACATAGCCGCCTCGTCGCGCGTGCACCCGTTCTTCGTGCATTCGTCAAAGGCCATGACGATGTCTGATCCGAGCAGGCGCTGGATTTCCATCGACCGTTCGGGCGTCAGCATATGGCGTGACCCGTCGATATGGCTCGCGAAGGCGACGCCTTCCTCGCTCATCTTGGTAAGAGCCGAAAGGCTCATAACTTGATAGCCGCCGCTGTCGGTCAGGATTGGTCGGTCCCAGCCCATGAAACTGTGCAGTCCGCCCAGCCGGTCAATCCGTTCAGTGCCCGGGCGCAGCATCAGATGATAGGTGTTGCCAAGGATGATATCTGCGCCGGCCGCGCGTACTTCGGCAGGTCGCATCGCCTTCATGGTGGCGGCAGTGCCGACAGGCATGAAGGCGGGAGTCCGGATATCGCCGCGCTTCATCGCGATCGTACCGGTGCGAGCCTTGCCG
>JAHFPU010000076.1 GCA_023266635.1 Sphingobium sp.
TGACAAGCCGATCGTCGCATTCCTCGACGGCATCACCATGGGCGGCGGCGTCGGCATCTCCCTCCCCGCCCGTTATCGTGTCGCGACGGAACGGACGATGTTCGCCATGCCCGAAACCGGCATCGGCCTGTTTCCAGACGTTGGCGGCGGCTGGTTCCTGCCGCGCCTGCCCGGACGGATCGGCGCCTATCTCGCCGCGACCGGTGGCCGCATCGACGGCGCGGATGCAAAAGCGATCGGGATTGCTACCCATTACATCACCTCCGATGCGCTGGACGATGTGAAGGCGAAGATCATTGCCGATCCCGCACAACTGGCTTCCATTCTGGACGGCGCGGCGGAAACGCCGCCCATTTCGAAGATCGAGGCGCTCCGCCCCGGCATCGACCGCCTGTTCGCGTCGGATCGCTATGAGGATATCCTTGCCGCGCTGAAGGCTGACGGATCGGAATGGGCGCAGAAGCAATTGTCCGTGCTCGCGACGAAATCACCACAGACGATCAAGGTGGCGCTGCGCCAGTTGGTCGAGGGCGCGGCCTTCACGGATTTTGCCGACAATATGCGTAACGAATACCGGATCGCCTACCACGCGATCCGTCGCCCCGATTTCGTCGAGGGCGTGCGCGCGGTGATCTTCGAAAAGGACAATGCGCCGAAATGGGAGCCTGCCACGCCGGAAGCTGTTACCGACGCGCTCGTCGATTCGATCTTTGCGCCGCTGCCGCCTGAGAAGGAATGGACGCCGTTACCCGAACTAAGCGCCTGAACTGGGAGCCTGAACCGCATGTCTTATGAAACCATCCTCGTCGAACAGCGCGACGCCGTCACGCTCATCACGATCAACCGCCCGCAGGCGCTGAACGCGCTGAACACGCAGGTGCTGGCCGACCTGTCGGACGCATTCGCGAAATATGACGCCGACCCGTCGCAGCGCTGTGCGGTCCTGACCGGCAGCGGCGAGAAGGCCTTCGCCGCAGGCGCAGACATTAAGCAGATGTCGGAAATGGCCGCCGCCGACTTCTTCCTGCAGGACTTTTTCTCCGGCTGGCAGACCAACGTCGTCGCCACCCGTAAGCCCTGGATCGCCGCCGTCGCCGGTTTCGCGCTGGGCGGCGGATGCGAACTGGCGATGATGGCCGATTTCATCATCGCCGCCGATACCGCGAAATTCGGTCAGCCCGAAATCAAGCTGGGCGTCGCACCGGGCATGGGCGGCTCGCAGCGCCTGACCCGCGCGGTCGGCAAGGCGAAGGCCATGGAAATGTGCCTGACCGGCCGAATGATGAACGCTGAAGAAGCCGAACGCGCCAGCTTGGTCGCGCGCATCGTGCCGGCAGCCGATCTGCTGGATGACGCGCTGAAGACCGCGGCGACGATCGCGTCGATGCCGCCGATGGCCGCCATGATGAACAAGGAAATGGTCAACATCGCGTTCGAGACCGGCCTGGCCCAGGGCCTGCTGACCGAGCGCCGCCTGTTCCAGATCCTGACCGCGACCGAGGACAAGAAGGAAGGCATGGCCGCCTTCGTCGAGAAGCGCCCCGGCGTCTGGAAGGGACGTTAATCCAACACGGCCGTCACCCCAGCGAAAGCTGGGGTCTCAGGCGGCAAGGCACAACTTAGAGGCATCAGATCCCAGCCTGCGCTGGGATGACGAGATAGTCGGAGAGTAATCCTAATGACCACCACCATCGCATTCATCGGACTCGGCAATATGGGCGGCGGCATGGCCGCGAACCTTGTGAAGAACGGCTATGCCGTGCGCGCATTCGACCTGTCCGAGGATGCGCTGGTGAAGGCGGAAGCCGCCGGCGCGACCCGCAGCACCGGCGCGGCGGACGCCGTCGCCGGGGCCGATGCGGTCGTGACGATGCTGCCCGCCGGCAAGCATGTCGAGGCGGTCTACACCAATGAAGTGTTCGGCGCGGCGAAGCCCGGCGCGCTGTTCCTCGACTGCTCGACCATCGACGTCGCGACCGCGCGTCGCGTGATCGAGGCTGCCGTCGCTAAGGGCTTCGAGATGGTCGACGCGCCTGTCTCAGGCGGCATCGCTGCGGCGAATGGCGGCACGCTGACCTTCATGGTTGGCGGCGAGGACGCAGCCTTCGCAAAGGCCAAGCCGATCCTGGACGCCATGGGCAAGGCCGTGATCCACGCCGGCGGCGCAGGCACTGGCCAGGGCGCGAAGATCTGCAACAACATGCTGCTCGGCGCGACCATGGTCGCCACCTGCGAAGCCTTCGCCATGGCGCAGAAGCTCGGCCTCGACCCGCAGACCTTCTACGACATCTCCAGCGTCTCGTCCGGCCAGAGCTGGTCGATGACCAGCTACTGCCCGCTGCCGGGCGTCGGTCCGCAGACACCCGCTGACAATGACTATCAGGGCGGCTTTGCCGTCGCGCTGATGCTGAAGGACCTGAAGCTGGCGACCGAAGCCGCCGCATCGGTCAACGCCAGTGTGCCGATGGGCAACGCCGCCGAGGCGCTCTACCAGCTGCTCGCCAACAAGGGCGAAGGCGGCCGCGACTTCTCGTCGATCATCAAGCTGCTCAGCTAATCTCCGCCGCGTCGGGAAAGGCGTTCTGGCGTGCAAGCGTCAGCCGCGCCTTTCCGTCCGTTGTCTGGAAGTGGCCGCCCTTGAACGGCGCGCCGCCCCAGCGCCAGGACGTCATCTCGTCATAGGCGGGGTTGGAGATCGCAGCGTGCCTGCGGATGTCGAACAGCCGCGCGCCTTCGTTGCAATAGGCCGACAGCCGCGCATGCTCGCGATACACGTCGGCGGGATGATTGAAATAGAACGCGTCGCGCCAGCCCATGGCGCGGGCAACCAGCGTCATCGCCCACCAGGCCGGGCGCACCTCTCCGGGTGTCGGCAATAGCGGTCGCAGGCGGCTGATCATCCGGTCATAGCCCGTCACCGTGCCGTTCTGTTCGCCCCAGCCTGGCGACGGCAGGCTCACGTCCCCCAGTCCCTCGATGGCCATACTGCCCGAATAGACGACGAAGACGCCCTCCTTTCGTGCGGCTCTCACAGCCTCGACGTCCTCGGGCTGTAGGAAATCTCCAACAACCCACAGCGCCTTCACACCCTCCCCCCCCACACACTTCGCCGCAAACACTCCCGCCCGCTCGACCATGTTCACCGCCCCCCAAAAGCGGCTGGTCAGCGCGATATGCTCCGCAGTAAAATCCATATGCGCCGCCAGCATGTCGGGCGATGCGCCGACCTCCCGCGCGCCCATCGCGTTACAGGCCGTCACCACTGGAAACGGCCCCGCCCCCGGCTTGCCGATCCGCCCGGTCGCCAGATGCGCATTAACGATCGCCGCCGTCAGCCCTGGATCGTCGAACAGCGTCACCGTTCGGGGATGAGCCGCGAACAGGTCATAGAAGGCCTGGAGTTCAGCGGGCGCGAGATCACACGCCCGCGCCGTCGACCACAGGTCATGCCCTTCTTCCAGCGCATCCCAGAACCCGTCCGGCACGGCGGCATGGGCATTCAGCCATGCCCTGTCGATAATTCCCGCCCGGCGCGAAAAGGCGAGCAGGCCGGTCATCAACATCTCACCCATGCCCGGACGGATTGTCAGGGACAGATCGATGCCGGATGGGCCCTCTGACTCGCCCGTTCCGATAACGACGACCTTCGCGTTATTCTCTTCGCGCGCCGCCATGATCCTTTGCCAGACGATCGGCAAATCCTGCCCCACAGAGTCAGCAATGACGACGATCAGTCCCGCCCGGTCGAAATCATCGCTGGTCGCCGGGACGACATCCTCGCCAAGGCCAAGGACAAGCGAGTCTGCAAACGACGCGGCCTTCGCCCCGGTTGCGAGATCCGCCGACCCGACGAACCCCTTCATCATCTTGTTGGCGACATAATAATCTTCGGTCAGCAACGCGTCCGACATCCGGAACGCGACAGCTTGGGGCCCATGCCGCGCGATGATGTCGCCCAGCCGCTTCGCCACTTGTCCTGTGGCCCGTTCCCAGATCACCCGCTTTCCCTGAATTTCCGGAAAGAGCAGTCTGCCTTCCAGCGATTCGGCGCCATCGGGCTGCTCGACCCATTCGCACAGCGCACCGCGATTGGCCGGGTGCCGCGTATCGCCTTCCATGCTGACCGATCGGCCATCCCTGACATGCGCGATGATCCCGCATCCGACACTGCAGTGGATGCAAATGGACCGAACAGAGGCTGTCATCGTCCCGATGCCTTCGGACGTGATCGCCCTTTCCCATCTCTGACCGCGATCCTCAAAACTGGCCCTCGACTGCGTTCATGGAATGCGACGCCCTAGCGATTCGCACTGTCACCGGCCAGACCGCCTTCTCCGAACGCAGAGAAATTTTCGAGATAAGGGCTGATATCGAAATGAATCTTTGCGCGCCATCCGGCTCAGACGCGACGAGCGGAACGGCGGAAAAACGTACATCCTGCAAGACCAAAGCCTTTGCGAAACGAAGCAGAAATATTGATTTGTATCATTTTTTTGCTGCGTCGCGACAATGACGGGATGTGGGCAAGAGCGCATGGAGCCTATTCGTCAGAAGACACTCCATCGATGCTTCCATCGCCAAGATATTCCCGGAAAGGGACAAAATCGGTGAGCCTCGCGTTTATCGCGTTTGTCATTTGCATTTTGTCAAAACCTCGTGCCCTAATAACCTAAGTCAAGGAACCGTATGACTTTGCTAAAGTATCACTTTCTATGGCTGAAGGAACTGGCGAAGAGCTTGCCAGGAAGATCGCGCTTTTCCGTTGGGCTGGCCGCCTTCGGATTTGTGATGTCCGGCTTCGTCATGCTTTGGGACTCGCAGAACCGAATAGGTTTTTTGAATTTTTCTGCCTTACATTCAATGCAAAGGCCCCATAATTTGCTGATCATGACGGCATGGGCTCTTTGCCTGGTTATTGCACTTCTTGCCTGGGGAGCCATGGACCAGCGCCGTAACGCGGTTCTGCTTTGTCACTTAAGGCCGCAACGTCGATCGGTTCGCACGCGGGGGCGTGGCGCCTGAGAGGCCATATCAGTGGAATGGCACACCTGGTGGGGGGATGCCGGTTTTGAAAATCGCATAGGCCGGGTTACGATCCCGGAGGAGTTGCCAGTTCATGTTCGTTGATGCCAAAACCCTCGATCACAACAGCTTCATCCGTTCCACCATCTGCATAGTCGGATCCGGCCCCGCAGGCGTGACGCTTGCAACGGAACTGCTCAATGCGGGCATCTCGGTATCCATTGTCGAGAGCGGCGGGCTGGACAAGGACGCCAGTGATCTCGGCCAGCCTGCAAAGACCTCGGTGTTCCCCGATCATCGCGGCATCTGGACCAACCGGCAGTTCGGCGGCAACGGCAATCTGTGGCATGTGAATGCGGGCCTGGGGCCCAACCATCTGCGCCTGTTGCCGATGACGGCGGCAGATTTTGAGGCGCGTCCGGAAATCCCTGACAGCGGATGGCCGCTCTCCCTGGCCGACATGACGCCCTTCTACAATCGTGCGCAGATCTGGTTCGGCATGGACCAGCGCAGCTACACCCCCGCAGATTGGGAAAGCACGGAAACCAGCGCGCTAGCGCTGGAGGGAACGGGCGTGCGCACCGGCATGTTCCATTTCGCCTACAAGAACATGATCTTGGAGACCTATCGCGCAGCGATCGGCGCGTCCAAGGACGTCACCGTTTATTACAACGCGACGGCGACAAAGCTCGACATGGACGAGAACGGCAAGCGCATTACCACCGTCCGGACGGTTACCGCCCCGGGCCATGCCGTGACTTTTGAAGCCGACCTGTTCGTCCTTGCCCAGGGCGGACTCGCCACCCCCCAGCTTCTGCTCGCGTCAACCGATCGGCAGCAGAACGGCATCGGCAACGGGCACGATCTGGTCGGTCGCTATTTCATGGACCACCCGTTGCTGTTCGGCGGCACATTCACGCCGGCCTCGCGCGACATGATCAACCGCATGGCGATCTATGACCTGCGCCGCATCGACGGCCTGTCAGCAATGGGTCATTTGCAGTTGACCGATGAAGTCATTCGCGCGGAACAGTGCCTGAACATGAGCGGCATCCTGTTCCCCCGGCGCAGCATGGGTCCCCGCCGCGAGGCCGGGTTCCAGGCGTCGCAGCGTCTACGCGCCGCAATGCAAAAGCGGGGCAAGTTCAGCATCGGCGACCTTTTCACCGCCGCCAAGGGCGTGGACGGTATTGGCCGGCAATTTTACGATCGCCTGTTCGCACCGATTTCGCATTTGGGCATTGGCGGCTGGTCTACGCGCGACAAGCCATCCGAAGAGTTCGATCATTTCGAAGTGCTGCATCAAGTTGAGCAAGTACCCCGCCGCGACAACCGCATCGTGCTGGGCAAGGAACTGGATGCGCTTGGCAACCGCAGGATCGAAATCCACTGCACTTGGAACGAGGCGGAGATGGACATGATCCGCCGCACGCAACAGATCATGGCGCGAGAGATCAGGAAGAGCGGCGTCGGCGAATTCGCCGTGCAGGACCCCGTCGAGGTCAAGACCAGTTCGACCACGCACTTCATCGGCGCGACACGAATGCATGACGACCCCACAAAGGGCGTCGTGGATTCGCAATGCCGCGTGCATGGCGTCGACAATCTGATGATCTCCGGATCGAGCGTGTTCCCGACCGGCGGCTATGCCAACCCGACCCTGTCGATCGTCGCCATGTCGATTCGCGTCGCCGATCAGATAAAACGCGACCTCCAGTCGCCGGCCGTGAAGGCGGCGCGCGCCGGCGAGACTCTGGTCACCGCCTGATTTCGATCCTACACTCCCTCTCCGGCAGTCGGGGAGGGACAGGGACATGAAGAACTGGATGCGGCGCAAGGCCGTCGGGCTCGATAGTCTGGCCAGCCACCACCGCCTCAATCCGACGCTTAGCTGGTGGCATCTTGTCGCGCTCGGCGTCGGCGCAATCGTGGGAACCGGCATCTACACGCTAGTAGGCGTTGGCGCCAATCTGGCTGGCCCTGCTGTCACCCTCTCCTTTTTGATCGCTGGCGCTATCTGCGCCTGCGCTGCGCTCGCCTATGCCGAGGTCGCGACAATGATTCCGGCGTCGGGCAGCGCCTACACCTACAGCTATGTCGTGCTGGGTGAGATCATCGCCTGGGTCGTGGGCTGGAGCCTGATCCTGGAATATTCGCTGGTGGTCAGCGCAGTCGCCGTTGGCTGGTCGGGCTATGCCGTTGGCTTCTTGCATTCGGTGGGCATCGACCTGCCGCTCGCCATGACCGCCGGGCCACATGCCGGCGGCATCATCAACATCCCCGCCATGCTAATTGTCGGCGTCGTTGCCGGCCTGTTGGCATTGGGCACGAAGGAAAGCGCCGCCGTCAACGCAGTGCTGGTGCTGGTGAAGATCGTGGCGCTGCTGATCTTCGTGATCGTCGCACTCCCGCACTTCGACGCTTCCCACTTTAAGCCGTTCATGCCTTATGGATTTGCCAAGCATGATGTGGACGGCGTCCAGCGCGGGGTCATGGCGGCAGCGGCGATCATTTTCTTCGCATTTTACGGCTTCGACGCCATTTCGACGGCTGCGGAGGAGGCAAAGCGGCCAGGCCGTGACCTGCCCATCGGCATCATCGGATCGCTCGCCGTGTGCACTCTGGTCTATGTCGGTGTGGCGGCGGTCGCTGTCGGGTCGATGTCCTATACGGTCTATGCGAACAGCCCCGAACCGCTCGCGCTGATCCTGCGACAGCTGGGACAGGGCGGCACGGCGGCAGTGATCGGCGCCGCGGCAGTCATTGCTCTACCGACTGTGATCCTGGCGTTCCTCTATGGGCAGAGCCGTATCTTCTTCGTCATGGCGCGCGATGGTCTGCTTCCCGCTACGCTGGCGAAGGTCAATGCACGAACCGGCACGCCGATACGGATCACTGCGCTGACAGCCGTCATCGTCGGCATTCTCGCCGGCTTCGTCCCGCTCGATGAGATCGCCGCCCTGGCCAATGCGGGAACATTGGTTGCCTTCATCGCCGTCGCGACCTGCATGCTTGTATTGCGTCGTCGATCGCCGGATGCGCCGCGCCTGTTTCGTGCGCCTCTACCGTGGCTCGTTGGGCCGGGCGCGATCATCGGTTGCGCCTATCTGTTCATGAGCCTGCCGTCGCAGACCCATAATTTCTTCCTTTTATGGAATGCGATCGGACTGATTCTCTATGTGGTCTGGATAGGCCGCCGATCGTCCGCGACCGCGAACTGACCTATTACGTCCGATTTGGGGCAAGGAAATCTAATGCGCGCCATATCAATGCTTGATCGACATATCTCTACGATAACCATAGATAAATCATCGAGCGCATGCTCCGCGGCTTTTGAAGGACAGCTTGCTCCGCGTCACCAACGGCTAAAGCGCACGGCGCCAAAGCGACTACGCCAGGTTTCGTGTTTCCTGCAGACAGGAGAAGACGATGACCATTCGCAAAAAAACCCGATCGTCGCGCCGCGACGATATCCGCATTACCATCCCCCACTCCTCATGGTCGCGCACGCCGCAAATGCAGGCGAGCGCCCCGATCCGGCCGGAGGATTTCTGGAAACGGCTGGGGCTGTAACTACCTACATAAGCGGCGAGGTGGGGCGATGAACCCCACCTATGCCAAGATGGGCACGACGATTTTCGAGAAGATGTCGGCAATCGCCCGCGAGACCGGCGCGATCAATCTGGGTCAGGGTTTTCCCGAACATCCCGGACCATCGGAGATACTGAATGCCGCCGCGCGTGCGCTGACGGAGCGGTCCAATCAATATCCGCCTATGGCCGGGCTGCCGGAACTGCGTCGCGCGGTCGCCGATCATTATAGGCGACATCAGGGCCTCGACCTCACGCCTGACGAAGTAATTGTCACCTCCGGCGCAACGGAAGCGATCGCCGCGACATTGCTCGCGCTCATCTCGACGGGGGATGAGGTGGTGCTGATCCAGCCGCTCTACGATGCCTATCTCCCGCTGGTCGAGCGGGCAGGCGGGATTGCCCGCCTGGTTACGCTGGAGCCGCCTCACTGGCGAATCACAGCCGAAGTGATCGAACAGGCGATCACGCCCAAGACCCGTCTGCTGCTGCTTAACTCTCCTCTCAATCCCGCCGGCACCATAGCAAGCGCCGAGGAACTGGCGATCATCGCCGATGCCTGCATCCGGCATGACCTTATAGCCGTGTGCGACGAGGTATGGGAACATGTCATCTTCGATGACAGCCGCCATATCCCCCTGATCAGCCTGCCCGGCATGCGGGAGCGGACAGTAAAGATCGGCTCTGCCGGGAAAATCTTCTCTGTCACCGGATGGAAGGTAGGGTGGATGTGCGCTGCGCCGCCGCTGGCAATGGCTCTGGCAAGAGCGCATCAATTCCTGACCTTCACGACGCCGCCGAACCTGCAATGGGCGGTCGCCGAGGGCCTAGCCAAGGACGATAGCTGGTTCGCCGCCATGCGAGCGGACTACCAGCGATCACGCAATCTCCTCTCAGCCGGCCTCTCGGCGGCGGGCTATGCCATGCTACCGAGCGCCGCCACCTGGTTCATCTCGGCAGATCTCACGGCCTCCGGCATTGCGCTCGACGATGTGACCTTCTGCGAACGCATAGTCCGGGAGGCTGGCGTGGTCGCCATCCCGGTATCCAGCTTCTACGCTGAACAGCAGGTTCGCACCATCGTACGCTTCTGCTTCTGCAAGTCCGACGCTACGCTCGACGCCGGAATAGAGCGTCTCGCCAGGTTCCGCGAGACGCTCTCGGGCTGATCAGGGGCAGGGGTCCGGCATGTCCGCGTGCACCTGCTCGATGGCCGCGACAACCTCATCGCTCAGTTCCAGGTCGGCGCTGCCGATATCGATCGCCAGTTGTCCGAGCGACGTCGCGCCGATGATGGTCGAGGTGATAAACCGCTGCCGGTTCACGAACGCCAGCGCCATTTGCGATGGATCGAGCCCGAATGCGTTGGCGACTGCGACATAGCGGGCAGATGCCAAAGGCTGCGTCGCGGTGTCGTACCGGACGAACTGGGTAGCCACGGCGCGGCGCCAAGTGGGCTTGACCACGCCGCCCAGATATTTGCCGCTGAGGTTCCCGCCCGCTAAGGGAGAATAAGCGAGCAGGCCGACATCCTCGCGCAGCGCGAATTCCGACAATCCGCCCTCATACACCCGGTTCAGCAGATTATAGGCGTTCTGGATTGATGCGATACGCGGCAGCCCTTTGTCGCGGGCGATGCGTAGATATTCCGAAACGCCCCAAGGGGTTTCGTTAGACACGCCGATGTGACGAATCTTTCCTGCCTTCACCAAATCGTCGAGCACCGACAATGTTTCCTCAATCGGCGCAGAATCGGGATGATCGTCGACTGCGGACAATCCCCGCGACCCGAACATCGGTACCGATCGATCAGGCCAGTGAAGCTGGTAGAGATCGAGATAATCGGTCTGCAGGCGCTTCAGGCTATCCTCGATCGCCTGCGTTATGTTGCGCCGGTCGAGATGGTTGTTACCACCCCGGATCGGCTCCCAACGGGAAGGGCCGGATACCTTGCTGGCCAGCACGATCTTGTCGCGCTTGCCCGACGCGGCAATCCAAGTGCCGATGATTTCTTCCGTGCGGCCCCGCGTTTCCACGCGGTTGGGCGTCACCGGATACATCTCCGCCGTGTCGATGAAATTCACGCCTTGATCCAGGGCATAGTCGATTTGAGCATGACCTTCAGCTTCGCTGTTCTGCGACCCCCAAGTCATCGTTCCAAGGCAGATAAGGCTCACCAACAGATCGGTGCGCCCAAGGCGGCGATATTCCATAGAATCTCCTCGGGGATGTCCGGCTGTCTATCTATTGATGATGCGTGCAACCGCAAGGTCGGCTGCTAATGAGATATGCTTATACCTTCAGGCAAATTGGGCCTTGTTTACGCGCGGTCCGCCAGACCGTTTTACCGCAGCGCGCAATGCCGCAATTACCGACCCGCCGTCAGCGCGCAGGTGGACCCTCGCTCGATCAGTTCGAAATCGAAGGTCATGGTGGCATCGCTGCCCGTTTCCAGCCGATCCAGCAGCAGCCGCGCCGCGCCATAGGCAAGCGCCTGAACGGGCTGACGGATGGTCGTGAGCGGGGGCCAGATCATTTCCGCGATTTGATTGTCGTCAAAACCCATGATGGACAAATCGTCGGGGACGTCGATCCCGGACTCATGCGCATAGGCCAGCACACCCGCGGCCATATCGTCATTACAGGCAAAAATCGCTGATGGGCGATCCTTCCGGTCAAGGAGCAGGCGTCCCGCCTCTCGCCCCGACGCAAACGTAAAGGCGCCCTGCGCCGTCAGGCTCTCGTCATACGCAATGCCGGCCTTGCCTAGCGCTTGCCGATAGCCTTCGAACCGCTGGGCGGCAGCGCCATGATCAGGATGCCCCAACAGGAAACCGATCGTGCGATGGCCAAGGGATATAAGGTAGCTCGTCGCCTGCTCGGCCGCAGCCATATCGTCCATCAGTGTAAAACCGGCCCGCTCCAGCGCGACCGTCGGCGCGATCCGGACAAACGGCACGCGTCGGGTATCAAGCGCCTCGAGCAGGGGCCTGTTGTCGGTCAGCGGCGGGGACAGGATCAGGCCTTCCACATGCATGTCGTCGACAAGGGCCAGTATCTCGCTGATCATTTTCGGCGAATGGACGTCACAGGCCTGAGCCATCAGGCGAAAGCCGGATGAGTCGCAGAGACGTTTTGCGCCGTCATGTATGGCCTGAAAATAGGCGGCGCTTGGGTTGTCGTACAGCAACGCGATCTGGAAGGAGCGACTTCCTTTCAGGCTCCGCGCAATCTGGCTTGGGCGATAGTCGAGTGAGAGCATCGCCTGCTCCACCAGCGCCTGTTTTGCAGGGCTAACATGGGGTTCGCGATTGAGAACGCGGGAAGCCGTCTTGATCGATACGCCGGCCACGCGGGCAACGTCTGCAATGGTGGCGCGGGGCATGCGAATGGGCGATCCGGATATTTAGGTTTTCCAACCCTTCCTAATGCCTTGGCGTGCGCAGGCGCAATCATATTGGCCTGCCTAATTGCAGCAATCGTGTGTTGCGCCAAAACGGGCGAACGAACGCGACATAAATGGCGGCGCGCGCGAGGCTGTTCACAACCAATTCAATTCCGGCGCGTTATCCCCGCAACCTGATCGATATTTTTGAAAGGAGACGGATCATGGCTCCTGTTGCATTCAAGAAGAATAAGATTGCCCTGCTCGCAACCGGCATCGCCGGTTTGCTGACGCTGGGCGGATGCGCCACGGACGGCTATGGATATGGCGGCGTCGATGTCGGCTATCCCGGCTATGCCTATAATGATGGCTATTACGACGGTTATTATGGGCCGGCGGGCTATTATGGCGGCGGTTATGGCGGGTGGTATAATGACTTCTATTACCCCGGCGGCGGCTATTATGTGTATGATCGTCGCGGCGCGCGCCATCGCTGGACCGACCAGCAACGCAGCTACTGGCAACAGCGCCGGCAGGATCATCGGGGCGATGATCGCGGCCCGAATAATGGCTGGCAGCCAGGCAATCGTGACAAGGATCGCGGACCGGGATGGCATAATGGCGGCACTCCGCCTGCTGCAAGGCCAGAGGGCTGGCGTGGCGACGACAGGCGGCAATGGCAGCGCGATCGTCAGCCTCCCCAGGTGAGCGGGCAGACGCGCCCTGACGCCGAAAGCCGTGCATATCGGGGCGTAAATCGTGATTCTGGCCGCGTGTCAGGAGAATCTGCAGGCGGCTTCCGCCAGCGCGCCATGGAGGCCCGGCCCGCAGGTTCACCCCCGTCGTCAGCGCGGTCACGCGGTGGCTGGCGATCGAAGCCCTGACCCGTCCGATGCGGAACGTGGTAAAACACCGGCTCGCCCTTTCCCTTGCGTGCGCGCTTGCGTTGTCGGGATGCAACAGGACCGAGCGCACAGTGCTGAACGAAACCGCCAATGGTCTTGCCGACGACGATGTCGATCAAAAGGATATCGGCAACAGCGTGAAGGCGGAGGCGCAGGCGATCATGGAGCCGCTGGCTCCGCCGGAGCCCGGCACACCGGGCGGCCTGCCCGACGAACCCAAGTCGCTGGCGGAAGGTACCATCGATCCCAAGAGCCCGCAGGGCGCTGCGCAACTGGTTCAGGGCTATTATGGCTTGCTGGAGGAACGCCGCTTTTCCGATGCCCAGAAGCTGTGGGGCGATCATGGTCCCTATGCGGAGCAGGACCCGGCGGCATTTGCGGCGCGCTTTGCTGGTTTCAGCGAGATCCACGCCAATATCGGCGCGCCCGGTAACGGCGAAGGCGCGGCGGGGTCACTCTATGTTTCCGTTCCCGTGCAGGTCTATGCACGTATCGCAGCGACCGGCAAACCCTGGTATGCGCTCCGATCGGTAACGCTGCGCCGCGTAAACGATGTCGATGGGTCCACAGCTGGACAACGCAGCTGGCATATCGACACTATCGGCCCGTTCCCGCCTGCCGCCCCGGGCAAGTGAGAGCGACGCCCGTCGAAACGGG
>JAHFPU010000211.1 GCA_023266635.1 Sphingobium sp.
CAGGCGCTGACCCTCGGCGGGGGAGAGCCGGGCCCAATCAACACTGTCGACATAAGCGGGCTTGCGAAGGGGAAGCTGGATCAGGCGCAATGGGGTGTATCTCGGGGAATATCTGGGACCGGGCAACGTTTGCGAGTGAGTATCAATATACGCCCGCAAGCGCCAGTCTAATCAGACTATCGGATACCGCAGACGTCCGATGAAGCGCGACACGCTGAAATGATGGTCCTTGCGGGCGGAAAGCCGTGCCTTTGCCTTCTCGAAACGCATCACGCCGTCGAGGCGGCGCGCGAGGAAAGCGAGGGTGTCTGCATGCCCCTCACTCTCATCGTCCAGGAACACGACCATGGTCGAGGCGTAGACCGCGCCCAGCGTCATCCGCTTCGTGTAATGATTATAGTCCGTCGCCGTATCGCCCGCGAGACGCCATATACCGTCGGCGGCGCGCCAGCCGAGCTTGGCCGACTTCGCCAGATTCTGCGGCAGCGCCAATATGGCGAGCGCCCGGCGCAAGGCTTCACGGTCCGGCGCAAGCAGGGTAAGCCTTGCCTCCACCAGGGCGGCGATGCGCTCGCGAATTTTCATGACCGACAGAGCTTCAGCAGAAAAGGCGTCCGCCATGCGCGTGTCGATGCTGGAGAACCAGGCATCGATCATGCCGGTCGCGCCATCGGCGAAAGCAAGCTGCGCAATCGCCGGATCGACACCGGCAAGCCGTGCGGCATTATCCACCGCCGCAGGACGCCATCCATCGAACGCCGCCTGGCGCGGCAACAGCGGCGCGAGCGCGACGCGGATTTCATCCAGCGTGGGATCGGCGGGAAGTTCGATCGTCATGCCTGCCCTCCTAGACCCGCGCAGGCAGGCGGACAAGCACCAGCGCCGCGGCCACCGCGACAGCGCCGATGGCATCGGTAAAGGTCATGACCTCGCCAAAGACTGCCCAGCCGACCAGCGCCGCAATCACCGGCTGCACCAGCAGGACGAGGCCGACGATCAGGGGGCTGAACCAGGGCAGCGCGTACATCAGCAATCCCTGCCCCACCACTTGGCTGGACAGTGCGAGGATCAGCAGCGGCGTCCAGTCCTGCGGCATGATCCGCTCCCCCAGCAGCATCGCGAAGAGCAGCAGGGGAATGACGCCGGCCGCGCTGGACACGGTCAGGACGGCCCAACCGCCAAGGGTTTGCCGGACATGCTGCAACGCCACGATGTAGCCGGTATACATGACGCCGGCAAGAATACAGAACAGGTCGCCACGCAGATAGTGCGGCGACAATTCATAGCTGCCGCCCATCAGCAGCGCGATCCCTACCGCCGCAAGCACGAGCGCCACGATTTGCAGGACGGCAGGGCGCTGGCGCAGGGCAATGATCGCCCATAGCGGCAATAGCAGGGACGTGATGTTGCCGAACAGGGCAGCGTTGGCGACTTTGGTGTGCAGGATGCCGACATGCCAGCTTGCAAGATCGGCCGCGAAGAACAAACCGGCGAACAAAATTATGCCCCAGCGCGCAGGGGTGAGGCCGCGCACGCTTTCACCGCGCCAAAGCATGAGGCCGATAAGCAGCGGCAAAGCCAGCGCGAGCCGCCAGAATCCGGCCGCAACCGGCCCCGTATCGGCGAGGCGCACGAGTAATGGGCCGAGCGACAATATGACATTCGACAGCAACAGCGCTACGAAAGCGAAGCGTGGTGCGCGACTATTACCGATACGTGTGGTTGAAATGCCCATGATCCGCCCCTAACTCGCATCCGCAACAAAGTCCCGTTGCAATTTGATACTTAAATGACTGGAGACCGCCCATGCCGGATTTGTTCGATCCTGTGAAACTTGGCGACATCGAAGCGCCCAACCGCATCCTGATGTCTCCACTCACCCGCGCGCGCGCCACGCGAGGCCATGTGCCTACGCATATCATGGCCGCCTATTACGCCCAGCGGGCCACCGCCGGGCTGATCATTTCGGAGGCCACCGGCATATCGCAAGAAGGCCTCGGCTGGCCCTACGCGCCTGGCATCTGGTCGCCCGAGCAGGTCGAGGCCTGGAAGCCCGTGACCGAAGCCGTGCATGAAGCGGGCGGTCGCATCGCGCTGCAGCTCTGGCATATGGGCCGGATCGTGCATCCCAGCTTTCTCAACGGCGCCCAGCCGGTTTCCTCCAGCGCGACCACCGCGCCCGGCGACGCGCATACCTATGACGGCAAGCAACCCTATACCGAAGCGCGGCCGCTCGAACTGAACGAAATACCCCGGATACTCGATGACTATGCCAAGGCCGCGCGCAACGCGATCGCGGCGGGTTTCGATGGAATCCAGCTGCACGCCGCAAATGGCTATCTCATCGACCAGTTCCTGCGCGACGGATCAAATCACCGGACCGACGAATATGGCGGCAGCCCGGAAAACCGTGTTCGCCTGTTGCGGGAAGTGACGGAAGTTCTGGTGAACGAAGTGGGCGCGGGACGCACCGGCGTCAGACTGTCGCCCAATGGCGATTCGCAGGGTGTCGATGACAGCGATCCGGAAAGCCTGTTCACCGTCGTTGCCCAGGCGCTTGATACGCTGGAAATCGGGTTCCTCGAACTGCGTGAGCAGAAGCCCTATGGCACCTTCGGCAGCAGCGACGTTCCCCGGCTGTCTCCGCTGATCCGCCAGCATTTCAAGGGTACGCTGGTGCTGAACAGCGATTACGACAAGGAGAAGGCGCAGGCGGATCTGGATTCCGGCCTGGCCGACGCCATCGCCTTCGGCCGGCCCTTCATCTCCAATCCCGATTTGCCAGAGCGACTGGAGAAGAACCTGCCGCTGCAGCAAGCGAACATGGCGACCTGGTACAGCCAGGGCGTGGAGGGATATACCGATTATCCGGCCCTGACCGCGCAGGCAGCCTAACCAAACTCTCTATCCGCCGGCCTTCAGGCGAAGCGCTGGCGGATATCAAGCATGGCGATGGCGGCCTTGGCCGCCTCGCCGCCCTTGTCCTTTTCGGTCATGCGCGCGCGGGTCAATGCCTGCGCTTCATTCTCGACCGTCAGTATGCCGTTGCCGATCGGGATGCTGTCCATGGCCAGCGCCATCAGGCCCCGAGCGCTTTCATTCGACACGACCTCGAAATGATAGGTCTCGCCGCGGATCACAACACCGATGGCGATGAAGCCGTCATAGCGCCCGCTTTCCGCCGCCATCGCGATCGCGCCGGGAATTTCGAGCGCGCCGGGGACGGTCAGCACCTCATATTTATGGCCGGCGTCATCGAGCGCCGCGCCAGCGCCTTCGATCAGCAGATCGTTGAGATGGTCGTAGAAGCGCGCCTCGACGATCAGGAACTTGGCCATAGTATCTTATCCTATCACAGATCGATGGAGCGCTCGCCCACCACAGCAAGGTCATAGCCGTCAAGCGCAATCAGGCTGTGGTGGCTGTTGGTCAGCAGGATCATGTCGTGGACCCCCATTTCGGCGAGGATCTGCGCACCCACGCCATAATCGCGCAATTGGTCCATATCACCCGGAGTCATCTCGCTCCCGCCCAACAACTCGAACAGACGGCTCAATCCGGACGGGCCAAAGCGATTGAGAATAACGATAATCCCGGCGCCTTCTTCGCCGATGATCTCCATCGATCGCCTGAGAAGGTCGCTGCGGGGGCTGATATGGCCGAATGTGTCATCCAGCGGCGACAGGACATGCATGCGCACCAGCGTCGCCTGATCGGGATCGACGCGGCCTTTCTGCAGAACGATCTGCTCGGTACCGGTCGCTTTGTTGTAGAAAACCATTGCCTTCCATTCACCGCCCCAGCGGCTGGAGAAGGATACTTCCGATTTCTTGACGACCAGATGGTCATTGCGGCGGCGATAGGCGATGAGGTCGCGGATCGTGCCGATCTTCAGTCGATGCTTCTGCGCAAAGGGGATGAGGTCGTCGAGCCGGGCCATGGTGCCGTCGTCATTCATGATCTCGCAGATCACGCCGGATGGGTTGAGCCCGGCGAGCCGTGCAACATCGACGGCGGCT
>JAHFPU010000077.1 GCA_023266635.1 Sphingobium sp.
GTATAGAGGGGCCAATGAATCAATCGCGCCCACCGAAAACGCCGACCACTTTCCACGTCAAATCCTTTGGCTGTCAGATGAACGTCTATGACGGCGAGCGCATGGCCGAGATGCTCGGCGCGCAGGGCATGACCGCTGCGGCTGAAGGGCTGGACGCTGACATCGTCGTCCTCAACACCTGCCACATTCGCGAAAAGGCCGTGGACAAGGTCTATTCCGACATTGGCCGCCTGCGCCGTGAGGACGGCAGCCGCCCGATGATCGCCGTCGCCGGCTGCGTTGCGCAGGCCGAGGGCGCGGAGATTGCTCGGCGCGCGCCGACTGTCGATATCGTCGTCGGACCACAGGCCTATCATCGCCTGCCCGACCTGATCGGCAAGGCTGTGCGCGGCGAAGCGGCGCTGGATACCGATATGCCCGCGGCGTCCAAGTTCGGCGCCCTGCCCGGCCGCGGCAAGCAAAGCCGGCCTACGGCCTTCCTGACCATCCAGGAGGGGTGCGACAAATTCTGCACCTATTGCGTCGTGCCTTATACACGGGGGGCTGAGATTAGCCGGCCCTTCGCTGCGATCGTCGACGAGGCCAAGGCGCTGGTCGATGGCGGCGTGCGGGAAATCACCCTGCTTGGGCAGAACGTCAACGCCTGGAGCGAAGAGGCTGTCGGTTTCGACGGACTGATCCGCGCCCTCGCCGACCTGCCCGGCATCGACCGCATCCGCTACACCACCAGCCATCCCAACGACATGACCGACGGCCTCATCGCCGCGCATGCCGAGGTGGATAAGCTGATGCCGTTCCTGCATCTGCCCGTACAGTCCGGCTCCAATCCGATCCTGAAAGCGATGAACCGCAGCCACACGACGGAAAGCTACCTCGCCATATTGGACAAGGTGCGCGCTGTCCGACCGGATATCGCCCTGTCCGGTGACTTCATCGTCGGATTTCCCGGTGAAACGGATGCCGATTTCGAGGCGACGCTCGCGCTGGTCGAACAGGTTGGGTACGCGCAATGCTACTCGTTCAAATATAGCCCCCGCCCCGGCACCCCCGCCGCCGACATGGATCGGCAGATCGCGCCCGAGGTGATGGACGAGCGCCTTGCCCGCCTGCAAGCGGCGATCAACCGCCATCAGGTCGCGTTCAATCAGGCGATGGTTGGCCAGTCCACCAGCATCCTGCTGGAGCGTCCAGGCCGTCATCCCGGCCAGATCGTCGGCAAGACGCCGTGGATGCAGTCCGTGCATGTCCTGGCGGAGGGCGCCGCCATTGGCGATATGATCGACGTCGACATCGTCTCGGCCGGGCCGAACAGCCTCGCCGGACAACTTGTGAGGAGGAAAGCCGCTTGAATCCAAACCCCATCGCCATCCCTGCGCAAGCAGGAAGCCATCCACCGCAGTCGGCTCGCGACGCATGGGATGGGAGATGGCTCCCCGCTGACGCAGGGAAATGGGAAAGGAGGAACGGCTGATGGCGAAGCGACATGTGAAGGCGGAACCCGGCGAACGCGCCCGGCTGGAAGTTATGTTCGAAAAGCCGCATCTGCTGGGCACATTGTTCGGCCAGTATGACCAGAATCTTGTGGCTATCGAGAACCGGCTGGGCGTCTACATTTCCGCGCGCGGCAACAAGCTGCAGATCGAGGGCGAGGCTGGCGCCGCCGGTCGTGCCCGCGATGTGCTGACGGGTCTCTACAACCGGATCGTCGCCGGGCAGGAGATCGACTCCGGTGCGGTGGAGGCGGTGATCGCCATGTCGTCCGAACCGATGCTGGACGGCATTATCCGGCATGATGTCGCGGAGCCGCCCCGGGTGATGATCCGCACCCGCAAGAAGACGATCGTCCCCCGTTCGGCCACGCAGGTCACTTATATGGAGGAACTGGCGCGACAGGACGTGATCTTTGCACTCGGGCCAGCAGGCACCGGCAAGACCTATCTGGCCGTTGCCCAGGCGGTGAGCCAGCTCATTACCGGCAGCGTCGACAGGCTCATCCTGTCCCGCCCTGCGGTGGAAGCCGGCGAACGGCTGGGGTTCCTGCCCGGCGACATGAAGGAGAAGGTCGACCCCTATCTTCGCCCGATCTATGATGCGCTCTATGACACCCTGCCAGCCGAGCAGGTCGAACGCAGGATCGCCAGCGGCGAGATAGAGATCGCCCCCCTCGCCTTCATGCGCGGCCGCACCCTGGCCAACGCGTT
The DNA here is from genome assembly GCA_023266635.1 of Sphingobium sp. Lineage (GTDB taxonomy): Bacteria > Pseudomonadota > Alphaproteobacteria > Sphingomonadales > Sphingomonadaceae > Sphingobium. The sequence goes on from JAHFPU010000077.1 coordinate 2,202, forward strand.
CATCGTGCTGGACGAGGCGCAGAACACCACCATCGCGCAGATGAAGATGTTCCTGACCCGGTTCGGCGAAAACAGCCGCATGGTCATCTGCGGCGATCCCAAGCAGGTCGACCTTCCACAACCTGGAACATCAGGGTTGGCGGATGCCGTTGCGCGACTAGAGGGCGTCGAGGGTGTCGCTGTCGTGCCGTTCAACATTGCCGACGTGGTGCGCCACCCGATCGTGGGGCGCATCGTGCAAGCCTATGAGGGTCCGGATGCTTGACGTCGCCGTCCTCCGGGACAATCCGGAGTGGCCGGATATCGATTGGGAGGCTCTGGCGCTAAAGGCGGTAGCCGCTGCCGTGCGCCACAGTACCAATGCCGACTATGCGACCCAGGCAGCCATGTTCGAAATTGCTGTGAAGCTGACGGACGATCATGAGGTCCAGACGCTGAACAAGGCCTATCGCGGCAAGGACAAGCCGACCAACGTCCTGTCTTTTCCCATGGTCCAGCGCGACCTGCTGGAGGCGATGGCTAACACCGACGATGGCGAAGTCCTGCTGGGCGATATCGTGCTGGCGGCGGGCGTCTGCGCGGCTGAAGCGGCAGAAAAAGGCATCGCAATTCCGGACCATGCGGCGCATCTGATCGTTCACGGGACTTTTCATTTGCTCGGCTATGACCATATGGTGGATATAGAGGCCGAGGAAATGGAGGCGCTGGAGATACGGGCGCTTGCCAGTATCGGCCTTCGCAATCCATATCTGGATACAACAGGGGATCATTGAACATCATGGCTGACGACAGCCCATCCACCCCGAAAGAGGCGGACAGTAGCAGCGCCGGCCATGAGGGCGGCGGCATATGGCACGGATTGAAGACCCTCATCTTCGGCGATGAAAGCGAACATAGCCTCCGCAAGGAAATCGAAGAAGCCATCGACGAATATGATGGCGAGGAGCAGGAGGGCGGCAGCAGCGCCGCCCCCGCGAAAAAGGGTGACCTTTCCGCCATCGAGCGGCAGATGCTCCGCAACCTGCTGCATTTCAGCGAACATACCGTCGATGACGTCGCCGTTCCGCGCGCGGATATCATTGCGATCGAGGAGAAGGCGAGCTTCGCCGAACTCGCGGCGCTTTTCGCCGATGCGGGGCACAGCCGCATTCCCGTCTATCGCGGCACGCTTGATACCATTATCGGCATGATCCATATCCGCGACGCGTTTGCGATACTGGCCGGCACCCTGCCCCCGCCCGAGACGCTCGAATCCCTCATCCGGCAGCCGCTCTATGTGCCCGAAAGCATGGGGGTCCTGGACCTTCTGGCGGAAATGCGCGCTAAGCGGACGCATCTGGCGATCGTGCTGGACGAATATTCGGGAACGGAAGGCCTGCTGACGTTCGAGGATCTGGTCGAGGAAATCGTCGGCGAGGTTGAGGACGAGCATGATGACGCCCCTACGGCGATGCTCGTGCCGCTCGATGGCGGTATGTGGGACGCCGATGCCCGCGCCGAACTTGACGATGTTGCGGACGAGATCGACCCCAAGTTGTCCGACATTGAGGAAGATGTCGATACGCTGGGCGGCCTCGCGTTCGTCATCGCCGGCCGCGTGCCTGAGATCGGCGAAATCCTGCTCCATGACGAGAGCGGCTGGAAACTGGAGATACTGGATAGCGACAGCAGGCGTGTAACGCGGCTACGCCTGCATCCTCCGGCCCGTGTCGAGATAGCCGAGGACGCCTAAGGGCTTAATTTCTGGGTGAAGTGGTCGGGGAGAGAGGATTCGAACCTCCGGCCCTCTGCTCCCAAAGCAGATGCGCTACCAGGCTGCGCTACTCCCCGACGCAAGCGCCTTAGGGTTGAAAGCCGCGCAAGGCAAGGCATGTGCGCCACAATCGACGCACATGCCGCAGAACATCAATGAAAGAAGAACCAGCCGAGCAGAATGAGGGGGATCGGCACGCCGATGAGCCACAACAATATTCCCTTGCCCATGATCGCATCCTTCCGTTGTTATAGTGACGATAGGATAACGATTGCCCGTAACGGACGTTCCGGATGCAAGCAGTGCGCCGAGATAATTAGGCGGCGCATTTCTCGTTAGAATAGGCCTGAAGCCAAGTTTCGGCGGCTTCCATGGACACGAACACTTCTGGCGATCCGACACTCAATGCGGCGCGAGGATGTGGTTTAAGGATCGACGATTTTACCACGGCCACGATCCGATCGCCTGCCGTAAAAATTCGGCGATTGCCTTCCTGGAACTGCAACGCGGAGTCCGGACCCTCAACGACCCAGTCGCGCAGATCGACGAAAACCTTCAACGGGCCGAACCGCTTCCGCGCCTCGTCCAGAACATGTTTCTGCTCGTCAAAATAGCGTGCCGCGTCATCCTCTTTCCATACGCCGCCACCCTGCATCCGCACGGTGCGCGATAGCAGGTCGAGCCCTGAGGCAAAGGTCGCCCGCCTAGTGGCTGTCGGCTTCCACTGGATACGCATCTCCAGCGCATCGGGTGGTCCAAAAAATGAAGATATCGCATTCATGGCTTTGACGTCCTGATGGACACCTTGCTCGGCGCATTTGCTTACTCAAAATATAACATGGCCCGGCCCCGTCGCTGGATCACACGAAAGTCTTATGATTTTCGATCCTTGGAGATCAAAATTGCTTTCCGACACCAGACAACAGAGCCCGACCATTTACGGCCTTGCTCATGTTTTTCGGCCAGCGACCACGACGCCTTGGTGAAGCACAAGGTCAGTATGACTATGCTTGCCTTTATTCTTTATCATCCGACTTTGGTCGCGGAAAAGAAGGCGCCTTGGGCAACCTTCAAAGTTCGTTAACGCATCGGGTTGTTGCTGTCGCCATGAGCGGCGAAAGCAGAATTGATGGTTCCTTTTCCATTCGGCTCGATCGAGACAGAGCGCGGGTCACAATGGAGATCACGGGGCTGTGGCAGCATTGCACCGTCGATAGATGGGAGTCTGCCTTAGCCCAGTTCTTTTCAGGACTAGGTCCGGGCAGGGATTTGAACATGCTGGTCGATGTGCGCCGCCGCATCATTCATGCGAAAGACGTCGCTGCGCGCGTGCAAGACCGTGTCGCGTGGATCGCGCCCCATTTCACGCGGATCGCACTGCTATTGCCCGACTCCGCGCTGCTGACGTTACAAAGCCGTCGGATCGCCGCAGCAGGCGAGAGTTGCGAACAGCAGCGCTTTTTCTCCGCTTCCGAGTTCGCCGCGGCGGACGCGTGGCTTGCGGAGATGCCCCGGCCTGTGAACGCGGTGTCTTGGGGCGTTTCAGCATATCCACCACGGGGTGCGATTAGCTGAGTAAGGCATTGGTGGGCCCGGCAGGAATCGAACCCGCAACCTAGCCGTTATGAGCGGCCAGCTCTAACCGTTGAGCTACAGGCCCCACCTGTGTGCAGCTATGCCGGCGGGCAATAGCCGAGGGTCAGGCCGCTTGGCAAGCGGCTTGCTCGCCCACCTGCATACGCGGCGGAACCGCCGCCAGGAACCTTGCAAGCGTCGCCGGGCGAACGCCGCGCCGGTCCAGATGCTCCAGCACGATTTCCCACCAACGATAGAATTCGCTTAGTTCCGCTGCATCGCGGACATAGGGCGTATGGCCAGGCTCCAGCGTTGGCGAATGGAAGCTGAGATTGATGACGCGGGAGCCTGTATCGAGCAGGGCATCAATAGCATCAACCGCGTCGCGCGCAGGCACGCCCTCCGGCGTGAGCGGAACGCGGCTCAGCAGCCTTGCACGAGCCAGAGCGGCGCGCATTGGCCCCATGGCTTGCGCGGCCCAGTAGAGCGACTGGCCTGAACCCCGCAGGAGGCCAGTGAAGGCCGTGGACAAGGGCAGTTCGATCAGGCTGCGTTGCGGCCCAGCCCAGAAGGGGTCGAGCGGCATACCGTAAAAGTCCGGGCCATGATCGGCCGAATAGTCAAAGCGGCTGCGCACCGATGTGTCGAGCCGGAACCCCATCTCTTCGAGCAAGCGCGCTGTGTTCGGCCCCGCCCCGTAACGTCCGGCGCGATAAGCGATCGGCGCCTGGCCAAAGGCGATATGGATTCGGTCACGTAATGCCTGGAGTTTCGCGCGCTCAACCTCCTCCGGCAGGAAGCCGGCATAGCTGTTGGCCCGAGTCACTTCCTCGACGAACGGTGGGTTTACCCATGGGTGGAGGTGCGCGCCGACATCCGCCGACCCGTCCGAGACCCACTGCGCCATCATGGCGACAACGTCCTCATTTTCCAGCATCGGATAATCGGTGACATAGACCGGCTTGATGCCGGCTGCCGCGAAATAGGCCTGGCCTTGCTCCAGCCCTTTAAGGGCCGTGACCGAATGCGCGGTGCGGCTGAACGGCGCACCCCAGTCGAACTCCTCTTCTGTATCGACGAACAGAAGGAAGCGCGTCCCGAAGGTGCGGTCGAGTTCGATAATGTCTTCGGCTGCCGGCGGGTGGAGCAGGTTGCCGTCGTGAATATGTGCGTTCATGCCAGAGTCGATACCGGCAAATGGTTGCCATTGCGTTTGCAAGGGCGCGCCACCGTGCATCTTAGGGCAGGTCCGGCTCTTCAACGGGGTCTGCGGGAACCGCCGGCATCGCGAGCAGGAATCGTCCGCCATCTATGTCCAGACTGCCTGCGCTGCTGGCGGCAAGGCTGCGGATGAGGCGAAGCGAAAAGCCGAGGCCAAGCAAGGGACCATCGGGCCAGTCGCCTTCCGGCCCATATCCCGGATCGAGCAGTTGCGCTTCGTCCATGCCCGCGAGGCTGGACGGCCGGTCCATGGCGAGAATCACCCTGCCCGTCGCACTGTCCGGCTGGAACCAGCAGGAGCCAGTGATCGGTTCGCCTTCCGGCGCCACGGACACAAGCGTACGCAGAAGGTGCTGGACCATCCGCTCGGCCTGGATAGGATCGAGCCGCGCCTGCGGCAGTCCCTCGGCAACGGAGATCGTGATCGGCCGCAATTCTTTGCCGCGATCGACACGGAAGCGGGTTGCGATGCGGGCGATGAGCAATGCGGCATCGACCGGACGCGGCTCTATGGCGTCTTCGCCCCGCGATACCCGCGCCGCAAGATCGAGATCGTCGAATGCGGACAACAACCGACGCGCGTCCCCCATGATCTGGGACGCCATATCGCGATATTGCCGTCCGGCGGGACCGAACAACTGCTGCTCGATGATTTCCGCAAACCCCAGGATCGCGTTGAGCGGCGTGCGCAGTTCGTGAACCAATTGGCGGACGGAATCAGCTGAAAGGCCGCCAAGCGCCAGCTTGTCATTGTCAGCGCTTGCCGGAACTTCGTGCAGATGCGGCCTCCGCGCCTGCCCTCGAAAGCCCTGGAAGCGACCGGACTGCGAATCGAAGAAAGGCACGGCGGACAAACGCCATTCGCCCGCCAGCCCGCCATCCACGATCGTGAAGCGGCCATGCTGGAATCCGCTGCGCCGGGAAAAGGCGCCCGAAACATGGGCGTCAGGCCCGCTGCCGCCCGGCAGGGCGGGGTCGGCAATGCTGAGGCCGATGAGAGCCGCGCGGGGACCCTCATCCACCCAGGTGATCGCACCATGCATGTCGGTCTCAAAGCTGAACCGGCGGAGCGAGGCGATCTCCGAGGTCCTCGGCTCGGTTGGGGACGGCTCACCAATCCGATGCCGCGTCGTGCTGGTATATTCCTCGATCCGATCGACGAGGCGGCGGATCTGGCTGTCTTCCTCGGTAGGCGCCGGCGCGGACGAAACCAGGGTTATTTCCGGCGATCTCGGCTGCTCCTGGACCGCCTGCGTAACTTGTGCGGCCTGCTCGGCATTCTCGCTCGTCAGCAACATGTCAGCCTGCCCGAACGCCTTCAAGGCGCGGACAGTCTCGGGACCCAGATCACGGCGATTGCGCAATATGCCCCGCGCCGTCGGCCCGAGCGTCGGCAGCAGTTCCGGCCACACCTCATCAGGAAGGCGCGCGCGCGCCATGGCTGCAGCGCAGATGGACGGCCGGTCATCGGCAAAGAACCGGATCAGCGCGGGCGAACGAAGCCGGGTGCCAAGTTCCACCACAGCGGAAATACGCTGGGTTTCCGTAACCTTGGGTCGCAGCGAATCAAGACGGTCGAGCAGTGCGTCGCGCTCGTCGACCGGCATGGGCGGCTGCCCCGGCCTGTCATTCTGCGCCAGAAGATCGACGCACTGACGCCAGAGCGTTACCGCCCCCGGCCCACTACGCTCTTGGGCGGCAAGCACCGTCTGCATAAGATCATTGAAACGCACGCGAAACCCCGCTGAGAGCTTTTGATTTGGTGCTCCCTTGCCATGTGAATTAAGCTGCGCCACGGCAAAGGGAAAGCAGGGATGCGGTCCCAAAATCGGTCGTCGCATAGTGGGACAATTGCATTATACTGCAATAATATTAGTATGCTGAGTGCATCTGAGAAAGGAAGTTGTCCGCGAATGGCAGGTTTGAACATTGACGACATCGATATGCAGATTCTTGCCGAACTGCAGGACGATGGCCGGATGACAAATGTCGACCTTGCGAAGAAGGTCGGCTTGACTGCGCCACCTTGTTTGCGCCGTGTCAGGGCGCTGGAGGACAATGGCACCATCCGGTCCTACCATGCGGATATCGACGCCGCGTCGTTGGGCTTCACGATCATGGTGTTCGCCATGGTCAGCCTGAAAAGTCAGGCGGAAGCCGACTTGAAGGCCTTCGAGGACCATGTCGCAGCCCTGCCCGAAGTGCGTGAGTGCCATATGCTGAACGGTGAAATCGACTTCATCCTGAAGGTCGTGGCGCGCGACCTTCAGAGTTTTCAGCAATTCCTGACGTCAAAGCTGACACCGGCGCCCAATGTGGTGAGCGTGAAGACCTCGCTCACCATCCGCACATCGAAAAGCGCGCCGGGTGTCCCGCTAAGAAGCTGAAATCAGGATGTCGGCGCCGGCATGGCTGGGCTAAGCCCGGTCTTGGCCTGCGCCTGTTGATCCATCCAGACATTCCAGAAGCCGCCGACATTCGTCCAGCCGCCACCGGCCTGCGCCAGCGCAGCCTTGCCCGCCGGCAAATCCCCTGCACGCGCCAGGGCTACGCCAAGGCGGCCATTGACGCGCGTCGGATCGACGCCACCCTTCGACAAAGCGAGCCGATATTGCTCCACCGCCTGCGGATACTGGCCGAGCGAGAAATAGGTGTCCCCTACTTCCAGAGCCGGCATGCCGGTTGAAGCGGCCTGCGCTTTCTTCACCTGCGCTGGCAGGGCAGCAATCGTCTTGGCGGCCTTGACCTTCACCGTCTTGAGCAGCTTCGTCGTATCCACCTCGGTGGCGTCCAATTTTCCCGCTGACCGGCCGGCGTCAATCACCGCCTTGGCCTCCGCATCATAGCCTGCGGCTGACGCGAGCGTGGAATAGCTGCGATAGTCTCTCTCGCTCGCCATCGCACCCGTTGCGGCCTGAAGCCGATAGAGGTCCAGCTGAAGTTGAGGATCAACGCTCGGGGCCATCAGATAGTTGGTAAGGCACGTACGCCAATTGCCTTCGCTGGGATAGGCGACCAGCTTGCGCTCGCACCATTTGGCGACATCGTCCCAACTACCCCTCTGTTTGGTAGCGAGGCCGTATGAAATGCCGATGGCGCGATCATACCAGGTCGCCGGTATCGGCTTACCACTGGCTTTCTGCTGCTCCATCACCTGGTCCGCCAGCGCAAGACCTTCGGCGGGCTTGCCCGACTTGATCAAGATATCGGCCAGCAGAACCGTGCTTTCCGTATTATTATACCCCAATTGGCGGGCATAATTCACCTGCGCGAGCGCGTCGTCATACACGCCGAGATTGTAAGAATAGTAGGCCGCCAGATAGCGCAGGTAAGGAGTCTGCGTCGCTGGAGCCTCCTTGCTTTCCAGCATATCGCCCAACGCCTTGCGTTTGGCCTGCGGATCATTGCGTTTCGCTGCGATCTCCATGCGCAGACCCGCCGCGACATATTCCTCCAGCGGCGTCGACGGCTGCAAGGCGGAAACCTGTGCGGCCCCGCCATTGACGTCACCGGAATCCAGCGTGGCCCGCGCCTGAGCTGCTGCTATCCGAAAGCTGTCGGCCATGGCGATGGTCGTCGGCTTGTCACGCGCAGCGATAGCCGGAACCATCGGAGCGGCCACGGCAACTGCCGCGATGGCCAGGCCACCGCGGCGGATTAAAGCGCGCATCTTATGCTGCCTGCTTGGTCGAAAGCCACAGCAGCCAATATTCGGCGATCGACTTGCGCGCTCCGGTCGTCACCTGCTCGAAGGCCGACTTGGCGCCAGCCGCATCGCCGGAAAGGGCAAGAGCAATGCCGATTCGTGTGTTGATTTCGCCCGCATCGACCGAGCCCTTTTGTAGGGCTGTGCGGTAAAGGGAAACCGCCTTGGCATAGTCCTTGTAGCCGAGATAGGCGTCGGCCGTGGAGGCCGCAGCCTTGCCGGTGGGCGCCTTTGCTGCGGCGGCTTCGCCAGCGGCTAGGGAAGCCTTGTCCTTCGCCATGCCTTCACTGGCCTGGGCATAATAGTCGGCATATTTGGTCGGTGCGAGCTTGCCGGCAGCGCGACCTTCCTCGATCGTCGACTTCACCTCGCCGAGGAGACCGGATTTGCTGGCGATATCGATATATTCGCCGTAGGCGCCATCGCTCTGGAAGGCTCCGGTCTGCCGCATCAGGCGCAACAGGTCGAGATTTTCGCCGCGCGTGATGGTCTTGTTGGTATCCTGGAAGGTCCGCAGCAGGTTGCTCCAGTTTTTACCCGTTGGGCTGGCAATCAGGTTCAGCTTCGACCATTCCGGCGCATCGGGCGAACCCGAAACATATGCGATGGTAAAGCCGCGCTCCAGCCATGCGGCGGGCGGCGCCTTGCCAGCGGCCTTTTCCAGCTCGATCGCCTTCTTCAACGGCACAAGGCCCTGCTGCGCGATCGGCTTGCTCGCTGCATTCAGCTGGCCGTTGCCGCCGCTGGCGGTGATGGCTTTCTGAAAATAGGATTCCGCCAGAAGCAGCGGAGAAGAGCTGCCTTCATATCCGGCATCGGTCGCCTTCTGAAGGTAGGGAATGGCGTCGTCATAATCCTTCGCATTGTAGGCAAGCTGACCTGCGAAAAAGTTGAATTTCGCCTCATCTGCGCCTGCGGTCCCAGTCGCCAGCATCCGCTTGATGCCGTCCCTCTGCTTGGCGGGGTCATTCGTACCGGTGCCCAGCTGGAGGACATAATTGCCCACCAGGAACTTGTCGTCTGCATTGGTCGCTGCGGCCTCCGCAGCCGGCAGAGCAGCGGCCAGCGCGGCATAATCCTTCGCCTGCGCGGCCTTTTCGAGCGGCTGAGCCGTTTCAACGAAGCCCTTGCTGAAATTGCGCTTTACAGCTTCGGGCGCCTTCTCCTTCTTCGCGGCAAGGGCCGGCGTGGCGATCATCGCGGAACCGGCGACGGCGAGCATCAGGCCAAAAGCTACGGGGGAAACAAGACGCATGGTTAATCTCCTCTCAGGGGCGGGGACCGCACCGATCTGCTCCTAGGGGTTGGAGCTAGGCAGTGGACGGTGAACAACCGTTGAACAGCCATATAGATGCGCAATCGCACCCTGTCATAACGAAGTAAACGGCCCATCGCTCAGACGCCACGTTTCGTCGGCGGGGCAACATGTCAGCATCCTCCACACGTGCGCGCGCGCATACGCGCGAGGGGTGACAGGGATGTTTCGCTGGTCTAGGGGAAGATCAGCAAAGTTGCTCCCTTAATCCAGATAAAGAGAATTGCCCTTGAGCACCGACGAGCTTCTCGCCGATCCCTCGGATATCAGCCCGATCAATATCGTCGATGAGATGAAGGCCAGCTATCTCGACTACGCGATGTCCGTGATCGTCAGCCGCGCGCTGCCCGACGTTCGCGACGGGCTGAAGCCTGTGCATCGGCGTATCCTGTTCGCCTGTCAGGAGGCCGGCTATGTCGCCGGTCGCCCCTATCGCAAGTGCAGCCGCATCGTCGGTGACGTCATGGGTAAATATCACCCGCATGGCGACAGCGCGATCTACATGGCCCTCGCCCGCCTGGCGCAGGACTGGTCGATGCGGGTGATGCTGATCGACGGCCAGGGCAATTTTGGATCGATGGACCCCGACCTTCCCGCAGCCATGCGCTATACCGAGGCGCGGCTTGCCAAGGTGTCCAACAGCCTGCTCGACGACCTCGACAAGGACACCGTCGACTTCACGCCCAACTATGACGCGTCGGAGAGCGAGCCGCAGGTGCTGCCCGCACGCTTCCCCAACCTGCTCGTCAACGGGGCGGGCGGCATCGCCGTCGGCATGGCCACCAACATTCCGCCGCATAATCTGGGCGAAGTGCTGGACGCCTGCCTGGCATGGGTCGATGCGGCGATGACGCCGGGGCATCCCGGCCTCAGCGTCGATGAACTCATCGATATCGTGCCGGGTCCGGACTTCCCGACCGGCGCGCTCATCCTCGGCCAGTCCGGCGCGCGCAGCGCCTATCATACCGGTCGCGGCTCGGTCATCATGCGTTCGCGCCATGTCGTGGAGGAAGGACGCGGCGACCGTCAGTCGATCGTCCTTACGGAAATCCCCTACCAGACCGGCAAGAACAATCTTGTCGAGAAGATCGCCGAAGCCGCCAAGGACAAGCGGATTGAAGGCATCAGTGATATCCGCGACGAATCAAGCCGCCTGGGCGTGCGCATCGTCATCGACCTGAAGCGCGACGCGACCCCCGAAGTCGTGCTGAACCAGTTGTGGCGTCATACGCCGGCGCAATCGAGCTTCCCGGCCAATATGCTGGCTATTCGCGGCGGTCGCCCTGAACTGCTCAATCTGCGCGACATCATCAGCACCTTCGTCACCTTCCGCGAGGAGGTGATCACCCGTCGCACCAAGTTCGAGCTGAACAAGGCGCGCGAGCGCGCCCACCTCTTGCTCGGCCTGGTCATCGCGGTCACCAACCTCGATGAGGTGGTCCGGATCATCCGCAGTTCCGGCAGCCCCGCCGAAGCGCGCGAGAAGCTGCTGGCCCGCGACTGGCCGGTGGCCGAGATCGCGCAATATATCCGCTTGGTCGAGGCGATCGAAACCGAAGTCTCGGGCGACACCTACCGCCTGTCGGAGCTTCAAGTGCGCGCGATCCTCGACCTGCGC
>JAHFPU010000078.1 GCA_023266635.1 Sphingobium sp.
GATGGATAGCCGCGCGCAACGCTTCGTAGGGGAAATCCTCCGCCGGATTCCGGCCGAAGATGATTCGGCATTCGACCGACGTCTCCAGCACCTGCGAGGCCAGATCGAGCGTCCACAGACCCAGCCGGCCCGCCTCCAGCGCGATAGTGCGCTGGCGGTCGCTCTCCTGCAGGCTGGTGAGCAGCTTGGCATTCTCGATGGCGATCGCCGCCGCCCGCGCAAGTGCTTCCAGGCGTCGGATGACATCGGGATCATGATCGCGCACATCCGCCCAGTAAGCGCCGATCGCCGCTACCGCTTCAGGTGTGCCGATCGGCGCCATGACAAGACTGCGCACGAAGGTCGGCGCATAGGCCTCCTGCGGAACGCGCGGATCGTCGCGGGTGTCAGGGATCAGCACCGTCTCCCGCTTCGTCATCGCCCAGCCGGATATACATGTTTCCAGCGGGAAGCGGTTACCCTGCCACAGCGGCCCGGCCGCATCCTCGGCGGCGTAGAAGCATTTGTCGTCCTCGCGAATGACGACGGCGATGCCTTCCGCCCCGGCGACCTGCCGCGCGGTGTCGCGCAAGACCTCGACAATGGCATCCATGGAACGGGAACTGGCGAGCCGTTCGCTTGCCTCGATCAGATGTGCCCAACGGGAATCATAGTGCCCGGTCTGCTGTCCGGCTGACGACATGCACGTTCCTCTGCAGCGCTCCACGAACGGCCGATATAGCACCTAAAGGCTTAAGAGATACAGACCGGAGCGGATCGGTTGGTCGCTAAGCTGCGGATGTGCAAGGAAAACGGGCCGGGCGACCCGTCTGCGCGGACATTCTTTTGGGCCATATTGGGTCCGGAATTCAGCGTTCGAACCTAAGTGAAGCCAACTGCCGCCGCATATCGGCCGCCTTCGCCGCGCCGTTCCACGTCTCGAATGCCTGCTGCGCATCGCGCCACAGCGGTACGGCCATCGCCAGCCTGGCCTCCCCTTCGACGGTCAGTCGGACGATCCGGCTTCGACCATCCTGCGCGGACCGTTCCATGCCGATCAGCCCATCGCGCTCCAGCGGGCGCAGATTCTGCCCTGTGGTCGTCCGGTCCATGTCCAGCCGCGCGGCGATCGCATTGATCGGCAGCCCACCGGACTCTCCGATAAGCGCAAGCATCGCAAACTGGGTTGCCCGCAGTCCGGATGGCGCGAGCCGGCTATCGTAAAATTGCGATATCCGCCGCGAAGCGCTGCGCAAGCTGACGCAATTACACGCGGCAAGTGGGGAATTGTTGGGATCAATGCTCGGCATATATCCAACCTACCGCAAGAAAAGGCAAAATGCCATATAGGGGGATATCCTCTTATATCCGTTTTTGATATCGGGGAGCTTCTGGTTCCCTCCATCGGAAAGGCCCTATCGCGTGCTCCTTCGCCTCATCCCTATCGCTCTTGCCGCTGCCGTCCTGATCACAGCCCCTGCACGGGCGCAGACTGCTCCCGACACGACGGCGCGCCCCTCCGTCCCGACGACGAAAATCCTGGCCATCGGCTCACTCACCGGGCTGCGCCAGCCCGACAAGATGAAGGACATTATGCCGCGCGAGGTGCGCGATACGGTCAGCCTCTACCTCGCCGGCAAGATCGACCAATGGTACATCAAGACGGACCAGAGCGGGGTGGTCTTCATCCTGAATGTGGCGACGGTCGAAGAGGCCCGGATTCTGCTGGAAGCCCTGCCTTTGGGCGAAGCGCATTTGATGCATTTCGACCTGACGCCGCTCGGACCGCTCAGCCCATTACGGATGCTTATCCAGTAACGACCCAATCACGCATCCGCCCATCGCCGCAGCAGATTGTGATAGATGCCGGTCAGCTTGATGACTTCCGGGCTGCCCTGGCCCTGCGTCGACGCCACCGCCTGGATCGCGCTGTCCAGGTCGAACAACGTCTGCCGCTGGCTGTCGTCCCGGACCATCGATTGCACCCAGAAGAAGCTGGCGACCCGACGACCCCGCGTCACCGGCTCGACCCGGTGGAGCGACGACGCCGGATACAGGATCATGTCGCCCGCGGGCAGCTTCACCTGCTGCACGCCGAAATTGGTCTCGACCGTCAGTTCGCCGCCGTCATAGGCGTCCGGGTCCTCCAGAAACAGCGTCGCCGACAGGTCGCTGCGCACGCGGAAGGTCGTTCCCTTCTGGATGCGGATCGCGTTGTCCACATGCGTGTCGAACGCCTGTCCGCCCGCATAGCTGTTGAACAGAGGCGGAAAGATACGCAGCGGCAGCGCCGCAGCGATGAACAGCGGGTTCTTGCCCACCGCTTCGAACACGATCTGCGCCGCTTGCTGCGCCTCCGCCGATCCTTCGGGCAATTGCAAGTTCCGCTTGGCCAGCGCCGATTGCACGCCGGACGTCACATTGCCATCAACCCATTGCGCGCTGTCGATCAGCGCACGAACACGCGCCACGCCATCGGCGTCAAGCAAACCGGGAATGGCGACCATCATGGCAGGGTCGTATCAGCCCTTGAGGACGAAGGGAATTTCGACAATGCCCCGCACCTGCACTGGCTGGCCGCCGCGCAGGGTCGGCTGCCACGCCCAGGTCCGCACGGCGTCGCGGGCCGCTTCGTCAAGCCGGGCGAAACCGCTGCTCTGCGTAACCGCGACGGACATCACACGCCCGTCGACACCCAGCGTCAGCGTCAGCACAACCGTGCCTTGCTCATGCTTGCGGCGGCTCTCGACCGGATAACGCGGCGGCTTGCCGGAAACCATCTTGGTGCCCAGATCGCTGGCATCCACGGTAGAGGGCATCACCGGGACAGGCGGCGCTGGCGGGGCCTGCACCACTGGCAGCGGGGTCGGCTTGTCGATGACGGGAACCTGATAGACGACCGGCGCCGGCGTCTGCACGATGGGGCGCGGCACGACGACTTCCGGGCGCGTCGGCGGCGTCGGGTTCTGTTGTGCGGGCGGTGGCGGTGCGGGCGGCGGACTCAGATTGACCACCGCCAGCGATGCCGACTTCTTCTGGATATACAGGGTGCGCATCTGGAGCAGCCCGCCCAGCAACGCGACATGGATCAGCGCGACGGTGATCGCGGCAGGCATATTGATCCGTTTGGCGCCATAGCGGTCTCCGCCCCTGCTCGCCACTTCACCGGTAAAGGCGCGAGGGGCGGGAACGAACGGAACAACCGAGGCTTCCACCTCAAGCGTCGGATCGATCTTTGTCGCGGTATCGAACATGCCACCCCTGTTTCAAATGCGGCTCGGCGCACCCTTTATCGCACATCGTAATGCGAATCAATTGCATGTGGCTGGTTTGTGACGGGATTTGTCTCTTCGATGCACATATGATGCGGACGGACGATCCAATTTGGACCGCCCGCCCGTACCCCGCCCCCGGAGTGGCGTGTGATTTATCAGAAGCTGTAGAAGAGGCTCAAGCGTGCAGAACGCGCCTCGCCCGGAGTGGCCCAGCCGCCGCTCACTACGCCTGTGGCGGCAGTGATGTTGTTGCGGATGCCGGTATAATATTTCTCATTGGTGAAGTTCTGGACGTTGATCTGCGCTGTCAGACCGTTGTTGAAATTATAGGACACGAACGCGCGGTGGTTCAGATAGTCCTTCGACCGGAACTGCACCTGATTGAGCAGCACGCTCTGGTTGAGCGCGAAGCTGCCCTGGTAGGTGAAGCCATAGCCGATCTGGAGGCCGAACGGCAGGGTATAGGTGGTGAACAGGCTGCCCGAATGCTTCGGGGTCTGGATCAGTTCATCGCCAGCCGCTGGATCGGCGATGATCAGCGTGCCGCTGGCGTTGCGGTTGGCGCAGGCCACGCTTGGCGCTGCAAGGCAGGCGTTGGACACGCTCTGGATCAGCTTGCTCTTGAGATAGGTATAGTTGGCGAAGATTGACCAGTCCGGCGTGATATTGCCGCTAAGGCCGAGCGCCAGACCATCGACGCGGGATTCCCCGTCGAGCACCTGCAGGCTGGTGGGCAACGCGGGATCGTTGGAGGTCACGCGATAATTGGACCGCTCATTGCGGAACAGGGCGATGGTCGCCTGCATCTTCTTGTCGAACAGGTCGACTTTGCCGCCGATCTCGTAATTGCGGGCCTTCTCCGGCGCAACGGCGCATGGGTCGGCGACGCCAGCGGCCGATACCGTCACCGTTCCGCAGCCCAGCCTGACGGTCGCCGACGACGGCGTCTTGGCATTGCCATAGGCGACATAAAGACTGGCATTCTCAACCGGCTTGAACACCAGACCGACGCGATAGGAGAAGAGATTTTCGTCGCTGACCTGGTTTGCCGATTGCGCCGCCGTCAGCGGCGGATAGGAAATCAGCGGTACTGCCCGGAACTTGGCGCGGGCGTTTTCGTACCGGACGCCCGCGTTCAGCTCGAACATCGGATTGAGTTCCAGAGTGTCGAAGGCGTAGATGGCTTTGTTGGTGGCGTTACCGCGCGAGCGCGCCGTCACGGTGTAATTGATCGGCCCGGTCCAGTTCGTGTCCGGGTCGGACAGGCTGATCACCGGAAGCGGAGCAATGGCGACACCGGCGGCGGTACGCAGCAGCGACGCCGTCTCTATGCTGTAATCCTCCTGAGCGATCGACGCACCGATCACCAGCGTGTTGAACAATCCGCCCTTCTGGCCCGACAGGATCGTCACGTCGGTCTGGTTGGCCAGCAGGTCATTGACCTGATCGCGCACCAGGCCGCGCGGCCCGGAGGGGAGATAGGAACCGGCCGTCAGCCCCGTCGGACAAGCAGCACCGATCGTGCCGCCCGCTGCAGCGGTTACCGGCTGGCGTCCCGTGCTGGCTAGGCAGAACGTGCCCTGCGGCGCGCTCGTCTGGCTATATTGCGCCACCCGCTGCCAGCGAGTCAGGTTGCGGACGGAGACATTGTCGCTGAACTCATGCCTGAAGATGGCAGTCAAGCGGTCGACCTTGGACTGCTGCTCGTCCAGGTTCGCGATACCGAAATAGTCGCTGCGGTCGACGCCGGGCAGCGGCCCGTCATTGATCTCGTTCTTGAAATAGGGGACGCCGTAGACGGGTGTATTGTCGTCCTTCTGATGCAGGTAGGACAGGGTCAGGTTGGTTGGGCTGTCGATGCCGATCGTGATCGACGGCGCCACGCCCCAGCGCTTATACTTCTCGACGTCGCGACCCGGCACGTCGTTGCGGTGGTACATGGCGTTGACGCGCACCGCGATCAGGTCGGAAAGGCGCTTGTTGGCGTCCACGGTGGCGCGGTAATAATTGTCGGTGCCGACGCCCGCCTCCAGGATCGTCAGGTCTTCGGCCTTGGGCGTCTTGCTGGCGAGGTTGATGGTGCCGCCGACCGATCCGGAGCCATTGAACACCGAATTCGCGCCATTATAGACTTCGATCTGCTGCGTATTGAACGGATCCGTGCGGCTATATTGCGCGCTATCGCGAACGCCGTCCTGCGTCAGGTCGTTGTTCGCGGAATAACCGCGCAGGTTGATGCTGTCGCCATAACCGCCGCCGCCTTCGCCCGCGCCGAAGGTGATGCCAGGAACCGTCTGCAGCACATCGCGCAGGGTCAGCAGGTTCTGCTTGCGGATCGTCACATCGGAAATCACGGTGATGGTCTGCGGCGTGTCGAGCAAGGGCTGGGTTGCCTTGGGCGACTCCACCTTGTCTACCTTGACCGCATCTTCCTTGATCGCCGTGTCGGTGACAGTCATGCCGCCCAGCTTCTGCTGGCTGTCCTGTGCGAATGCGGCCTGTGACGTTGCGATGGCGCCAATGCAGGAAAGCGCCAGGAAAGCCGGCGCGGCGCTGCGGTTTTTTGTGCTCATGATCTAGGTATCCCCCATCGGAAAGTTGGGGGTCAGTTATTGAGACTCATTCTCACTGTCAATCGCTATTGCGAATGGGTTTCATCGCTGTTGCGAAACATTGCAAATGTTGCAGACGCGCAACATCCCGCCGCCTTCTGGGCCATCGCATATCGGCAAATGTCATGGGAATAGCCTAAAGGCGTTTAAGCAAGGCTTCCGCGCGTTTCAGATGCGGCCCGTCGATCATCTTTCCGTCGAGGACTAGCACGCCTGCGCCCGGGTTAGCCGCAAAGGCGTCAACGACCGCCCGCGCATGGGCGACGGCCTCCTCGGACGGCGTGAAGGCTGCGTTGATGATCGGCACCTGCTCGGGGTGCAGCGCCATCATGCCCAGAAAACCGTCGCGCGCGCCACGCTCCGCATAAGCGGATAAGCCTTCATGATCGCGGATCGCCGGATAGACCGTCTCGATCGGCGCCACCTCCGCCGCCGCCGCGCCCATCAGGGTCAGTGCGCGGGCGATCTCATAAGGCGGCGTGTAGCTGCCGTCTGCATGCCGCGCCGTCATCGCGCCGATCGCCGCAGGCAAATCCTCCGCGCCCCAGGTCACGCCGATCAACCGCGCACTCGACCCGGCATATTCGCCCAGACGAAACACGGCCTTGGGCGTCTCCGTCGCAATCGGCAGGATCAGCCCGTCGCTGTCTCCCCGCTCCCGCATCCTGCGGTCGAGGTCGGCCATGGACGCCGCGCCTTCTGCCTTGGGCAGCACGATGCCTGTTGGTCGGGCATGCAACACGGCGTCGAGATCGACATCCGCCAACCCGCCATCGAGCGGATTGATCCGCACGAACAGCGCGACCTCCCGCCCAGCCTCAGCAAGAAAAGCGGCGACGTCCGATCGCGCGCCTTCCTTGCCAGACAGCGCAACCGAATCCTCCAGATCCAGGATCAGCGCGTCGGCGCCGCTGGCCAGGGCCTTGCACATGCGCTCCGGCCGGTCGCCCGGCACAAAGAGCAGCGATCGCAGGCGCGACGGACGGGGCGATGCCAACCGCCCGGCCTCAATACATGTGCTGGCCACCGTTCAGCGACAGCGTCGACCCGGTGACGAAGCCGGCATCCTCGCTGCACAGGAAGGCGACGCCCCGGGCGATTTCCTCCGGCTGGCCAAGGCGGCCGACCGGCACCTTGGCGACGATCTTCTCCAGCACGGGCGGCGGCACGGCCGCGACCATGTCGGTGTCGATGTAGCCGGGCGCAAGCGCGTTGACGGTGATGCCGAAGCGCGCGCCTTCCTGCGCCAGAGCCTTGGTAAAGCCATGGATTCCGGATTTGGCGGCGGCATAGTTGACCTGGCCATATTGGCCGGCCTGCCCGTTCACCGATCCGATATTGATGATCCGGCCCCAGCCGCGCTCCTTCATGCCGGGGAAGGTCGCCTTAGCCATGTTGAAGCAGCCGCCCAGATTGACGCGCATCACTTCATTCCAGTCGTCGAAGCTCATCTTGAGCAGGATGCCGTCGCGGGTGATGCCCGCATTGTTGACGACGATATCGACCGGGCCGATGTCGCTGGCAATCTGCGCGCATCCATCCAGGCATGCCTGATGGTCGCCGACATCCCATTTATAGACCGGAATTCCGGTGGCGTCGGCAAAAGCCTTCGCCTTGTCGTCATTGCCGGCATAATTCGCCGCGACCTTGTAACCCAGGTCCTTGAGCGCAACGCTGATCGCTTCCCCGATGCCGCGGCTTCCGCCCGTCACGACTGCTACTCTGCTCATGCGCTTTCCTCTCCTTAGGGCGATCCCTGATTGGTGACGTTTAGCCACCCTCCCAGCTCCCGCGAAATCAGACTCTCGTACAAGGTGATAGCTTCAGAATCCGCGTTTAAACAGGGGATACAGGCGAAATTTTTGCCTCCATTTGCGCGGAATGTCTCCGCACCCTGCAGCGCGATCTCTTCAAGCGTTTCCAGACAGTCTGCGGAAAAGCCCGGCATCATCACAGCAACCGACCGGACACCTTCCGACGCCATTTTGGCGAGCGTCGTATCGGTCGCCGGCTCCAGCCATTTCGCGCGGCCGAAACGCGACTGGAAACTGACTACGACCTCCTGTCCCAACGCCTCGGACAGCAGCCGCGCCGTCTTGCGGGACTGGCAATGATAAGGATCGCCCAGATGCAGCGTCCGCTCCGGCATGCCGTGGAAACTCGCCAGCAGCACATCCGGCGTGAAATTTAGCGCCGCCAGATAGCGCTGCGCCGACGCCTTCAGCGCAGCAATATAGGCCGGATCGTCATGATAGGGCGGCAGGGTCCGTATCGCGGGCTGCCAGCGCATGTCGCCAAGAGCACGGAACACGGCGTCATTGGCGGTTCCCGTTGTCGCGCTGCTATATTGCGGATAGAGCGGCGCGATCAGGATACGCTCGCACCCCGTCGCCTTCATCGCCGCCAGGCGCGATGGGATTGAGGGATTGCCGTAGCGCATCGCCCAGTCGACCAGCACCTGATCGCCGAACGCGCCTTTCAGCGCCTCGGCCGTATCGGCGGTGTGAAAAGCCAGCGGTGATCCGCGATCGGTCCACACCTTGGCATAGGCATGGGCGGATTTCTTCGGCCGGGTCGTCAGGATGACGCCGCGCAGGATCGGCTGCCAGACAATCGGCGGGATTTCCACCACCCGCCGGTCGGACAGGAATTCCTTCAGATAGCGCTTCACCGCCTTGGCGTCGGGCGCATCCGGCGTTCCCAGATTGACGATCAGCACGCCGACGCGCGGTGCAGGCACATCCGGATGATCGCGCGGCAATTGCTGCGTCATGCCGGCGCGACCAGCGGCAGCGTCCGGAACCGCGCGCCCGTCACCGTGAACAGCGCATTGGCGATGGCGGGCGCGACCGGCGGCACGCCTATCTCGCCCACGCCGCCCGCATCGGCGTTGCTGCGGATCAGCTCCACCGTTACATCACCCACATCTGCCAGACGCGGCAAGCCCATCCGTCCCAATATCGCCCGCGTCGGCAACCCCTTCGCATAGCTGCCCGACGCGCCCATGGCGGAGGCGAGGCCGAAAATCAGCCCGCCCTCTATCTGCTGCCGGGCGATGTCGGGATTGACCTGGTCGCCGCAATCCACCGCCGCGACGATGCGCGGTACGGTCAGCTTGCCATTATTCAGCCCAGCCTCCACCAGCACGGCGATGTAGGAACCGTTCATGGCATGGCAGGCGATGCCCTGGCCGCTGCCGTCGATCCCGCCCTGCCATCCGCCCAGCGCCGCGGCCGTGGCGAGGCAATGGGCCAGGCGCGGCTGGCTGCCCAGCATCTGGATGCGGAAGGACAGCGGCTCGATCCCGGCGACCTTCGCCAACTCGTCGATGAAGCTTTCGGTGAAGAAGGCCGAATAGTGATCGGCATTGGACCGCCAGCGCCCGGTTGGCAGGCCGATGTCGGCGGGATAATGGTCGATGGCGAAATTCTTCATCGCATAGGGCGTGACCATGCCGGACACCGCCAGCCGGTCCGCTTTGGTCGACGCCGCCTTCGCCGCCTCATGCGGCAAGGCCCCGTCCGCAATCCGCGCCCATGTCTCGGTAAGCGCGGAGGGCGCGGCGACCTTCGCCAGCCAGCCGTCGATCACGCCATGCCGCCCGAGCTTCGCCGCCATGCGCGCATGGGCCGGGGCGCGGGGCAGATCGCGGATGATATCCTCGGCCCGCGACCACATCAGCTGCACCGGGCGGCCAACCTCCTGCGCGATGATCGCCGCCTGGACGCCCGCTTCGAAATCCATCTTTCGGTCGAACGATCCGCCCGCATGCAGCGGATAGAGGACGACATCGCTCTTGGAGAAGCCCAGCGCCTTGGCAATCGCCGCCCGCGCGAAGGTCGGCGCCTGCGTCGCCAGCCACACTTCCGCCAGCCCGTCCTTCACCCGCGCCGTCGCCGCCATCGGCTCGATCGCCAGATGCAGGCCCGGCGCGACCTGATATTCGCTGGCGACGATCGTCGCGCCCTCGAACACCGGCAGCAGATCACCCTGCGCATAGAGCCGCCGCCCGTCGCTGCTGGCGAACGCCGCCTCCAGCGCCTTTTCGATTCCCGGCGTATCGACCGGCCGCTCCGGCAGGGTGAAGACAGGGTCGAGCAGGTCCAGCGCCTTGTTCGCCGCCCACCAGTTCGACGCCACCACAGCCACCCAGCGATCGCGCCGGACAACCTTGTGGAACCCCAGAACCTTCGCCGCAGCAGGCTCGTTGATCTTCCCCAGCGTCGCGTCGCCCACCGGCCCCTGCCGGATCGAGGCGAACAGCATGTCCGGCACGCGCACATCGGCAGCGAAGTTCATCGATCCGTCGATCTGCGCGGGCAGGTCCAGCCGAGGCAGGTCCTCGCCCGTCAGCCGCCCGTCCTCGTCACTATCCTGCCGCAGCGGCAATATCTCGGGCAGAGCGAACGCGCTCGCCTCCCCTGCCAGTTCGCCGATCTTCAGCGTGCGTTTGCCGCCATCGGTGACAATGCCGTTTTTGATGTCGCAGCTTTCCCAGGCGACGTCCCAGCGCTTGCCCGCCGCCTTGCACAGCAGCACCCGCGCCGCAGCCCCTGCGTTGCGATAGCCATCATGGAACATCCGCACCGATGTCGACCCGCCGGTCAGCATGATCTCGTTGCGCGCCGCATATTCCTTCAATGCCCAGTCGCCGACGCCGCCCAGCATGGTGGTCAGGTCGCTACCGCGCCATTCCTCGACCAGCAGGGTATTGGCGTAGAGCGCCCCGATCGGCGCAGGCTGCACCGCGATCGTTCGCCAGTCAGCGCCCAGTTCATCGGCCAATATCTGCGGCAGGACGGTGGTGACGCCCTGCCCCATCTCCGTCTGCGGCACAATGACAGTGACAACGCCGGTTTTGTCGATCTTCAGGAACGCACCGAACAGATGCTCGCCGGGGGAAACATTGAGATTGGCTTTATATTCGCGCGGCCAAAGCCCCCAGGCAATCAACAGCCCCGCCGCAGCCCCGCCGCCGATCAGCATCGTGCGCCGGTCAACGCCAAACCCCTGCCGGTCCTTGCCCTTCTGGGTATTCAATGCCGGTCCGCGCGCCATATCTCAGCCTGATAGAAGGCCCCGCGCAAAACGGGAAGGTGATAAAATGACGGAGTCATGTAAGGGCTGAGCAGCTGAAGCGTGTCCCGACACCCCTTCCGTTCGTTTCGAGCGTAGTCGAGAAACCGGAGCGCGACTTCTCGACTACGCTCGAAGCGAACGGAGGTAGGGGTATGTCAATATCAACAACCCGAACTGGGGTTGTCACTCCGCCCTTACCGGCCGCAGCCCCAGCTTCCTGATCTCGATCGCCGGACAGCGATTCATCACCACTTTCAGCCCCGCCGCCTCGGCCCGCGCCGCCGCTTCCTCATTCACCACGCCCAACTGCATCCACACCGCCTTCGCGCCCACGGCGATGGCATCATCTACCACCGCGCCCGCCGCCGCGCTGTTGCGGAAGATGTCTACGATATCGATCGGCACGCCGATATCGGACAAGCGATCCCACACAAACTCGCCATGAATATGCTCACCGGGGATCTGCGGATTAACCGGCAGCACGCGGTAGCCATGATCCTGCAGCACCTGCATCACGCCATAGCTCGGCCGGTCCGGCCGGTCGGACGCCCCCACCAACGCGATCGTCCGCGCGCCGTCCAGCAGGGCAGCAATATCTTCGTCACGGGTGAGCGGCATCATCGGTCTCCTTCATGAAAGGAGATAGGTACGCGCGGGGCCAGGCGAAAGTTCAGCGGACTCGCTTCCTCAACCACGTCCCCACCTTCTCCGCAATCGCCCGGAACGCGTCGGCTTCCACGCCGTCGTCACCCGCTGCAGGCGGCTCGCCAGCGTCGGACGCCGTGCGTATCGCCATCGTCAGCGGGATGCGGCCCAAGAACGGCATGCCCATCTCGCCTGCCGCCTTCTCCGCGCCGCCCGAGCCGAACGGGTCGGATATCTCCCCGCACGACGGGCAGGCATAGCCCGCCATATTCTCCACCAGCCCGATCATCGGCACGCCCGCCTGCTCGAACAGGCTGACCGCCCGCGTCGCGTCGATCAGCGCCAGGTCCTGCGGCGTCGAGACGATCACCGCGCCCGCCGGCTTGTGCTTCTGGATCATCGAGAGCTGCACGTCGCCGGTGCCGGGCGGCAGGTCGACGATCAGCGTGTCGACCCCGTCCCACTTGGCATCGACGAGCTGGCTGAGCGCATTTCCCGCCATCGGCCCGCGCCACGCGATCGCCTGCCCCGCCTTCACCAGATGCCCCATAGAGAGCATCGGCACGCCCCAGCGGCTCATGATCGGGATCATCTGCTTGTCGATCGCCTCGGGCTTCTCGCCCTCGCTGCCCATCAGGCGCGGCTGCGACGGGCCGTATATGTCGGCATCGACCAGCCCGACCCGATGCCCGAGCTTCGTCAGGGCCACCGCCAGATTGGCCGACAGCGTCGACTTCCCCACGCCGCCCTTGCCCGATCCGACCGCGATGATCCGCAGCGACGTCTTCTCCTGCGTCATCGCGATCCGCACGTCCTCGACGCCCGGCTCGCCCGCCACCGCGTTCTTCACCTCCCGCTCCATCGCCTCGCGCGCCGGGCCGGACAGGCCCGTGACATCCAGCACCAGCGTCAGCATCCCCTCGCGCAATCGCGGCGCGCTCGCGCGGCCCATGGTGAGGGAGGACAGACGGTCGGCAAGGGCGGAAAGATCGGTCATGCCCGGCCCCATAGAACCGATCGCGCGCCCGCGAAACCGTCCTTCGCCAACTCTCCAGCGGGAAATCGCGGCAAAGGACTGTTTTTCCCCGCATCGCCTACCTATAGAGGCCTT
Source organism: Sphingobium sp. (assembly GCA_023266635.1). Taxonomy (GTDB): domain Bacteria; phylum Pseudomonadota; class Alphaproteobacteria; order Sphingomonadales; family Sphingomonadaceae; genus Sphingobium. Next base: position 12,702 of record JAHFPU010000078.1, read on the forward strand.
ATGAACAGTTTTTTCGGGTGGATGCCCTCGATAGTCTCCGCAATGAGCCAGGGACCGTGGGGCGGAAAGGGCGATGACTCCGGCGGCGAGGAGCCCGGCGGGGACAAGAGCGATGGCCCGCGCAATCCCTGGACGCAAAAGCCCAGCGGCAGCGGCCAGTCCGGCGGGCGCGGCAATCCGACGGCGATCGACGAGCTGATCCGGCGCGGCCGCGAGAGCTTCGGCGGCAATTTCGGCGGCGGCTTCCCGCAGGGTCCGGGCGGCCGCGCCCTCTGGCCGATCGCGCTTGGCCTCATCGTCCTGGTCTGGATCGCGCTCACCTCCATCCACCGCGTCGGCCCGCAGGAGCGCGGCATCGTCACGCTGCTCGGCAAATATAGCCGCACCCTGTCACCGGGCATCAGCCTCACCTTGCCCGCGCCGTTCGAAACGGTGGAGACGGTCGATGTCGAGGAAATCCGCACCGTCGACATCGGATCGGCGGAGGCCGACCGCGAGAATCTGATGCTTACCGGCGATCAGAACATCGTCGACCTCGCCTATTCGGTGCGCTGGAACATCCGCAATCCGGAACTCTACAAGTTCCAGCTGGCCGACCCGGACACGACGATCCGCGAAGTCGCCGAATCGGCGATGCGTTCGGTG
>JAHFPU010000079.1 GCA_023266635.1 Sphingobium sp.
ACCCTGATGCTCCAGGCGGGCAGCGAAGCGAAAGCCGCGTTTGGCGACGCCACCGTCTATCTCGAAAAATATCTCGGTAATCCCCGCCACATCGAATTTCAGGTGTTCGGCGACGGCAAAGGCAACGCCATTCACCTGGGAGAGCGCGACTGCTCGCTCCAGCGCCGCCACCAGAAAGTGCTGGAGGAAGCGCCTTCCCCCGTCATCAATAGCGAAACGCGCAACCGCATGGGCGAGATCGTGCGCAAGGCGATGGCAGACATGGGCTATCGCGGCGCAGGCACGATCGAATTCCTCTATGAGGATGGCGAGTTCTACTTCATCGAAATGAACACCCGGCTTCAGGTCGAGCATCCGGTGACGGAGATGATCACCGGTGTCGATCTGGTCCGCGAACAGATTCGCATAGCCGAAGGCCGTCCGCTCTCCGTAGCGCAGGAGGATCTGCGCTTCACCGGCCACGCCATCGAATGCCGCATCAACGCGGAGGACCCCCGCACCTTCGCCCCCTCGCCCGGCACCGTCTCTACCTATCACGTCCCGGGCGGCATGCACGTCCGCGTCGATAGCGGTCTCTATCAGGGCTACAAGGTCCCACCTTATTACGACTCCATGATCGGCAAGCTGATCGTCTACGGCCGCACCCGCGAAGGCTGCATCATGCGCCTGAAGCGCGCGCTGGAGGAATATGTGATCGAGGGCATGAAGACCACGATCCCCCTTCACCAGAAACTGCTCCGCGACCCGGAATTCCAGAACGGCGACTATACGATCAAGTGGCTGGAAGAGTGGCTGGAGCGGGACGGCGACGCGGCGAACTAACGCAACACACGCCCTCCGTTCGCTTCGAGCGAAGTCGAGAAGCCAATGCGCAACCGTATCTCGACTGCGCTCGATACGAACGGCGGTAGGACAGATATCGGAGGCGGCATGAAAGCGACCATCTGGCATAACCCGCGCTGCTCCAAGTCGCGCGAGGCGCTGGCCATTCTCGAGACAACGCCGGGCATTGACGTCGAGATCGTCGAATATCTCAAGACGCCACCCAGCCGCGCGGACCTCGCCGCCGCCTATGCCCGCGCCGGCATCACCCCGCGCGATGGCCTGCGCAAGGGCGAGGATATCGCGAAGGACCTCGGCCTCGCTAAGGCAACCGACGACGCCATCCTCGACGCCATGGCGCAGCATCCGATCCTCATCGAACGCCCGCTGGTCCTGACCGAAAAAGGCGTCCGCCTGGGACGCCCGCCGGAAAAGATCCGCGAAATCCTCTGACGGATTCCATCAATGCAGTCCCTGCTCGTCATCCCGGGCTAGGGAGACGGTGGGCGATTAAATCTTATTGACCAGCGTGACCTGCATCACATTGATGCCGCCGCCGCGAAATCCGCCCTCGCAATACATCAGATAGTAGCGCCAGAGCTTCACGAAGGATTCGTCGAAACTGGCGGGCAGCTTCCCGGCCTGCACCACATCATCGAACCGTTCGCGCCAGCGGCGGAGCGTTTCGGCATAGTGCTGGCCGAAATGCAACGGATCGCGCCATTCCAGCCCCTCAGCTTCGGCCAGTTTGCGGAAACGGCTTTCGGACATCAGCAAGCCGCCCGGGAAAATGTAGGCCTGGATAAAATCGGTATTGGCCGCATAGCGATCAAAAATCGCATCATCGATCGTTATGAATTGCAGCGCCGCCTTGCCGCCCGGTTTGAGGAGACGGCGAATGGCGGACAAATAGCCGCGCCAATATCCCTGTCCCACGGCCTCCACCATCTCGACACTGGCGATGGCGTCATACTGCCCCGTCATGTCGCGATAATCGGTGAGAAGGATTTGCGCGTCGCCTTTGAGCGACCAGCGCGCCACCCGCTTCTGCGCATAATCCCGCTGTTCGGCCGAAAGAGTCAGACCATCATAGCGTAAGGCGTTGCGAGATAGCGCAACTTCGGCAAGCGCACCCCAACCGCAACCGATCTCCAGCAGCGAATCCCCGTCCTTCAGATCCAGGCGGGCAAGCACCGCGTTGGCCTTACGCTGTTGCGCAACGTCCAGCGGTTCCGACATATCATTGGGGTCGACGAATAATGCACTGGAATAATGCATCTTCTCGTCAAGCCAGAGCTGATAGAAATCATTGCCGAGATCATAGTGGAAGGCGATGTTCCGGCGTGATCCATTACGGCTGTTTCGACGCAGGGCGTGGACGGCCCAGCCAATCCAGCGCGCCGGGCCGCTGGCGCGCGCGACATCGCCTAGGCTCTTCGCGTTCGCCATAAAAAGTTCGAACACGGACACCGGATCGGGGCTGCCCCATTCCCCGACCGACCATGCGCGATACCAGCCAGCCGAACCTGATGTGACCAGACGGACGAGCGCGCGCCAACTGCGCAGGCGCACTTCGCACGATGGCCCCGGAGCGCGGCCGCCCAGCATCCGGAAGCCACCGTCGGGCAGCCAGGCCTCCAGCCTGCCGCGCTCCAGACCGGCGTCGATCTTGTCGAGAATCCGATGAAAACTGCCCGCCCAAAGGTGCGCGAACATACCCCCGGCGGTCGCAAAACGGCGTCCGGCCTTCACCAGATGGTGGCCGCGTTTGGGAGGGAGGGCATTCATGATCGCATAGTGCCGCAGAGGGCGGGATTCTTCAATCTCAGCCTTTCGATTTTCCATAAGCGGCAAGCGCTCTTTCGCGCGCTTCGCGATGGCCAATAAGCGGTGGGGGATAATCGGCCGGACGGCAGCCCGCGGTCTCCGGATCGTGGATGGCCGTGTCTGGCAGATCCGCCAGTTCTGGCACCCATTCCCTGATAAAATTCGCAGCCTCGAATTTGGGCGACTGGGTGAGCGGGGCCATGATGCGGGAGAACATATTTGCGTCCACACCGCTGCCTGCCGTCCACTGCCAGTTCACGCTGTTGTTGCCATAATCGGCGTCGACCAGCGTATCCCAGAACCACTGTTCGCCATGACGCCAGTCGACCAGTAGATGCTTGATCAAGAAACTGGCAGCGATCATCCTGACCCGGTTGTGCATCCAGCCGGTCGTCCAAAGCTGCCGCATCCCGGCATCGACGATTGGGTATCCGGTGCGTCCCTCTTTCCATGCGCGAAAATCGCTGCCGGCTTCCCGCAAGTCCCGCCACGGCATGCTATCGAACGCCTCGCGGCCATTCTCCCGGCCGTAGGAGGGGAACTGGCAGATGATATTCTGGGCATAGTCGCGCCAGGCGATTTCCTTGAGGAACACAGTGGGATCGCCGTTGGCCTTCAGCAGCCGATGCCAGACATAGGCGGGTGATACCTCCCCGAAATGGAGATGAGCCGAGAGGCGTGATGTCCCCTCACGAGAGGGAAGATTGCGGGCATGATCGTAATCGGCGGCTTCATCGATAAAGTCCGAAACGCGCTCCCGCGCCGCTTCCTCGCCGGGGGTCCAGTCCACGGAAAAGCCCTTGGCCCAATCGGGTCTGGTCGGCAGCAGGCCCCAGTCCTCCAGCTTTTCCGATCGCGGCCATGACGACGGCGCATCGATCCGCGCCGGGGCGGAATGCGGAGCGGCGGGCGGCATATGGTCGTACAGCGCGCGCCAGAATGGCGTGTAGATTTTATACAGACCGCCGCCGCCGGTTCGCAGCGTTCCGGGCGGGAGCAGGTAATTGCCGTCGTACAGACACAGGTCGAGGCGCTCCGCGACCTTCCGTTCGGCGTTGCGCCACCACGGCTCGTAATGGTGAAGCGCGTGGACGCGGTTTGCGCCTGCCTCCTTGGCCAGCTTGGACAGCACGTCGGCGCTCTCCCCGTGCCGCAGGATCAGGCGTGATCCCTTCGCCTTCAATGACGCGTCGAGGCTGGCGAGGCTGTGATGCAGCCACCAGCGGGATGCGCCACCCATCCGGCGGTGCCGGGGCGTATCGTCGTCGAGGATATAGACCGGGATCACCGGCCCCTCTCCCGCCGCGGCGATCAGGGCGGCTTGATCGGACAGGCGAAGATCACGGCGGAACCAGAGGATGACGGGGTCGGGCATGACACCGCAATGCCCGGTCCGACCTGTGAGTTCCAGAGATTATGTTCGCGGCGAAGTGTGCGGCAGGCGGGGGGTGGTGCGGGCGGTCGGAATCGAACCGACACTCCTTTCGGAACCGGATTTTGAGTCCGGCGCGTCTACCAGTTTCACCACGCCCGCATGACCGTGCTCCAACATCGGCGGCTGCGCGTCGCCCGATAGTGGCTGGGTGGCCCAGATGGCAAAATCCATGCCCACAGTCCAGCCCAATTCCATAGGGCGGCGCAATCCAGCACAAATCCTACAATCCCTACGACCTTGGTCGCAAAGCTGCGCTGGATTAGGATTTCCGAAACCGTGGGGATCGCAGGCGCGGAGAGACGTTGGGCACAGTCGTCCAGCACAAAGAGAAGCCACGCCGTTTGTTCACCATCGCCGCCCATCCCCGCCGCAAACTGCTGCGCGTGACCCTGCAGGGCTTCTTCACCGTCGAAGAGGTCGGCGCCTTCGCGCGCGCCGCGCAGGAGGCCGTCGCCGGCATGGGCTGCCGGACAGGCGACTGGGTGCATATCTGCGACATTTCGGAGATGAAGCTGCAAAGCCAGGAGGTGGCGGAAGCCTTCACCCGCTTCATCAACACGCCCGAGCGGCGATCCCGCAAGCTGGCGATCGTCACCGGACAATCCCCTGTCCGCATGCAGATCAAGCGGGTTCTGGCGCGTCCCGATGCGGGCGTGTTCAAGACCGCGCTAGAGGCCGAGCGGTGGGTATCGGAAAGCGAAACACTGGAAAACAGGATGCGGGCATGATCGAACGACTTCTGCAGGACCATGACAAGATGCGCCTGCTTGCGCAGGATATTTCGGAGATATTGCGCAAGCCCGTCCCGACGGACATGGAGCATCTGGCCGAGCTGCGCTGGGACATGGCGAGCACGATCATGTCTCACCTCGCCTTCGAGGACCGAGCCTTTTACAGCAAGATAGAGGATGATCCGCGCGAGCATGTCCGCGCCCTCGCCCAGCGTTTCCGCATCGAACTTACCGAGCGGTTCGGCGCCTGTAGCACCCATACGAAAAACTGGACGCCCGAGCGGATCGCCATGGACTGGAACGGCTATCGCACATCCTCGCTGGAATTCCTCGACTGGCTGGTCGACCGCGCCTACCGCGAGGAAACAGAGTTGTTCCCCCTGATAACGGCCGGAATGGTCGACACGACATCGCGTAATCTGACCCCCGTAAGCTGGGCGCGCGAGGCGTTCACACTAAAGGACAGCATCGGCATTTAAAGCTGAAAAGCGCCTCCCAACCCCCTAAATGCGTTTCTCACGCGCCTTTTCGTTGCGGTGCGGCAACCAGCCGCTATAAGCACCCTCACGTGCAGAAAACCAATTTACGAAAACGGTAAGGGGAACGCCTTTTGACCGAACCATCTGCCACGCTTATCCTTTTCGGTGCGACCGGGGATCTGGCGCATCGCATGCTCTTCCCTTCGCTCTACAATCTGCTTGGCGACGGCCTGTTGCCCGAAGACTTCCTGATAGTCGCGTCCGGGCGTACGGCGACCGACGACGAGGGATTTCGCAAGGATGTCGACGACGCGCTGCAGAAATTCCTGCCGGCCGACCGCTATGATGCCGAACAGGCCGGAAAACTCTGCGGCATGGTGATCTATTCGCCCGTCGAGGCCGGGAATGCCGACCAGTTCCGTGCGCTGGCCGACCGTGTGTCGGGCCGCATGGACAAGGGCATTTCGGTCTATCTTTCGACGCCGCCCGCCCTGTTCGCGCCCACCGCGCAGGGGCTGGCCGATGCCGGCCTTGTCGGTCCCAAGACCCGGATCGCGATGGAAAAGCCGATCGGTAAGGACCTCGCCTCGTCGAAGGTGGTCAACGATGCGATCGGCGCGCTGTTCGCCGAGGAATCGATTTTCCGCGTCGACCATTATCTGGGCAAGGAGACGGTCCAGAACCTGCTGGCGCTGCGCTTTGGCAACATGTTGTTCGAGCCGCTGTGGAACGCCAACGCGATCGACCATGTCCAGATCACCGTCGGCGAAACGGTCGGGCTGGAAGGGCGCGTTTCCTATTATGACGGCGTCGGCGCGCTGCGCGACATGGTGCAGAACCATATGCTGCAGATCCTGTCGATCATCGCCATGGAGCCCCCCGCCCGCTTCGATTCGACCGCCGTGCGCGACGAGAAGGTGAAGGTGCTTCGCTCGCTTCGCCCGATGGACGGGGACAGCGTGAAGGCGCAGAGCGTGCGCGGGCAATATACGCCCGGCGCGGTCGCGGGCCAGATCGTCACCGGATATGTCGACGAACTCGGCAAGCCGTCCGACACCGAGACCTTCGTGGCGTTGAAGGGCTATATCGACAATTGGCGCTGGACCGGCGTGCCCTTCTACCTGCGCACGGGCAAGCGGATGCCCGCCCGCCAGTCCGAAATCCTGATCCAGTTCAAGCCCGTCGCCCATTCCATCTTCGGCAAGCGCGGTGGCGGAACAGGCCTTGAACCCAACACGCTGATCATCCGCCTGCAACCGGAAGAGAAAATCCGCCTGCTGATCATGGCGAAGGAGCCGGGTCTGGATGGCGTGAAGCTGCGCGAGGTCGGTCTCGACGTTTCGCTGGACCATGAGTTTGGCGGCCAGCGCCGGCGCATCGCCTATGAGCGCCTGCTGCTCGACCTGCTGGAAGGCGACCCGACCCTCTTCGTTCGCCGCGACGAGGTGGAGGCCCAATGGGTGTGGATCGATTCGATCATCGATGGCTGGAAGGAGGCGGGCATGAAGCCGGCATCCTATGCATCGGGGAACTGGGGGCCGTCCTCGGCCATTGCTCTTATCGAACGCGATGGAGCAAGCTGGCATGACTGACCTTCACCCAACGATCGCCGCCGTCACGGAGCGGATCGTCAAGCGCAGCGCCCCGCGCCGCCGCAAATATCTCGACCTGATCGAGCGCGGCCGGGACGCGGGCACGAACCGTGACCAGCTGTCCTGTGGCAACTTGGCCCATGGCTTTGCGGCGTCAGGCGAGGACAAGGCGGTCATCCGCACGGGTTCCGCCATGAACATCGGCATCGTCACCGCCTATAACGACATGCTGTCGGCGCATCAGCCCTATGGCCGCTATCCCGAGGCGATCAAGATCGCCGCGCGGGAAGTCGGCGCGACGGCGCAGGTGGCGGGCGGCGTCCCGGCCATGTGCGACGGCGTGACGCAGGGGCAGGCCGGCATGGACCTGTCGCTGTTCAGCCGCGACACCATCGCCATGGCCACCGCGATCGCGCTCAGCCATGCAATGTTCGAGGGCAATCTGATGCTCGGCATCTGCGACAAGATCGTGCCGGGCCTGCTGATCGGCGCGTTGCGTTTCGGCCATCTGCCGACGATCCTGATCCCCGCCGGTCCCATGCCATCGGGCCTGGCCAACAAGGAAAAGGTCCGCATCCGCCAGCTCTATGCGGAGGGCAAGGTCGGCACCGCCGAACTGCTGGAAGCCGAAAGCGCATCCTATCATGGCGCGGGCACCTGCACCTTCTACGGCACGGCGAACAGCAACCAGATGATGATGGAAGTGATGGGCCTGCACATGCCCGGCGCGGCCTTCGTCAATCCGGGTACGAAGCTGCGCGGTGAGCTGACGCGGGCGGCCGTGCATCGGGTGGCCAGCATTGGGTGGGATGGCGAAGATTACCGTCCGCTCGGCCACTGCATCGACGAGAAGGCGATCGTGAACGCGATCATCGGCCTGCTTTCGACCGGGGGATCGACCAATCATGCGATCCACCTGCCCGCCATCGCGCGGGCGGCGGGGATCAGCATCGACTGGACGGACTTTGCCGAACTGTCCGACGTCGTGCCGCTGCTGGCGCGGGTCTATCCGAACGGGTCAGGCGACGTGAACCATTTCCATGCCGCCGGCGGCATGGCGTGGATCATCACCCAGCTGCTCGACAATGGCCTGCTCCATCGCGACATCATGACCGTCGCCCGCCGCGACCTGACCGATTATGGCAAGGAGCCGGCGCTGGAGAATGAGGCGCTGGTCTGGAATGATTGCCCGGCGGAATCGCGCGATGCGTCGATGCTCAGCCCGGTGTCCGACCCCTTCAGCCCCGATGGCGGCATGAAGCTGCTTTCGGGTAATCTGGGCCGCTGCATCATGAAGGTCAGCGCCGTCGACCCCGCCCGCTGGACGATAGAGGCCCCGGCCCGCGTCTTCCAGGAGCAGGACAATGTGTTGAAGGCCTTCAAGGCGGGCGAACTGGAACGCGATGTCGTTGTCGTCGTGCGCTTCCAGGGGCCGCGCGCCAACGGGATGCCGGAACTGCACAAGCTGACGCCTTCGCTCGGCGTGTTGCAGGATCGGGGTTTCAAGGTCGCTTTGCTGACCGATGGCCGCATGTCCGGCGCCAGCGGCAAGGTGCCCGCCGCGATCCACTTGTCACCCGAAGCACTTGGCGGCGGGCCGATCGGCAAGCTGCGCGACGGGGATATCGTCCGCGTCTGCGCCGTGACCGGCCAGGTCGAGGCGCTGGTCGATCCTGAAGAATGGGAAGCGCGCGAGGGGGCAGATGCGCCGCCGCCGCCCTACGACACGGGGCGCGAGCTGTTCGCCCTGTTCCGCCATCATAGCGACCTTGCCGAGGAGGGCGCGTCCGCGATGCTCGCGGCGATGGAAACGGAAATCTGACATGGTTGATATTATCGCCGCCGATATTGGCGGCACCAATGCCCGCTTTGCCCGGGCGACGCTCGACGAGCGCGGCGTCCCCACCCTTGGCACCGTCCGCAAATATAAGGTCGCCGAAACCCCCAGCCTGCATGCCGCGTGGGAGCAGTTCGCGAAGGATGAGGGCGAGCCGCTGCCCAAGGCGGCGTCCATCGCCTTTGCCACCGCCATCGGCCGCGACGTCATCAAGCTGACCAACAGCAGCTGGGTGATCCGGCCCAAGACGTTGGCCGCCGACTTGGGTCTCGATCATCTGAAGCTCGTCAATGACTTCGAGGCGGTTGCTCATGCGGTGTCGAAGCTGCCGCAGGATAATCTGGAGTTGCTGTTCGGTCCGGATGAGCCGTTTCCGCAGGACGGGTCCGTCACCATTCTCGGCCCCGGCACTGGCCTGGGCGTCGGCATGATCGCCTATGATGACGGCGTGCCGCATGTCGTGGCGACGGAGGGCGGCCATCTGGATTTCGCGCCGCTCGATCCGCTCGAGGGGCGAATCCTCGACTATCTACGCGACAAGTTCCGGCGCGTGTCGACGGAGCGGATCGTGTCCGGCCCCGGCCTCAACAATCTCTACAAGGCGATCGCGACGATCAATCATGAGCGCGTAGAGTTGATGAACGATGCCGACCTGTGGCAGGCGGCGCTGGACAATACAGACGCTTTCGCCCGGACAGTGCTGGATCGTTTCTGCCTCTGCTATGGATCGGTCGCGGGCGACCTTGCGCTGGCGCAGGGGCCGCATTGCGTCGTGCTGGCGGGCGGCTTGACCCAGCGGATGAAGGATGTGCTGTTGGAGAGCGGCTTCCATGACCGCTTCACCGCCAAGGGGCGCTTTGAGGGGCTGATGGGGTCGATCCCCGTCCGCCTTGCCGTTCACGAAGAAATCGGCCTGTTCGGCGCCGCCGCGGCCTTCCGGGAGTCCCATACATGAGCATCACCGTCGATCAGGTCATGGACCTTGCCCCTGTCATCCCCGTGCTCGTCATCGAGCGGGTGGAGGATGCCGTTCCCATCGCGCAGGCGCTGGTGAAAGGCGGCCTGCCCGCGCTGGAGGTGACGATGCGCACCCCCGTCGCGCTGGAGGTGATGCGAGAAATGGCGCAGGTCGAGGGCGCGATTGTTGGCGCGGGAACCGTGCTGAATCCCGCCGATCTGGAAAAGGCGCTGAAGGCCGGGGCGCAGTTCATCGTCAGTCCGGGCCTGACCAAGCCGCTGGGCAAGGCGGCGATTGCAGCCGGCGTCGCCTTCCTTCCGGGCACGGCGACAGCGGGCGACATCATGCGCGGCATGGACATGGGCCTGTCGCGGTTCAAATTCTTCCCTGCGGAGACGTCTGGCGGTTTGCCGGCGCTGAAAGCCTTGGCCGCGCCGCTCTACACGGCGCGATTCTGTCCTACCGGGGGGATCACAGCGGAGAGTGCGCCGAAATGGCTGGCCGAGCCGGCGGTCAAATGCGTCGGCGGGAGTTGGGTCGTGCCCAAGGGGCCGGTGGATGTTGTGCAGATCGAGGAATTGGCGCGGGCAGCGGCGGGGTTGCGGGGTTAGAGTTTCCCAATCAACCCTTCATCCGTTCGTGCTGAGTAGAGACTGAGTGAAGTCGAAGGCTCGTATCGAAGCATCTCTGCGCCAAGCCCTGATCCTTCGATACGCCATTTCGACTTCGCTCAATGGCTACTCAGGACGAACGGAACTCATTTCAATCTAACCCTCAGCCCCCGCCTTCACCGTCCAAGTTTGGCCCTGGGAGACGAGCTTCTGCAGGTCCGGCGTCTTGCCCTTGGCGGCAAGTTGGTTCTGCTGGACGATGGCGCTTTCGAAGGTAGGCACGGGATCGTCATAGAGGACGCCAAGCGCCATCGGGAACGCGCCGAACGGCATTTCGACGAGCATGTGCGCGACCGATCGGTTGGTCACGTCATGGACGATGACGCCGGCCGCCTGCCAGTCGCCATTCTCGACTGCGACGACCTTCAGCGTCAGTTTCTCTATGTCCAGCGCGATGCCCTTGGCGCCTCTCGCGAACAGCATGGGTTTGCCCTGCTCCAGCCATAGCTGGCCCTCGTCCGCATTCTTCTTTTCGGTGAAGTCAGCGAACACGTCCTTGTTATAGACGACACAGTTCTGGAAGATCTCGACGAACGCCGCGCCCTGATGGGCATGGGCGGCCTTGAGGACGTCGGGCAGATTCTTCGACACGTCGAAGCCGCGCCCGACGAAGCGCGCGCCCGAGCCAAGCGCGAAGGCGGCCGGCTTGGCGGGATGGTCGACCGAGCCGAAGGGGGTCGAGGGACTTTTGGTGCCTTCCCGGCTGGTGGGCGAATATTGGCCCTTGGTGAGGCCGTAAATCTCATTGTTGAACAGCAGTATCTGGCAGTCGAGGTTGCGGCGCAGGATGTGCATCGTGTGGTTGCCACCGATCGACAGACCGTCGCCGTCGCCGGTCACGATCCATACGTCGAGGTCCGGATTGGCGAGCTTCACTCCCGTCGCCACCGCCGGCGCGCGGCCGTGGATGGTGTGGAAGCCGTAGCTCTCCACATAATAAGGGAAGCGCGAGGAACAGCCGATGCCGCTCACGAACACGGTGTTCTCCGGCGTCGCGCCGATGTCCGGCAGGGTGCGCTGCACGGCCTTCAGGATCGCATAGTCGCCGCAGCCGGGACACCAGCGGACCTCCTGGTCGGTCTCCCAGTCCTTGGGCGTCAGCGCAACGGGGGTCATGTCGTTCATCAGCTTCTTCCTTCCCCCTCTCCCGCAGGCGGGAGAGGCAACGAGACTTGGCGGCTCTGCCGCCTAGTCGCAGTGGTGAGGGTCTTGGTCTGGGGAACCTCACCCTCCCATTGCTTCGCAACGGGCCCCTCCCTCTCCCGCAAGCGGGAGAGGGGATTAGGCAAGGGCTTCCTCGATGGCCGCTTCGATTTCGGCGATGCGGAAGGGTTGGCCGGAGACTTTGTTCAGCGGTCTGGCGTCGACCAGATACTGGTCGCGCAGCACGGTCTTGAGCTGGCCGGTGTTCATTTCCGGCACAAAGATCTTCTCATAGGATTTGAGGAGGTCGCCGAGATTCTTCGGCATCGGCCAGATGTGGCGCAGATGGATATGGCTGACGTCCAGCCCCTTCGCCCGCGCGCGGCGCACCGCCTGATAGATCGGGCCGAAGGTCGATCCCCAGCCGACGATGGCGAGCTTGCCGCCCTTCTGCCCAAGCTCGACCTCCTGCTCCGGAATGTCGTTGGCGATGCCAAGCACCTTGTCGCGGCGCACTTCCGTCATCGCCTGATGGTTAGCAGGCGCATATTCGATATGGCCGGTATTCAGCGCCTTCTCGATGCCGCCGATGCGATGCATCAGGCCGGGCGTACCGGGCTTGACCCATGGGCGCTTGAGCTTCTCATCGCGGCCATAGGGCAGGAAGCCGCCCTCCTGCGCTGTTTCCATGAAGGTCACCGGGAATGGCTTATAGCTGCTCATGTCCGGCACCTTCCACGGCTCGGCGGCATTGGCGATATAGCCGTCGGTGAGCAGCATGACCGGGGTCATATATTGCACCGCGATCCGCACCGCCTCTATCGCGCAGTCGAAGGCGTCGGCGGGCGAGCGGGCGGCGATGACGGGCATGGGCGCATCGCCATTGCGGCCATAGACGGCCTGATAAAGGTCCGACTGCTCCGTCTTGGTCGGCAGGCCGGTCGAGGGGCCGCCGCGCTGCGAATTGACGATTACCAGCGGCAGTTCGGTCATGATCGCCAGGCCGATCGCCTCCCCCTTCAGCGCAATGCCCGGACCGGAAGAAGAGGTGATGCCGAGCGACCCGGCATAGCTGGCGCCGATGGCCGAGGCGATCGCGGCGATCTCATCCTCCGCCTGGAAAGTCGTGACGTCATATTCCTTCAGCCGCGACAGATGGTGCAGGATCGCCGAGGCGGGCGTGATCGGATAGCCGCCGAAGAACATCGGCACCGAGGCAAGCTGCGTACCGGCGACGAGGCCGAGTGAAATGGACTCCGCGCCGGTGACGGTCCGGTACAGGCCATCAGGGGCAGGCGCGGCGGCAATATTGAGCTGGCGCAAGCCGAGCCCCGCTCCGCCAATTTCCGCCGTCTCGCCATAGGCATGACCGGCATTGAGCGCGGCGATGTTGGCATCCGCCAGCACCGGGGCCTTGCCGAACTTGGCCTTGAGCCAGTCGATAATCGGCTGGCGGTCGCGGTCGAACATCCAGAGCGCCAGACCCAGCGTCCACATATTCTTGCAGCGCAGGGCTTCCTTGTTGCCAAGGCCGAATTCCTTGACGCTTTCCATGGTGAGCTTCGAGATATCGAAGGAAAGAAGCTGCCATTTCGCAAGGCTGCCGTCCTCCAGCGGGTTGGCGTCATATTTCGCCTTGGCCAGATTGCGGTCCCCGAACTCGCCCGCGTCGGCGATGATGAGGCCACCCGGCTTCAAATCCTTCACATTGGTCTTGAGCGCCGCCGGGTTCATCGCCACCAGCACATCGGGCGCATCACCCGCCGTGGTGATGTCCGTCGAGCCGAAATTGATCTGAAAGGCCG
>JAHFPU010000080.1 GCA_023266635.1 Sphingobium sp.
CCATGCCTCCCTACTGCCGCGCTGGCGGGGAGCAGCGCCGATCCAGCGGTCGATCCTGGCGGGCGACAATGTCACCGGCGTCACCATCATGGACATGGAGGCCGGTCTGGACACCGGACCCATGCGCGCCAAACATGTAACGCCGATCGAGAGCAAAACGGCCGGCGCGCTTACCGAAGAACTGGCTGTGGCCGGCGCGGAATTGCTGATCGAGGTTCTGGACGATCTGTCCCTGCATCCTTCCATGCCCCAGCCGCAGGAGGGCGTCACTTATGCCGCCAAGGTCGACAAGGCGGAAACGCGCATAGACTTCACCCGCGACGCGCATCAGGTCGAGCGGCAGGTGCGGGCGTTCAATCCAACGCCGGGGGCGTTCTTCGAATATGGAGGCGAACGCTTCCGCATCCTGGCCGCGCGGTGCGAGGAGGCCAATGGCCCGGCGGGGGAACTGCTCGACAACAGCCTGCTCTTTGGTTGCGGACGGCACAGCATTCGCCCGACGCTCATCCAGCGCGCGGGCAAGGGTGTCATGAGCGCTGGGGAACTGCTCCGTGGCTTCGACATGCCGACGGGCACGCGGGTGGACGGCTGAGTGCAGCGCTTTGCTTTCACTGTGGAGTTTGACGGTCGGCCCTTCATGGGATGGCAACGACAGGCGCATGGGCCGTCCGTGCAGCAAGCCATCGAGGATGCGATTCAGGCCGTAACCGGCGAAATGGTGGTGGTTCACGCGGCCGGACGCACCGACGCGGGCGTGCATGGCCGGGCGATGCGCGCGCATGCGGACATCGCAAAGGCGATCACGCCCTTTCGCCTGATGGAGGCCATCAATGCGAAGGTCCGGCCGCACCCGGTGGCGATCCTCGCATGTGAGATTGTTGCGGACGACTGGCACGCCCGCTTTTCCTGCATCGGTCGCGCCTATGAATATCGGATCATTAATCGCCGTGCGACACTGACGCTGGAGCGAGGGTTTGCGTGGCGCGTGACGCAGGCGCTGGACGCAACCGCGATGCATGACGCGGCGCAAATTCTTGTCGGACTGCACGACTTCACGACCTTCCGATCGGCGCATTGCCAATCAGCCAGTCCCGTCAAGACGCTGGACCGGCTCGACGTCGGTCGGGAAGGCGACGCGGTGATCGTTAGCGCCGCTGCCCGATCCTTCCTGCATCATCAGGTGCGGTCGATGGTCGGCTGCTTGGCGCTGGTCGGCGCTGGTAAGTGGAGCGCGAAGGATTTGGCCGATGCGCTCGCCGCAAAGGATCGCGCGGCGCTTGGACTCAACGCGCCACCGGATGGGCTCTATTTCATGAGCGCGCGTTATCCGGATTAGAAAAGGGGATGGGGGAGAGCGCACGAAGCGCTCGATCCCCCATGCCGCAGCCTCGCCATGCCGGTCTTACCGGCGGCTCCGCTCCAAATACCTTTTTTATATAGTTCGGCGCGGCAGCAGCAACTGGCCTTTAGTATAGTTCGCGCACAAAAAAAAGGGCCGATCCGAAGACCAGCCCGAAAAGTTTTAGGAGAGGATGCCTGAAAGGCACAGTCTCTTTGCGGGATGCCGGTTTATACCGCAATTGCGAAGAGCAGTCTCACGATTGCAATAAACGCAATCGTCGTTGCGTTTGCGTAACGCGATGGGCTCAACCGAGATGGAAGATCCGGCCTAAAGCCTTGTCAAGCATCACTAATTGCCAAAGCAGCCTGCCGTTGTCGGAAAGGCCCGAATTGTGATCCGCAGCAGCCTTCGCCACCGCCTTCAGATCAAACCAGCCTGTACGCGCCAGCGCCGAGCCCCCGGCGATGCCCGCTGCTTCTTTGGCCAGCGCACCCCTGAACCAATCGCTGATCGGCGTGACGAAGCCCATTTTGGGGCGATAGAGGATATCCTGAGGCAAATAGGCCTCCATCGCCTTCTTCATCAGATACTTGCCGCTGTTGCCATGGATTCGCAGATTCGTCGGCAAGCGGCCAGCAAACTCCATCAGCCGATGGTCAAGCAGCGGCTCGCGCGCTTCCAGCCCGACGGCCATGCTCATGCGGTCCGTCTTGGTCAGGATATCGCCCGGCAGCCAGATTTTCATGTCGGCATATTGGGCGCGGTCCAGCGGCTCACGCGCCGGGGCCTCGCGCATTGCTTTCACATAACGCTCCTCGGCGCGATACCCTGCCAGCGCCGCCTTCATGAAGTCGCTGTAGAGGCGCTGGCGCATGGCGATCGGCGTCACCCCGACCGACGCGGCATAAGCCTCTGCGCCATCCTGCCCCAGTTCGATGAAGGTCGATTTTGCGCGCAGGAAGCGCGGCGCCCAATCGGCCTTGGGATACCAGCGCCCAAGCCGCCCGAACACCGGCTCGCGAATCGATGACGGGATCAACCCGCGGACACGTTCGCCCTGATATTGGAACCGATGGCGGCGATACCCGGCAAACGCCTCGTCAGCGCCATCCCCGGACAGGGCGACCATCACCTGTTCCCGCGCAAGTTCGCATACCCGATAGGTCGGCAATGCGGATGCATCGGCAAAGGGCTCGTCGAAATGATGGGCCAGCGTGTCGATCAGCCCGAAATCATCCGGCGAGACGATCCGCGTGCGGTGATCGGTCGCAAAGCGCCGGGCGATGCGATCGGCATAAGCGGTCTCATCGAGCGACGCGACATCGAAACCGATCGTGCAGGTCTTGACCGCGCGTGGGCTTGCCTCCGCCATCAGCGCAACGACGCTGCTGCTGTCGACCCCGCCCGACAGGAAAGCCCCGAGTGGTACGTCCGCCACCATGCGCGAATGCACGGCGGCGCGCATCAGGGAGACCATCTCCTCCTCCAGTGCGGGTTCGCGGGCGGTCGTCCGGTCGGCGAAGCTCATGTCCCAATAACGCTGTGGTCTTGGCACCGGCTGGCCACGCGCGAGGCGCAGAGTCTCCCCCGCCCCGAGCTTTTTCACGCCAGCGACAAAGCAGGCGTCGTCGGGCACATAGCCATAGGCCATATAATCCTCGACAGCGCTGACATCCGGCTCCCGCCGCAGCAGGGGGTGAACCAGCAGCCCCTTCAGTTCCGACGCAAAGAGCAGGCTGCCGTCGGAGACCTGCGCATAATAGAGGGGCTTCACCCCGAGCCGGTCGCGAACCAGCCAGAGAGCCTGCGCATGCCGATCGAACAGCGCGAAGGCGAACATGCCGTCGAAGCGTTTGACGCATTCCTCGCCCCATTGGCGATAGCCGTGCAGGATGACTTCGGTATCGCTGTCGGTGCGGAACCGATGGCCTTTCGACTCCAGTTCCCGGCGAACCGCAGCGAAATTGTATATTTCGCCATTGAAGGTCACCGCCAGGCTTTCGTCCTCGGTCAACATCGGCTGCGCGCCGCCGCCAAGGTCGATGATAGACAGGCGACGATGACCCAGCCCGACGCCAGGCGCGGTCCAGACCCCCGCCCCATCCGGCCCGCGATGCGCGATCGCGTCGGTCATCAGCCGAATGCGCGCGGGGTCGACCGGCTTGGCCGTTTCGAGATGGAAGATGCCTGCAATACCGCACATGAGAGGGGCCTTAGCGGATGCCCGCGCTTGCGTCAGCCAGTTCCTTGATGGGGCTAAGATCGCGCAGGAATGCGCTGATCGCGCCATCGGCCGGTGCGCCGTCCCGCTGTTCGGCGGAGACCAGTATCGCAACGGCGCGTTGATCGCGTCCCAGCAGCCGGGCCTTGAGGGTTTCGACCTTCACCGCGCTGGCGCTACCGGTCACGATGCCGCCCAATATGTAATAGGTTACGACGTGGCGCACGACCGGGCCGGGCGCTGTGATCTGCTCGCCGAGCGCATTTGCAGGCGCGGATGCAGGCGAGGACCATGCCCACTGACCGTCCGGATCGACCGCGCCCTGTCCGAAACCGACCAGCTCCCGCTTCTCCTCCTGCCGGTCGAACACCGCGATGGCGAGGTCGACGACGCGTCCCTGCGCATCGCGATATCGGCCCAGAGATAGAAGATCTGCGCCATCGAATCGCGGCTTCCAGGGATAGGCCTGAGGCAAGGTTACCCGGCTCCATCCCTGCACCCGGGGAAGGGAAAGCGTTGCGGGAACAGGTTCGATCCGCGCAGCCATGGCCGCAGACCAGAGCGGCGCCATCGCCGCCAGCGCGAGCGCGGCCGGGGCGATGTAGCTTATGGGCCCACCACCACGAACCATCCCCTTAAGCTTCGTAGGATCGAAGAAGGAATCGCCGGGCTTACGGTCGAAAAATGGCCAGGCGGCCGCCATGGTCACGATCATGATGATGCCGAAAAATACCCAGCCATAAACGACATGATCGAACCCCACCGCCGCATCGACCGTCATCAGATGGGCGACATAGATGGTCGCGAACGCCCGGACGCCATTCGCGAGGATGGACAGAAGCTGCGCGCCCGCCATGAACGCGATCCGCCTGCCCCATGACCGGAAGCAGACATTGCAGACGAGCACGGCATAGGCCGTCATCGCGATCAGGAACTTCGCGCCGGAACAGGCCTCGGCTACTTCGAAATAGCCCGTAGGCGTCGAGATGAATATCCCGTCCAAATGGGCCGGCACGCCGACCAGCGCCAGCAGCTCGGCGGCCAGCTTGGCGGTCAGCAGTTGCAATGCGGGCACTACCTCCTCGCCGAAGGGGATCATGAAGACGGCGTAGAAGATCGGGAAGATAAGAGCGCGCGCGACGTTCGGGCCAAGGATGGCGATCACCGCCCCCTGCAGCATGACGACCAAGCCCAAATGCCGGAAGAGGGCGACGCCGGCGGCATCCCCCACCAGCCAGCAGAATGCGCCACCGCCTAGCCAGAGCAGGCCGGGCCACCAGGCGACCGGGGTCAACTGGCGCAGGTCGCCAACGCGCTGCTGCACCAGCCAGCCGATCAGGAACGGGACAAACAAGCAATGGCCATAGGTAGAGGCGTTCCACCAGATCGCGGCCATGTCGGTGGCGTCCCGGACGAACAGGACAAGGATCGCCGCAGCCACGAAACCCAGCGCAATCAACGATCCGCGCCAGCCCTCCAGCGCCGGACTCGCCATAACGCCCGGCCGCATGGCCCCCGCGCGTATCATCCGCCGATCAGCGCGGGGACGCCCGCCAGCGTCGCGCTCCAATCATAGCGTTCGACCATGCGCGCGCGCGCCGCCTTGCCCAGATCGGCGGACAGCTGTTTGTCGGCAAGCAGCTTGAGGACCAGCGCCGCCTCCTGCCCCGCATTGGACGCGACCAGCAGGTGCCGGTCCCATTGCACATCTATGCCTTCTGACGCCTGGGCCGAGGCGACGACGGGGCGTCCCATCGCCATCGCCTCCAGCACCTTGTTCTGAATGCCTCGGGCGATCCGTAACGGCGCAACGACCACATCGGCGGCGGCCAGCCAGCCCCGCACGTCCGCCACCGCGCCCGTGACCGTTACGCCGGGGAGCGACGCAAGCGCCTCGACGGCGGCGGTTGGACTGCGCCCTACGATTGCAAATCGCGCATCCGGATGGGCGTCGCGGATGGCGGGCATGCTGATCCTGGCGAAGCTGTCGACCGCCTCGATATTCGGCCGATAGTCCATCTGGCCGGTGAAGACGAGCAGCGGTCCTGTGCCGCGCTCTTCCGGTGAAAGGCGCTCGAACTGCGCGTCTGGCGAAAAATAGTCGAGCGCGACGCCGTTCTCCAGCGCGCGGACTTTCCCCGTGCTCAGACCGCTCACCGCCCGGAACAGGGATGCCTCTGCCTCGCTGACGAACGTGCTGACATTCGCGCGCACGGCAACCGCCTTCTCGAAGTCCAGCAGCACACGTCCTTCGCGCCGGTTGATCCAGCCGAGCGGGCCGCCCTGCCCTTCGCCATAGGCGGTATATTTCGCCGAATCGAGATCGACGAAATCCATGACGAAGCGCTTGCCTTCCTCCAGCACCGGCACGAAGTGCGCCATCTGCGCCGAATAGGCGACGACCGCCGAGATGGGCCGGGCAGCTAGGATTTCGCGCACCCAATTATGCATAACCGGATGGTCGAACAGCGCGACCAGCATGGGCTGACCATTCGCAAGCCCCTTCAAACCCGCCAATACACGCGAGTTATTGCGGGGAATGATCTTCTGGCTTGCCGAGATGTCGCCAAGCTCAGTGGCAAAGCTCATATCGCGCGCATCGTCGGCAAAACAACCGACATGGACGGGCGCAATCTCGCACAGCTTGCGCAACAGATTGTGCGAGCGGATCTTGTCGCCGCGGTCCGGGGGGAAAGGAATGCGGTGACAAAGGAACAGGATCTCGCCGATCCCGCCGCTTTTCATCCCAGCCCTCGCGCCAGCCAGGGGCCGATCATATTGGCCAACGGCAGGGGCAGCTTCTTCCACATCTCCACTTTGCGCACATACTGCGGGGAGAGCGGATTGACGTCGCGCGGCATTTTGCCCTCGACCGCGCGCACGGCATAGCTGAGCGGCACGCCCTCCAGGCCCCACGTCTTCTTCCATGCGGCGGGACCCGTGCCGACCTTCGACCGGCCGAAATCGAACAGGGTCAAACCCCGTTCGCGCGAAGCGTTCATCAGGTTGAAATAGAGGAATTCGTTCGACCGTTCGGCGCGCGAAGCCAGGGTGGCACCGTGCCAGTAAGGCATGACGGCGTCGTGATGATAGAGGCTGACGACCGACGACAGCGGGACGCCGTCCTTCGTCACCAGGGCGATGTCGGCAGCGTCGCCAAAGCCGTCGAGCACATGCTCGAACATGGCGCGCGGGAAAACGGGCGTACCCAGGCGATGCACGCTCGCCGCGTAGAGCCCGTAGTGAATGTCCCGCAGGCGCTTGTCGCGGCCCATCTCGAACGAAAGGCCATTCTCCAGCGATTTGCGCACCTCGGCGCGATGACGGCGGGGGATCGAGAGCAGTTGCGCTTCGTCGCTTGCCTCCAGCGGCTTGGCGAAGCCGAGATAGGCGTCAGCCTTGACGGTCCAGCCTTCGGGCGCGGACCCGCCGCGCAATTCCGCGGTGGAGCAGCCATGCGCCTGCGCCAGCGCCCAGCAAGTGTCCGCAAGGGCGGTTTCCGCGCGGCTGTTGGTCGAAAGGATGCCGCCGTCCACGGCAAAGCCGCTCGACACCAGCGCGCGTCCGAACAGCGCGGAGCGGATCAGGACGAGGGGCAAGACGCCGACAATGGCGCCGGTCACATCGCGCGCGACAAGCAGGATGGCGCGCTGGCCATTGCCCCGCGCAACGGCGAATATCCATGCCGGGCGGTGGAAGGGCGTCGACTCCGGCTGTGACAAAACCCAAGCGTCGACTTCAGCCACCGTGGCGGCGTCACCGATCCGGACATCCTCTATAGCGATAGCGCTCGGATCGAATGTGGCGTTCATGCGGCGCGCTCCATCGGCGTCTTGGCCGTAAGCCGGGCGGCTTCCGCCTCCACCAGCGCATCGACGCGACCCCAGGCGAAATCTGTCGCCAGACGGCGCAGCTTGGGAGCCATGGCGCGCAGATTGGTATAGTGGCGGACCTTCGATCGCAGCGGCGCATTCGCGACGCGGGGTTGATCGGGATCGATCTCCCACGGATGAAAATAGATGATCGCAGGTTGCGAAAATTCGCCGTTCACTTGCCTCACCGCCCAGCGGGAGAAGGCATAGGGAAAGAGGCGGAAAAATCCGCCGCCGCCAGCCGCGAGCGTGCGGCCCATGAAGCGGGCGGTGGTCACCGGAAACTCCATCAGCGCGCTGCCTTCCACCGGCAACCAGGCGAAGCGGGGCGAGTCCGGCCAGCCATAATGGTCATGCTTTACCGGCGCGACGGAACTGGAATAAGCATAGCCTTCTTCCGCCAGGATCGGGTGCGCCCACGGCGTGCGCGTGTCGATGGAGAAGCTGGGCGCGCGATAGCCAATGACCTTGCAGCCGGCGGCATTCTCCAGCAGGTCCCGCGCCTTGCGCAAATCTGCCCGGAACCGGAACGGCGTGAAGGTGAAGACCCGCTGATGGTCATAGCCATGGCTGGCGACTTCATGACCGCTTTCCGCGATGCGGCGGATCAACGCCGGATAGCGTTCCGCAACCCAGCCAAGCGTGAAGAAGGTCGCCTTGACACCGGCATCGTCGAGCAGGGCAAGCACGGCGTCAGTGTTCCGCTCCACGCGATGCGGCAGCCCGGCCCAGTCGTCGCGCGCGATCGTCTTCTCGAACGCGCCGACCTGGAACCAGTCCTCGACATCGACAGAAAGGGCATTGCGCATTGCTGTTCTCCGCCCCGGCGGGCCGCCCTTGTTAGGCCGCCCGCTCTTGCGCGTGAAGCGCGACGTCTTCGTCCCGCTCGACCCACTCGACCAGCAGGGTCAGCACCTGACGCAAGGCGGCGTCCTGATCGGCGGCGCGCTGCTCAGAAACGCCAAGGCGCTTCTCGATCGCGTTGAGGCGCTCGAACAGGGCTGTGAGGTCGCCCGAACCGCTCTTGTCGGCCATGGCGGCGCGCAGTTCGTCTAGCTCCGCCTTGATGCGGTGCAGATCCAGAAGATCTGCGGACGAAGGCGCAGGCGCGGCAACCGCTTCGACGGGCGCGCTATCGGGAACGGCGCGGATCGGCGCGACGGCAAGCGCAGCGACGGGCTGCGGCTGGGGCGCGGCTTCGGCGACTTCGCCTTCATGGTTCATGTCGGCGACAACGGCGTCCACGACCGGCGTGTCGATCAGGTCAAGCCGATCGATCGCGCCCAGCAGCAGCACGCGGCTGACCACCGCGTTCACCCGGCGCGGAATGCCGCCGGTCGCGGCGTGGATGGCGACGCACGCTTCCGGCGTGAAATGCGGATTGCCCTGCCAGCCGACAAGCTTCAGGCGATGCTCGATATAGGGCTGCACTTCGTCGGCAAGCATCGGGTCGAGATGATGCGTGGCGATGACGCGCTGGCGCAACTGCTCCAGCCCCGGCGACGCCATGAGGTCGCGAAACTCTGGCTGGCCGAGCAGGAATATCTGTAGCAACGCCTGTCCGCCGAGCTGGAAGTTGCTCAGCATCCGCAGTTCCTCGATCGCGGAGACGGGCAGGTTCTGCGCCTCGTCAACGATCAGTAGCGTGCGGCGACCGGCGCGGGCCTGGCTATGCAGGAAACCCTCGATCCGGTTCAGGATTTCCGCCTTCGCCACGCCATCGGTCGGCACACCGAACGTCTGCGCAGCGAGGCGCAGCATGTCGTCGCCCTCGACCTGGGTCGAGACGATCTTGACGGCGGTCAGGCGCGCCGGGTCGATCGATGCCATGACATGGCCGACCAGCGTCGTCTTGCCCGCGCCGATGTCGCCGGTGATGACGATGAAGCCCTCGCCCTGCGCCAAGCCATAACCGAGGTAGGAAAGGGCCTTGCGATGCGTCGCGCTCTCGAAATAGAAATGCGGATCGGGCGTGAGCTGGAAAGGCCGGCCCTTCAATCCGTAGAACTGATCGTACATCTCGTACCTCTTTCGAACGCTTAGAACTGGTAACGCAGGCTGATCTGGGCCAGCGCGCTGATGATGCTGTCGATGCCCTTGGGATCGACCCCGTCAACGCCGACCGACGCGGTGCCGGTCAGACGGCGGGTGAAGTCCCGGTAATAACTGGCGTAAGCGCCAGCGTTCAGAACATCGAGGACGCCGTCGACGCCCGAATTATAATAATTGGCGTAAACCGTGCCATTGACGCCCGAACGCTGGTCGATCTTCCGGCCCGCGAACAGGTTGAGATAATAATTCTCGTCGGTCGAACCGTTGACCTCTTCAAACACGCTGCCGTCAGGCGCGATGAACTTGCGGCGGGCATAGCCACCGGCAACGCCCCAGTTCCACGCCCCCCGCTCAGCCGAATATTGCGCATTGATCCCGCGATGACGGAAGTTCGCAGCGCTGAGCGCAGAAAGCGCGTCATTGAAGCATTGGCCGCCGCCCTGCGCGCCATAGGCGCAGGTGTTGAGGTCACCGCTGAACGGGTTGCGCTGGACATTGAAGCTGGTGCCAAGGCCGACAAGCGACCCGTTCATCAACCGGCCGAAGCTGTCGATACCGTCGAACACCGTCACGCTGACCGAACTGTCGCGATCCGGCTGCCAGGTGAAGTTGCCGGTGAAGCGCCACGATCCATAACGCTGACCGAAGCGTGCTTCCAGCGAGGTGCGGCGGCTCGGACGCCACAGCACGCCCACATCCCACATCAGCCCATCGAAATCATAGGAGAGCTGGCGCGGCGAGGATTTGTCGGTGACGAGGCGACCGGACGAGGAGATCACCGGATCGCCATTGGCGTCGCGCAGGACGTCCCGCTGGCCGATCTTCAGATCATCATAGCCGATCCCGCCCACGATCGCCGTGGTCGGGGATACCGGCAGGGTCAGGTCGGCGCGCGCCCATTTGTCTTGGTATAGTTGATCGAGCGGTTTGGCGTCCTCGCGGTCGTAACCGACGCCAACCGACCAGCCCACGGGCAGCGGTCCGGGCTGCATGCCCACTGAAGCCTTCGCGCTCTGATAGAGGCTGCTGTCGAAGGAGTTGAGGCGCTGTCCGCCAAAGCTGACGCCGCTGTCCTGCTGGACCTTGTTATAGGCCGCCAGATAGGAGGCGTTGATCGTCAGATCGCCGGCCGTGGTGGTGAGCATCGGGCTGACATAGCCCGAATAGATTTTCGCAATGGCGTCCGACCCGGCGAGCGATCCGCCGCTGGCGCCGACATATGCGCTGCTGGTGCGCGTGGCGATGCCGCCCGCCTCAAGGTGCAGAAGATCGCGCACGGGATCGACGCGAACGCGGGCGATGCCGCTGATGATGTCCTGATCGCCGACATTACGGCCCCAGCCGAACTGATGTTCGTATCGGACGTTAGCCTGCCCCTCCGCATCGCGGGTGGTCATGCGCGCGTCGATACCGGCGGCGGCGCTGCTATAGGCCAGCACGTCCCCGTCACCGCCCTTGATATCGGTCAGGACAGTCTGGTTGACCTCCAGATAGGGTTCGATCTCCAGCCGCTTCTCGCGGGCAAGCGCAGGCATCGCGACGGACGCCAGCACGATCCCCGTCGCAGCTTTCAAGAGGGCCGAGCGGACCATCGTTATTCGCCCTTACCGTAATAGCTGCCGAACCGGCGGCCGCTTGCGGAGAATTTGACGCCGTTCAGCAGCAACTGGACTTGCGGGCACGCCTTAAGCAGGCCGGCAGCGTCGCGCAGGGCGCTTTCCGACGTCTTGTCTGCGCGCACGATCAGGAGGGCGAGACCCACATGCGCGGCAATGACCGACGCCGGAGAGGCGGCCAGCAGAGGCGGCGAATCGAACAGGATGATCTGGTTCGGACGACCGGCGGCAAGCCGATCGAGCACCAGCTCCATGCGCGAGGAGGCGAGATATTCGGTGTCGTTGTTCGTCGGTCGTCCGGCGGGTAGCACGGCGAGGCCAGGAATATCCGTACGGATGACGCAATCCTCGACCGCGACAGTCGGGTCGGCGAGCGCATCCATAAAGCCCTGCCCACCTTGAAGGCCGAGCGTCGTAAGCACGCTGGGATTGGCGAAATCGGCGTCGACCAGCAGGACTTCCATGTCTTTTTCCGCGGCCAGCGACAGCGCCAGATTGACGGCGCAGAAGGTCTTACCATCACCCGGCAGCGCCGAGCAGACGAGGACACGGTTGTCCCCGGCCGCGACGCTGGAAAGCAACTGGCGCTTTACGATCCGGAATTCCTCGCCGATTCCGGTGACTGGTCCGTCAGGCAAGACATAGCCGGCCTCTGCTAGCGCCAGACGGTCGACCGCCTCGATCGGGCCACTCCAGGGATGCGCAACGGGCGCCGAAGTTGGGCCGTCAGATTGCGTGACTGGTGGCGGGGGGGGCAATGATCCGGCGTCGATGGGTGGTGCGACATGGCCACGCAGCGCGTCGCCAAAATCGTAAAGACCCGAGGCCCGCTCAAGCAGCGTGGCCTTGTCCTGGAGAGGTCCTGTGGGCTTGTTCATCTGCCTGTTCCCCTCAAGCCATGCCGCGCTGGACGAATTCGACCGCGATCAGCAGTACGCAGCAAGCGGCAAGCGCGCCGCTGCCGCCTGCGAACCAGCGCAGATGCTGGCGGCGGGTGTCGGACTGGCTGGTGGTGAGCGTTTCGGTGATCGCGCCGATGACTGGAATGCCGGCCGCCTTCTCCAGACGCGCAACGGTCGGATAGGTGGTCCGCAACTGGCTCATGGCGAAGGCCGCTCCTGCACCACCGAATATTCCGGCGATCAGCACGCCGATCAGCAGCAGCGGACGGTTAGGCGACGCCGGCACGGACGACATGCTTGGCGGATCGATGATGCGGAACTTGACGGCGTCGGTCTCCGACTGGACATCCCCGCGCAGACGGATATCCTCGCGGTCCGACACCAGTTTGTCATACTGGTCCTTCAGCGCCTGATAATCGCGGTCCAGCCGCTCCTGTTCGGCGGCGACGCCAGGCTCGTCGATCTGCTTGGCGATCATCGTGTTAAGGTCAGACTGAAGCTGATTCTTGCGGGCGAGCAGCGCGGCGGCGGTCGCCGCCTTCTCCGCCTGCATCGACTTGAGCGACATATAAGCCGGGTTCGGCGTACCGCCGGCGGACGCCGCAGCGCCCCCCTGCCCCTTCAGCGCCGCGATCTGGCGCTCCAGCGCGACGACATCGGGATGGTTTTCCGTCCAGCCGCGTGCCCGCGCTGCCGACAGGTCAGCCTGGGCGGAACCCAGGGCACTCAGGCCACCAGTCGTGGTCCCGGCAATCATGGCGGGTGTTCCGGCGAGCTGGCCATTCATCGAACTGAGCGCGCTCTGGGCGGCAATCAGTTGCGGGTCGATCTGGTTCATCTCGGTCCGCGCTGCGTTCATGCGGTCGTTGATCGATCCGACGCCTGGCAACAGGCCGATATATTTCTGTTCGAAGGCAACCCGGCGCTGCTCGGCCTCCTGAAGCTGGCGACCGCGCTGTTCGACCTGAGAATTCAGGAAGCCCAGGCTCTGCTTGGTCTCGACGCGATCGTTGAGAATGTCGGCCTGCTGGAACAGCTCGACCAGCTTCTGCGCCACCTGATTGGCGACGCGCGCATTGCCGCCGTCCGACAGGCTGCTGTCCGACAGGGAAACACTGATATCGAACAGATTGTCCTGATCGGTGACGATCTTGATCTTCTGCCGTAGCATGCCGACCTTGCCGGCGA
>JAHFPU010000081.1 GCA_023266635.1 Sphingobium sp.
ACCATCGTTCGGAAGGTCGGCATGAAGCGGAAGCCGAAGACGATGACCTGCCCATAGCGCTCGAACAGGCGATTGAGCGCCTTCACATGGCCCCAGTCCATCGTCGCGATCCGGCCGAAGCGGTCGACCAGCGCCTTGATGCGCTTCATCCCCATATGCCAGCCGACCAGATACCAGACATAGTTGCCGAACGTGGTGCCGATGGTGCCGGCGATCATCAGCGGCAACATCTCCATGCGGCCCTGTCCGACACGGATGCCACCAACGCCCATGATGAGTTCCGACGGGATGGGCGGAAAGACATTCTCCAGGAACATCAGGAAGCCGATGCCCCAATAGCCGCCGGAGTCGATGAGGTGCAGGACCCAGTCGGTCATGATTTATCTTCCGTCGTCCCAGCGGAGGCTGGGACCTCAGGCGGCGACGCGCAATCCGGCCTGAGATCCCAGCCTGCGCTGGGATGACGTGGGAGGGGAGACACGGGTCTGCTCTTATCCCCGCGCCTTCAGACGTGCGTCGATCGCGTCCCAGATCATGCCGCCGGTATCGACGCCATCGAACGCCTCGATCGAGACGATGCCGGTGGGGGAGGTGACGTTGATCTCCGTCAGCCATTTGCCGCCGATCACGTCTATGCCCACGAACAGAAGCCCGCGCTTCTTAAGTTCAGGCCCCATAGCGGCGCAAATTTCACGTTCTTCGGGCGTCAGTTCGGTCTTGGCGGCCGATCCGCCCACGGCAAGATTGGATCGGATTTCGCCCGCGCCGGGGATGCGGTTGACCGCGCCCGCGACTTCGCCGTCGATCAGCACGATGCGCTTGTCACCGCTGGCAACGCCGGGGATGAAGGCCTGAATCATGAAGGGTTCGACCCATGACGCCTTGAACAGTTCCACCAGCGACGAAAGGTTGGAGCCCTTGGCGTCGACATGGAACACCGCGACGCCGCCATTGCCGTAGAGCGGCTTGACGACGATCTCGCCATGTTCGGCGAGGAAGCTCTTCACCTCGGCCAGGTCGCGGGTGATCATCGTCGGCGGCATGAAGCGGGCATAGTCGAGGACGAACAGCTTTTCCGGCGCATTCCGGACGGCGGCGGGGTCGTTAACGACCAGTGTCTCGCCCTGGATGCGCTCCAGCAGGTGCGTGGCGGTGATGTAGCTGAGGTCGAACGGCGGGTCCTGCCGCATCAGGACGACGTCAATGTCCCGGCCGAGGTCAAGCGCGACCGGATCGCCGAAGGTGAAATGATCGCCCTGCACCTTGCGCACCTCCACCGGGCGGGCGAGGGCGACGACGCGACCGTCTCGGAAGGTGATGTCGGGCGCGAGATAGTGATAGAGCTTATGCCCGCGCTTCTGCGCCGCCAGCATGACGTGGAAAGTCGAATCCCCGCCGATCTTGATGCCTTCCATCGGGTCCATCTGTACGGCGACGTTCAGGGTCATGCGGTTCAATCCTATCCAAAGTCCGTTCGTGCTGAGTAGGGGCTGAGCGAAGTCGAAGACCCGTATCGAAGCACTGCGCTTCAGACGATCCTTCGATACGCCATTTCGACAAGCTCAATGGCTACTCAGGACGAACGGGGACCGGAAAAATCCAATCACCCCCCATGCCAGACGTTGGTCAGATGGCGCGGCGCGCGGCCGGGCGCAAGGAGCATCACGTCGATTCGCATGTCGTCGCCCGGCTGCATGTAGGTCGGCCAGAGGATTTCGGCGGCGGCCGCGACGCGGGAGAGGCGGCGTTCGTCGATCGCGAAGTCGAGTTCGGCGGCGGTTGCGCGGGCCTTCACCTCCACGAAGGCGATCATGGCACCGCGCCGGGCGATCAGGTCGATTTCGCCGAGCGGCGTGCGGACGCGGCGGGCGAGGATCTTCCAGCCCTTGAGCCGCAGCCACCAGGCGCAGATGCGCTCTGCCTGACGGCCGCGCTTCTCGGCCTGGAGTCGGGCCGGCGTGGGCGGCTTCATCCCTTTAGCGTCATGGCGCGGGCGTAGAGCTCGCGGCGGTCGAGGCCGAGCTTTTTCGCGACCTCGCCTGCGGCCTTGGACACGGGCAAGCGTTCCATGGCTTCGCGCAGGGCGGCGTCGGCATCTTCTTCGCTGGCGGGTTCGGCTTCGCCGGGCGGGCCGACGATGACGACGATCTCGCCTTTTGGCGGCGCGTCGGCGTAGCGGGTGGAGAGAGACAGGAGCGTGCCTGTCACCGTTTCCTCGAACGTCTTGCTGATCTCGCGCGCGACGGCGGCGTCGCGGTCGCCCAGCGTTTCGGCCATGGCGGCGAGGCTGGCGGACAGGCGCGGGCCGCTTTCGTAGAAGATGAGCGTGGCGCGGAGCGCGGAGACCTCGGCAAGGCTGTCGGCGCGCGCCTTCGCCTTGGAGGGAAGGAAGCCCATGAAGAGGAAGCGGTCGGTGGGCAGGCCCGACAAAGTGAGCGCGGTGATGGCGGCGCTGGGGCCGGGCAGGCTGGTGATGAACCGTCCGGCGGCGCGCGCGTCCCGAACAAGCTTGTAGCCCGGATCAGAGATCAAAGGCGTTCCCGCGTCGGAAAGCAGCGCAACCGATTCGTTAACCATGCGTTCCAACAGGCGTTGGCGGAGGGTATCGCTCGAATGATCATGATAGGGGACCATCGGTCGGTCGGACCCGGCGTGGCGCAGCAATTTGGCGCTTACGCGGGTGTCCTCGACCGCGATCACGTCCGCCAGACGCAGGATTTCGGCCGCGCGCGGCGTGAGGTCGGCAAGGTTGCCGATCGGACCCGCAACGATGTAGAGACCGGGTGCAAGAGAAGTTTCCATAGGATGACCAGATGACAGAGACGGATGCCGGACGGCAAGCAGGCATATGGCCTGCGGTAGGAAGAGGCGCGCGCCTGTTGTTCGTGGCGTGCGCTTTGATGGTCGCCGGCTGTCAGTCGATCGTACCCAAGGGCAAGGGTCCCGTGACCACCGGGCCGACCGGGCCAGTGCAGCCGGGCGTGGAGCAAGGCCTGCCCACAGATACGCTGCGTAACCGCGTTGCGCTGCTGGTGCCGATGACGGGCGCAAACGCTGGAGTCGGCCAGTCGATCGCCAATGCGACGACGCTGGCGCTGCTCGACAGCCGGACGGAGAAGGTGCGCGTCACCACATACGACACCAATCTTGGTGCGGCTGCGGCTGCGCAGAAGGCGATTGCCGAGGGCAACAGGCTGATTCTCGGGCCCCTGATTGCGACCGACGTGCGGGCCGTCAGCCCGATCGCGCAGAAGGCCGGGGTGCCGGTTATCACTTTCTCCAACGACACCAGCGTCGCGGGCAATGGCACGTTCCTGATGGGATATAGCCCGACCCAGTCGATCGAGCGGATCATCACTTACGCGCGGGGCAAGGGCATGACCCGCTTCGCCGCGCTGGTGCCGCGCGGCACCTATGGCGAGCGGTCGGGCAATGCCCTGCTGCGCACCGTAGAAGGCGCTGGCGGGACGGTTGTGTCGATGCAGACGTTCGACCGGACGGCGGGTTCCTTCGCCGCCGCCGTGCAGAAGCTGCCGCAGGGTGACGCCTATGACGCGATCCTGATCGCCGACAGTGGCCGCGCCGCGATCCAGATCGCGCCGCTGGTCCGCAAGCGGGGGGCCGCCAACGCGCGCATCCTGGGCACGGAACTGTGGAATACGGAAAGCGCGCTGGCGGGCAATACGGCGGTCAACGGGGCGTGGTTCGCCAGCGTGTCCGACACCTATTACCGGCAGTTGGCCACGAAATACCGGGCGCGCTTCGGGACGACGCCGTTCCGGCTGTCATCGCTCGGCTATGACGCCGTGCTGCTAACGGTGAAGATGTCGCAGGAATGGAAGCCCGGCACGCCCTTCCCGGTGAAGCGCCTGACCGATGCGGGCGGCTTTACGGGGATCGACGGCGCGTTCCGCTTCGGCGCGAACGGCGTGGCGGAGCGGGCCTTGGAAGTGAGCCAAGTCAATCCGGGGAGCTTTGCAGTGATCGACGCAGCGCCCAAGGGGTTTGGGCAGTAGGGAATTAGGGGCAGGTTTTGACCTGCCCCTAATTCCGTTCCGGTACTAGTCCTACACCCGTTCGTGTCGAGCGTAGTCGAGACACTGCGCGCTATGCCTCTCGACTTCGCTCGAAGCGAACGGAGGTTGGAGGCGTTGGGACAGCGTAGAAATCAGATGATCGTCTGGCCGGTCTTTTCCCAATCGGCCAGGAAGCCGGCAATGCCCTTGTCGGTCAGGACATGGTTGAATAGCGCCTTGATGACGGCGGGCGGGGCGGTCATCACGTCGGCGCCGATCTTCGCGGCCTCCAGCACATGGATGGGGTGGCGGACGCTGGCGACCAGGATTTCGGTATCGAAGGCGTAATTATCGTAGATGAGGCGGATGTCTTCGATCAGACGCATGCCGTCGAAGCCATTGTCGTCATGCCGGCCGACGAAGGGCGAGATGAAGGTCGCGCCGGCCTTTGCCGCGAGCAGCGCCTGATTGGCGGAAAAGCACAGGGTCACATTGACCATCGTGCCCTCGTCCGACAGCGCCTTGCAGGTTTTCAGGCCATCGATGGTCAGCGGCACCTTGATGCAGACATTGCCCGCGATCTTCCGCAGGATTTCCGCTTCCTTCATCATGGTCGGATGGTCGAGCGCGACGACTTCAGCTGACACCGGGCCGTCCGTGATCTTGCAGATTTCCGCGACGACCTCGACGAACTTGCGGCCCGACTTGTGGATCAGCGAGGGGTTGGTGGTGACGCCGTCCAGCAGGCCGGTGGCGGCCAGATCCTTGATTTCAGCGGTGTCGGCGGTGTCGGCGAAGAATTTCATGGGAACGGCCCCTTCCGGCGGATGATTCGGTTGGCGACGCTATAGGCGCGGTGTTGCGTGGCGTCATCTGTGGAGGAGGGGTGGAATTAACCAGATTCCGTTCGGGCTGAGCGAAGTCGAAGCCTTCCACTGAGCGCAGCGAAGTGCCTTCACTGCGTTCAGGCTAGCCCTTCGACTTCGCTCAGGGCGAACGGATTTAGCTACTGCTCATTCGCTGGCGGCGTAGACGGAGGCGTTATCCTCGGCTGGACCGGCGCAGGCGGCGCGATGGGGGCGGGGGGCTCAGTCGTGCGCAGCGGGGCGAGGTCGAGATTCACGCCGTCCGGGCCGATGCCGATCGACAGATTGCCGATGCCGGTTTCGACATTCACGTTCGCAATGGCGTTGACCAGGTCCTCGTCATTGTCGGCAGGCGTCTCGTCCACCGTCGGCTCGCCGATGGCGCGGGATGTGAAGTCGCGCCAGATGCGGGCCGGGATTCCGCCGCCCGCTATGCCGGGCAGGGGCGTATTGTCGTCATTCCCGACCCATACGCCGGTGACGAGTCCGCCCGCATAGCCGACGAACAGCGCGTCGCGATTGTCCTGCGTCGTGCCGGTCTTGCCGAAGGTGCTGGTGCGCAAGGCGGCCGCGCTGCCCGTGCCGCGATTGGCGGCGGAGGACAGGAGATCGCGGATCATCTTGAGCTGATCGTCGCTGAACGCCTTCTGCCGGTCCATCAGCTTGGCGAGCCAGCTCTGTTCTTCGGGCGGCAGGCCGTGGCCGATGACGGGATAGGCCCCCGCGGCGATGGCGGCATAGGCCTGGGTCAGTTCCAGCAGGGTGATTTCGGACGTGCCGAGCGCAAGGCTGGGGTCCTCGCCCAGCGGGCTGCGCACACCAAGGTCGCGGGCGGCCTTGATGACCGCCTTCACGCCGACCTTCTCGGCGATCCTGACAGCGGCGACATTGCTCGATACCGCGAACGCCTGACGCAGGGTGATGCGGCCGCGATATTTGCGATCATGATTGGCGGGGCGATATTCACCCTCGGTGATCGGCGTGTCGTCGATCATGTCGTCCGGCGTCATCCCGGCGCGGAAGGCAGCGAGATAGACGAACAGCTTGAAGGTTGAGCCGGGCTGTCGCCGTGCCTGGATCGCGCGGTTGAAGGCGCTTTTCTGGTAGCTCTTGCCGCCGATCATGGCGACGACGCTGCCGTCCGGTTTCATGGTGACGATGGCGACCTGCGCCTTGCCAAGCGGCGCGCGGCGGGCAGCGCCCTCGGCGATCTTCTGGAGCTTTGAGTCCATCGTCGTGGTCACGTTCTGCGCGCCATAGACTGCGCCGGCGCGGTCGCGGGCCTCTGGCAGGACCCAGTCGGCGAAATAGGTGCCGCTGGTCGATTCGGGCGCTTCGCGGACATCGAGGACAGCGGGGCGGGCCTCGCGCTCCTGCTCGGCGGTGATGAAGCCCGCCTCGGCCATGGCATGTATTACCAGTTGCGCGCGGGCGCGGGCGCCGGCGAGATTGGCGGTGGGCGCAAGGCGGGACGGGGCCTTCAATAGCCCCGCGAGCATCGCCGCCTGCGAGATCGTCAGCTTTTCAGGCTGGCGGTTGAAATAATGGAGCGAGGCCGCGCGCAGGCCGTAGACATTGTCGCCGAAATAGACGTTCGACAGATAGCGTTCCAGGATCTGATCCTTGGTCAGCCATGCCTCCAGCCAGAAGGCGATCAGCGCCTCCCGCAGCTTGCGCCCGGCAGTGCGGTCATTGTTGAGGAACACGCCCTTGGCGAGTTGCTGCGTGATCGTGCTGCCGCCTTCCTTCGTGCCGCCCGCCCACAGGTTGCGCCACATGGCGCGGGCGATGCCCCGCGGGTCGATGCCCCAATGGCTGTAGAAGCGGCGGTCCTCGATCGCCATGAACGCTTCCGGCACGCGCTTGGGCAGGTCGGCGATGGCCACGGGCTTGTCGATGATCGCGCCCTTGCGGGAGATGACCTGCGCGTCGGCGGAGATGAGCGTGATGCTGGGCGGCGAAATCGGCTTGAGCGAGCGGGAGAGCGGCGCAGTGACCGCCAGCCATGCGACGAGCGCAAAGAAGATGGCGAGGAGGCCGGCGGCGATCCAGGCGAGTATCCGCAGCCTTTTGCGCGGCGAAGAGCGTGGCGGGAAGGCGCTCGGCGGCCCTCCGCCGAAGGGGGAAGGCCCGGTGGCGGCGGGTTGCGGCGCGGTGCCGAAGTCGTGGGAGCCGGAGGGCGTGTCGTTCATAACCGTGCCGAAGACTGTATTATTGATATGATACAGTCAAGGTCTATCATGCATGGCGGATCAAGGCCAACGGGATCATTTCTTGCCCGTCAGAAATGCGCGCACCATGGTGACCGTCGCCGCCGGATTTTCCTCCATGATCCAGTGTCCGGAATCCGGAACCACGCCTTCTGTCACATTGGTTGCGGCGAACCGCATGACCGTCGCCATCATGGGGCCGAAGGATTTTTCGCCACCCAAAGCCAGCACGGGCATGGTCAGCTTTCCCTCGGCCACAAACGCCTGGTTGTCCTTCGCATCCTGATCGAAGGCGGCGAACTGCGCAAAGCCGGAATGCATGGCGCCCGGCCGGGCGTAGAGCGCGGCATAATGTTCGCGCGAGGCTTCGGTGAAGCGCGCGGGCGTTGCAGAAAATTCATTCCAGAAGCGATCAAGATAGATGCGCTCGCGCCCCGCGACCAACCGCTCCATGTCGGGGCCGCCGAAACGGAAGTGCCAGAGCAGCGGGTTCTTGAGGATTTCCTCCCAAGGACCGACGCCCGGCAACGGCGCGTCGATCAGGACGAAATGCTTTACGCGATCGCGGTTTTCGGCGGCGAAGGCATAGCCGACCATATTGCCGATATCATGAGTGACCAGATCGACCTGTGTGATCTTCAGGCTGTCGAGAAGGCCTGAAATGTCCTTGCCCTGGGTCTTCTTGTCATAGCCGCCAGCAGGATGATCGGACAGGCCCATGCCGCGCAGGTCGGGGACGATGACGGTGTGGTCGCGCGCCAGATCGACCGCCATCGGTTCCCACATGTCGCCCGTCTCGCCATAGCCATGGAGCAGGACGACCGCTGGACCCTTTCCGCCGACCCGCACGCTGACCGTCGTGCCGTTGGTGGCGATATTCTCGATCTTGAAGCTGGCGGGGAAGGGCGCGACCTGCGCCTGCGCGGATGCCGCGATCAGGCCCGATGCGATGAGGACGAGAATGGACTTGAGCATGACGCCGTCTCCCTTGCTGTTCATATGCCTGGGCGGAGACTGTCTGAAGCCGGAGAAACGACCGGCGCCTTTGTCATCTGCCGATCGATACGCCTATTCTCTATGGAGCGGGTGAAGGGAATCGAACCCTCGTCGTAAGCTTGGGAAGCTTCTGCTCTGCCATTGAGCTACACCCGCGGCGCGCCTGCAATCCTAAGTTTTGGGGGTGGCGTCAAGCCTCATCACGCGCACGTCACGCGATCGTCATCAGGCTGGCGTTGCCGCCCGCCGCCGTAGTGTTGATCGAGGTCGACACTTCCTCCAGCAGCCAGTCGAGGCAGTAGCCGCCCGTATCGTCGCTGGCCTGTATGAGCGGGATGGGGCCGGGCAGGGCGGCGATCATCTGTTGCGCGGCGATGATCTGCTCGGCGGAGCCCTCTAAGAGCGCTCCCGCATAGGGCCCGGATGCGGCGATGTCGGTCGATCGGGTGATGCGGCTGGCCACGCTGGCGGGCATGTCGTCGGACAAGCCAATTTCCCCATGGATCACGGCGTCATTCCCGGTGGCGAGGATGGCGGCGACCTGTTCGCGCAGCCCTTCGCGCGTTTGCGGGATCAGCAGGATGCGTCCGCGCGGGTGGAGGGCGTAGATATTGCTCTCTCCCACCGGGCCGGGGAGCGCGATCTGAAGTCCCAAAGCAGATACGCTGCCATAATGGCGCGCCTTTTCAGCCTGTTGGGAATCACTTTGCGCATCCAGCCATAGCGCGAAATCGGATAGCGCGGGATCGGTGCTGACGGAACTGTGCTCCGGCGGAACCGGCGCGTTTTCGACCAGCCGGCCGAGATAGAGCGGGCCGCCCGCCTTCGGGCCGGTGCCGGACAGGCCGCGCCCGCCGAAGGGCTGTACGCCGACGACAGCACCGATGATGTTGCGGTTCACGTAGAGGTTGCCCGCTTTGATCCGGCCGCTGACATGCGCGATCGTTTCGTCCAGGCGGGTGTGGAGGCCGAAGGTCAGGCCGTAGCCGGTGGCGTTGATATCGTCGATCAAGCGATCGACCTGCGACCGGCGATAGCGGATGACGTGCAGCACGGGGCCGAACACCTCCCGATCGAGATCGGACAGGCTGTCCATTTCGATGATCGTCGGCGGCACGAACGTGCCCCGGCCTGCATCCGCTGCAAGACCGATCTGCTCGACGGAATGGCCGAGCGTGCGCATCCGGGCGATATGCGCCTCGATATTGGCCTTTGCCTCTGCCGTGATGACGGGGCCGACATCCACGGAGAGGCGGTCGGTGCGACCGATGGACAGTTCGTGCAGCGCGCCCTTCAGCATCGTGAGGATGCGGTCTGCTGCATCCTCCTGCAGGCAGAGGATGCGCAACGCCGAGCAGCGCTGACCCGCGCTGTCGAAGGCGGAGGCGATGACGTCGGCGACCACCTGTTCGGCAAGGGCAGAGGAATCGACGATCATGGCGTTCTGACCGCCGGTCTCGGCGATCAGGGGGATCGGCTTGCCGCTGGCCGAGACGCGCGCCGCCAGTTGCTTCTGGATGAGGCGCGCAACCTCGGTCGATCCGGTGAACATAACGGCGGCGGTTTCCGGCGCGCCGACCAGCGCCGCGCCAACCGGACCTTCGCCGGGGAGCAGTTGCAGGACCTCGGCGGAAATGCCGGCTTCATGCAGGATGCGGACGCCTTCGGCCGCAATGAGGGGCGTTTCCTCGGCGGGCTTGGCGAGGACGGGATTGCCCGCGACCAGCGCGGCGGAGATCTGGCCGGTGAAGATCGCCAGCGGGAAGTTCCACGGACTGATGCAGGTCACCGGGCCGAGCGGGGCATGGGCCGGGCCGAGTGTGCGGCGGGCCTGCGCGGCATAATAGCGCAGGAAATCGATCGCCTCACGCACTTCGGAAATGGCGTTGGGGATGGATTTCCCGGCCTCCCGCGCGATCAGGCCGAGCAGGGTCGGCATCGCCTGCTGCATCAGGTCGGCGGCGCGGTCGAGGCAGGCGGCGCGATCGGCGGGCGGGGTTGCGGCCCATGTCGGCGCGGCCTTTGCGGCGCGGGACAAGGCGGCGGCAACGTCATCGGGGGAAGCCTCGACAACGGTGCCGACGATGTCGCCATGATCGGCGGGATTTAGGACGTTGCGCGCTATGCCGTTTCCGCCCGTAAAGGCGGGAGTAGCCGTCCAAGTGGGGGTGGCGCTGGCTTGAAGGGCCTGGGTGAGTAGCGCGAGGGTCGTTTCGCTGGAGAGGTCCAGCCCGGCGCTGTTGCTGCGGCCCCGGTAGATGGAGGCGGGGAGGTCGATCTGGTCATGCTTGCGGCCGGGAACCGGCATGGCGCGCACGATCTCGACCGGATCGGCGATCAGGTCCGCGATCGGCACTTGCGAGTCGGAAATGCGATTGACGAAAGAGGAGTTCGCGCCGTTTTCCAGCAGGCGGCGGACCAGATAGGCGAGCAGCGTCTCATGGGTGCCGACGGGGGCATAGATGCGGCAGGGGCGGTCGAGCTTATCCTTGCCCACAACCTCGTCATAGAGCGGCTCGCCCATGCCGTGGAGGCACTGGAACTCATAGTCGCCGATCGCGAAATCCGGTCCCGCCATCTGATAGATGGTGGCCAGGGTCTGGGCGTTGTGCGTGGCGAATTGCGGAAAGACGACGTCCCGCGCGCCGAGCAGTTTCCGCGCGCAGGCGACATAAGCGAGGTCTGTGTGGACCTTGCGGGTGTAGACCGGGAAGTCGGCAAGGCCGTCGACCTGCGCCCTTTTGATCTCCGCGTCCCAATAGGCGCCCTTAACGAGGCGGACCATGATCCGCCGGTCGGCGCGCCGGGCGAGGTCGATAATCCAGTCGAGGACGAAGGGGCAGCGCTTGCCATAGGCCTGCACCACGAACCCCAGGCCGTTCCAGCCCGCGAGATCGGGGTCGAGCGCCAAGTCCTCCATCATGTCGAGCGAGAGTTCCAGCCGGTCGGCTTCTTCGGCGTCGATGTTGAGGCCGATGCCGTAGGATTTGGCGATGATGGCGAGCGCCTTCACGCGGGGCAGCAGTTCGGTCATCACGCGGGCGCTCTGGGCGCGGGCATAGCGCGGGTGGAGCGCCGACAGCTTGATGGAGATGCCGGGCCCTTCATAGATGCCGCGGCCGTTGGACGCCTTGCCGATAGCGTGGATCGCCTGTTCGTAATCCGCATAGTAGCGGGTGGCGTCAGCAGCCGTGGTCGCCGCTTCGCCGAGCATGTCATAGCTGTAGGCGAAACCGCGCGCTTCCAGCGGGCGGGAGCGTTTGAGGGCTTCGGCGATCGTCTCGCCGGTCACGAACTGCTCGCCCATCATGCGCATCGCCATGTCGACGCCGCGCCGGATCACCGGTTCGCCGCAGCGGGCGATCAGGCGGGTGAGCGCGGCGGCGAGGCCCCGGTCGTTGACGCTGGTGGCGAGCTTGCCAGTGACGACCAGGCCCCAGGTCGCGGCATTGACGAACAGGGACCGGCCGCCGCCCATATGCGATTTCCAGTCGCCGTCAGCGATCTTGTCACGGATCAGCGCGTCGCGGGTGGCGTCGTCGGGAATTCGAAGCAGCGCCTCGGCAAGGCACATGAGAGCCACGCCCTCCTGACTGGACAGCGCATACTCCTGCACCAGCCCCTCGACGCCGGTGCCCCTATGCTTGGCGCGCAGGGCGGTGACGAGCGTCGTCGCCGTTGCCGCAGCAGCTGCGCGGATGTCCTCGGGCAGCGTCGCCTGATCCAGCAGCGCCTGGACGCATTCCGGCTCCGGTCTCCGATAGGCCGCTGTTATCGTCTGACGTAGCGCGGACGCTTCGCGGACGGGCGGAGCGAAGGATGCGAAGGGCTGGGTTTGCGGTGCAGACGGCATGGGAACCTCTTTGGGGGCGGACGATGTCTGATCTTTTCCTACCATATTCCTGTTTGGCGATCTGGCCTAATTGGGCCGGTCTATGATAGAATTCGTCTGAATTTTTCCATGGATTTGGGATATATGACCGAAAAAATCGACCAGATTAGCCAGATTGACCAGTTTGATTTGCGGATCATCGACCAATTGTCTCAAGATGGTCGTATGACGATCACCGCGCTGGCGGCACGGGTGGGTCTTTCCAAGACGCCCTGTCAGGTGCGGCTGAAACGGTTGATCGATGAGGGGTATATCACAGGCTTCCGCGCCATCGTCGATCCGGCGAAGCTGGGCTTGGATCATATCGCTTTCACTGAAGTGAAGCTGTCCGACACCCGCGAGAGGGCGTTGCAGGAATTCAATGAGGGCGTGCGCCGGATAAAGGAAATCGAGGAGTGCCATATGATGGCCAGCAGTTTCGATTATCTGCTGAAGGTGCGCACCGCCGATATTCGCAAGTATCGCAGTATATTGGGGGAGAAGATTTCCAGCCTTCCTCATGTGGCTAGCACATCGACATTTGTGGCGATGGAGGCCGTGAAGGAGGCATCCCACTGACGCCCATTACGGGTGGCGAGTCAGGCAAAATCCTCCTTGCCGACGATCAGTATCTCCACATCATCGGGCTTTTTCCGGGCCGTCCTGCCGTTTGGCCGGGTTGCGATGTACCGTCGGCGTATGGCGGATTCGAGCCATAGGCGCCTGTCGCCCCCGTCATGAAGGCCACTCTTCACCGCAGCGTCAATGGTGCCCTGGCTGATCTTGGCGACAATGTTGGAGCCGTCATGGCAATCGACCCAAAGGGCGCCATCTTTTGCGCGCGCATTCGCCCAATCGAATGTCAGCTTGCTCCTGCCCACCACAGCGCCCCCTGCTGATGTCCCGCAACCTTGTTATCAAGACGGCCCGGACGCGCAAAGGCCTAGTTTCGGCGCGAAACGCCGACCACCGGAGCAAGATGGAGCA
>JAHFPU010000082.1 GCA_023266635.1 Sphingobium sp.
TGGCTATCGCGATCAATCGGCGTTTAGCCATCAACACATTGAATTAAAAAGATTATCTCACGTTATCTATCGGGATCAATCGCGGAGCAGCGGTTGGCTCTGGCGTCATGCGTGACGGTATCCGGCAAACTTGCACTTGGCCCAATCCAGCGATACCGTCAGAGGTATTGAAGCCAGTGACGGTATTTTTTCCGCACTAAACCATTGTAAATCAAGCGATAATGTCGGCGAAAATGGCCGAAAATCGCCTGACGGTATTTTGCGTAGAGGAGGTCGGTATGCTCACCGATGTTGCCCTTAAGAACCTGAAACCACGCGAGAAAGCCTACAAAGTCACGGACCGTGACGGCCTTTATGTCCAGGTCTCAACCTCCGGGACGCTGACGTTTCGGCTGGACTACCGGCTGCATGGGCGGCGCGAGACGCTAACGCTTGGGAAATACGGTCCCTCCGGTTTGTCCCTTGCTCGAGCCCGTGAAGCGACGATCGACGCTAAACGTGCAGTCTTCGAAGGCAGGTCTCCGGCCCAGGAAAAACAACGCGACAAACGCCGGATCAAGGAGGCCAAGAGCTTCGGTGAGTTTGGAGAGCGCTGGTTGGTGAAGGCGCCGATGGCCGACAGCACCCGCGCGATGCGGCGTTCGATCTTCGAACGAGAGCTTCTGCCAGTCTGGAAGAACCGGCTGTTGACAGAAATCACGCCGGATGACCTGCGCGCCCACTGCGGCAAGATCGTTGATCGCGGCGCACCGGCGACTGCGATCCATGTCCGCGACATCCTCAAGCAGATCTACGGGTTTGCGATCTTGCACGGCGAGAAGGTTGCCAATCCGGCCGACGATGTCGGCCCCGCCTCGATCGCGACGTTCGTTCCAAAGGACCGGTCGCTGTCGCCGACGGAAATTCGCGTGATGCTCAAGCAGCTCGACCATGTGGCGACGCTGCCAACGATCCGACTCGGGATGCGCCTCTTCCTGCTGACAATGGTGCGCAAGAGCGAGCTGCAGGATGCGGTCTGGGACGAGGTGGACTTCGAGAACGCCGTGTGGACGATCCCCAAGGAGCGCATGAAGCGATCCAAGGCGCATAACGTCTATCTCTCGCAGCAATGCCTCGACATCATGATCGCGTTGAAGACTTGCGCGGGCAACTCGCGCTACCTTCTGCCGTCTCGGTATGATGCGGATGCGCCGATGTCCCGGGCGACCTTCAATCGCGTCACCTACGCCGTCGTGGAGCGCGCGCAGAAGGAAGGCTTACCGCTGGAGCCGTTCACGGTACATGACTTGCGCCGGACTGGATCGACCCTGCTCAACGAACTGGGGTTCAACAGTGACTGGATCGAAAAGTGCCTGGCCCATGAAGATGGGCGGTCCTCGCGCGGCGTCTACAACAAGGCGGAGTACGAGCACCAGCGGCGGCATATGATGCAGGAATGGTCTGATATCATCGACGCCTGGGTGGCAGGGCAGAAGCGCGTGCCGGTCCTGATTCCGCCCTCGATGCCTATGCTCGCGCCTGATCCGGCGCTTTGACGGGACGCGCCTTACGCTTGCGCACATCGGGATGCGGCGCCCGGTCGATTGGCGATCGCCGGGCTGTCGCCAGGCGCTCGGTCAGCCAGGCTTCGACCTCGGCCAGATCCCACACCACACAGCGCGGGGTGAGCGCAAAGCGACGAGGGAATTCGCCGCGCTGTTCCATCTCATAGATGGTGGTGTCGGCCAGCGGTACGATCTGCCGAAGCTCATGGCGGCGGATCATCCGCTTTTTGAGGGCCTCAGATTTCGTCGACATAACTCTACTCCAACGAGATTGGCGTCTGATGCCGATTGGAGCCGATAGACCCGACATGAAAAGAGCGAACACACCGGCGTAGGGCTCGCGGCGGCAATGGCGTGCAAATCGGCGGGTCCATGGCCGAATGGATCGCGGCATGATCACTTTGGAGCGCGCTGATCATACCGGGCCTGTGCTTTTCAGCCGCTGCACTCACGGGATTATCGCGCATCTTAGATGCGTGATAATTCTTGCATGTGAAGCTGGATGGTGGGATTAACGCGCATCTGAGATGCGAGATAATTCTATGGCTCTTCATTTAGTCGGTGAGACAATTGACGCCAAGCGCGCACATCAGCGCGCGCAGGCCGGTGAGTTGATCCAGCTCGTCCGCGGGGTTTACGTCGATCAACAAGGGGATATCGAGGCGACGATCCTGGGTCATGCGGTCCGGATTGCACACTATCTCTATCCCAACGCCTATCTGTCGTCGGCGAGTGCGGCGCTGCTCGCCCCGACGCCCGACGGGCGGCTGTTCATCAGCGGCCGCCGCAACCAGCGCACGCGGTTGCGGACGCTTGAGATCATCCAGAACGAAGCGCCGAAGCATCCATCGACGGCGATGGCGGTCATTGGCGACGACCTGGGCGAATTGCGCGTCGACGCCTCATCGCCGCGCCAACGCTTTGTCGAAGCGTTCCGCCTGCGCAGCGAACATGCGAGCGCGGTTACCGCCGACATGCGCGCGCAGATGGCGGCGCGTCTGGTGGAGGAACATGGGACGCCCCAAGCCGCAGCCGACGCCGTCTGGGTGCTGGCGCGCGAGAACGAATGGTATCGCGAAGGCGAAGGTGCCGAACGCTTTCTGCTAGCTCAGCCGGGCGTTGCCAAGGCGCCGGTCAACAAGGCAGCGCTCGATCTCCTCGTCGCCTGGCACGGTGAGCCGCTCGGCCGGCTGACCCACGATGGATTTGAATGGCGCTGGAAGCCGGGGCGTCGAGCGGGACCGGCCCTCGTGCGCGAAACCACGCCGGGCAAGCTGCCGGCCTTCATTGAATCGCTGCTTCCTGAGGGCTGGCTGGCGCAGGTTCTCCACGAACGCGATGAACGCGAGGCGCTCCGGCGCGGACGGCGATATATGTCGAACATCGTCATCGTCGAGGGTCGAGAAGAACTGGCGGCGCTGCCTGCTGACATTCTCACGACAACACTGGCTGGATACATCGACACCGGTCGCTTCACGGGCCGCTACGCCGGTCCGGCCCGGGGCGAGATCGAGGAGACCTTCGAGCAGAACCTGGCGCGCATCTTCGCGCGCGCGGAAACGCCGCGCCTGTCGGGCGTCCAGATCAAGGCGCCGATGAGCCTGATGCCTGATGGCGCCCTCGTTCCGGCCATCGATCAGCCGTTCACACATATCCTCAAGCCCGCCGGCACGGCGGGCTTCGAGACGTTACCGGTCGTCGAGTGGCTTTGCCTGGAGCTTGGCCGCTCGGCCGGGTTCGATGTGCCCGACGTCGCGCTGCTGGAGATGCCCGACGG
Organism: Sphingobium sp.; assembly: GCA_023266635.1. Lineage (GTDB taxonomy): Bacteria > Pseudomonadota > Alphaproteobacteria > Sphingomonadales > Sphingomonadaceae > Sphingobium. Next base: position 3,322 of record JAHFPU010000082.1, read on the forward strand.
CATGTCGCCTGCACTGGTTGTCGAGCGGTTCGATATTCGTCGCGGGCCAGCGGATCAGCGGCGTCTGGCGATGGAGGACTTTTGCTCCATTCTGGACCTTCCCGCATCCGCCAAATACGACGGAACGATCGAGCGGATGGCGCGCGGCCTACGACCGCTGTCGACCGATCCGACCAGCGATCTCGATATCCTGTTCCGCCGGGCCGTGTTCGCCTGGCTCATCGCCGATGGCGATATGCATCTCAAGAATCTCGCTGTGCTCAAAATCGCCGAGGTGGATGCCAAGGCCTTCACGAGCGTGCGCTTCGCACCGCTCTACGACGCCGTCACCACGCGCGTCTTCCCGGGTTTGGGGGGCGATCGCATGGCGCTCAAGCTCAACGGCAAGGATGACCGTCTGACGCGCCAGGACTTCCTCGCGCTGGCGCGGACAATCGGCGTATCCGCCGGAGATGCCGAGACTGCGATTGCGGACTTGACCGCGCGTGTGGCCGACCGGGCGCAGGGGCTTCAGCTACCTGCCTTCGCGGCCGAGGCTGAGGCCGCCAGAACAGCGCAGGACAAGGTGATCGCCTTGGTCGGGGAGCGCTGCAAGGCACTTGCCGTTGAAGGCGACTGAGCGGCGCGAAGTCACGGTTGGAGCCGGATTTGCAGGTCGGCGAGATCTTCTGCCGCCATGGCGGTTCCCATGAGGCTGTGAAGATACTCCAGCAGGTCTTCCTGACGCGGTTGCCCGAACGCGAGGCGATAGACGGTCAGGCTTCGTTTGAGCCACTCGAGTCGTCGGACCTCGCGGCTGAACGGGAGCATGGGCACGCGGCGTTCGACCTTCACCGGCCCTTCGTAAATCCAGTAGGGAATGAGGTCAGAGTCATTCTCGGTCTCGGCGCGAGCTGCGTCGAACATGATCTGCCAGGGATCATCGTGATCTCTCTCGCGCCCACGCACCACGTCGACCTGCCGATGCGCCAGATTTAGGCGGATAGCGTGACCCTTGAAGCGGTGGACGCGCCCCTCGCGCTGCTCGAGATCGACGGGATTTCCGGGCAAGTTCCAGTGATAGAGCCGATAGCAATAAGGGTGAAAGTCGAGGCCTTCCTGTCCGACGGAGGTCGTGGCCAGTGCGAAGGGTCGGAACGGTGAGTTAAAGGCGTCGCGAACGCTGGAGAGGCGTGCGGCCCCACCTTCCTCGTCCTTGTAGTCGGCCAGGCGCATGGCGAAGCGCCCGCGCATCTGGAACTTGTTGATCACCAGCTTCTTACCGTCGACCGTTGGATCCTCGACATCGATCTGCGAGGGGCGAATGGCCAACGCCTCCGAGATCGCCTTGCTGATCCCAGCGATACGATCGACGGCTGCCTTGGCGCCCAAGCCCTCGGCGTCGAGCAGATAGTGGACGTACTCGTCGAGAACGGCCTGAAGGTTATGCTCAACGCCGTAGGTGAGCACCTGGCGCCAATAGCGGTCATCGTCGTCCTTGCGGAGGAGCGCGACGGCGTCGTGCTGGTTGAAAAGCGTGCGGAAACCCCAAGAGATCTGGTTCGCTGCCTTCAGCAGTCGATGATCGTCCCAAGCGAGATCGGGCGCGATCCGGTGCAGGGCGCGCAGCGCACAGACTGCGGGGCTGCCGAGAGCAACATCGACCAGAAGGTCAATCAGCGTGTCCGGTACGGGTCCAAAGGTGCGTTCGGTCGTCACAGTCCGCAGTTCGGCGACATGCTCCTTGAAACCCTCTTCGTTGCCGAGGAGGGCGAAGCCGTAAGGCGAGTTGACCCAGGCGACGGAGCTGGCTTTCGCCATGGCGTCGATGACGGCCGGGGCAGCCCATTCCCAATCGCGGCCATCTGCGGTGTCGCCTGACCGCTCGGCGAGCGCGGCGACGCTCTCGCGCAAGCGGTCGGCGACGGCTTTACGCATGGCTTCGACCGACAGGGTTTCGTTTGACGCTCCAAAGATCGCAAGAGGGTCGGCAAGGCGCGCCAAGGTCGGCGACGGATAGACCAGGTGCATTGCGCGCATGGCGACAAGCCGCCCTTGATTTTGCCGGAACTGGATGGGGCGTGGGCGAACATGACCGAAATATCGCTGCCCCGAAGCGCCGACGCCCATGCGGCGTTCGGCCTCGTAGGACAGGATTGACGCGATCGCATCGGGCACCATCGACCAGGATGAGAAGATCAGCGCCTTGGTCAGCGGCGGCCCGGATCGCTCGGGACCGTAATAGGGTAGGGATGGTGGGATCCACAGATGTTGATCGAGACCATCGCCGAACACGTCATCCATGACGCCGCGCATCCGACCGTTAGCGGGTTCGAGCGGCTCGTAGTCGTCAAGCCGGTCGCGATCGAGCATGGCAGGCCGTGCGCGTTCGAGCGCAGCGCACAGATTGGGCGCCGGCTTGTCGAGCTGATCTTTCAGAAGCCGCTTGAGCGCATAGTCGCGCGTGAAGTTGAGGAGGTAGGGCGCGGACTTCCAGTATTCGGTGATCTCCGGCGCATCGAGGGCGCGCGCAACGTCCGACACTGCTGCGGCCTGGCGTAGATCAGATGGCAGGATCGTGATGGCCATCGGCGGCTCGCTCACCATGGAGTCGCGCTCGATGGTGCTGGCCACGCGTTCGGTGCGCGCCATTACCTTGCGCAGCCGGTCCTCGACGACATGACGCGCGCCGATGGCCTCGTTGCGCGCGCCGGGCAGCGCATGAAGGAAGCCGCGAAACTCGCGCATTTCGCGTTCCAGCGCTTTGGCCACGTCCGGACCGTTTGTCCGACCGTAGAGGAAGGACAAGGTCTCCAGAAAATCACGGTAATGTTCGCCGTCATCGGGTTCGTCACCCGACAATGTCAGCATCCGGTAGGGTGTGGCGGAAAGCAGAAGCGTGCGCGCGGCATGACCCTTGCCGTCCGAGTAGTCGAACAGCTCGCGCGCCAGGTCAGCAGCCGGGGTTTCGCCGTGGAGCAAGTCGCGGAACCGCTGAAACTCATCCATGATTATGAGGTCGGGTTTCAGGGCGTCGATGCAGGCGTGCGAGAGTTTGCCGCGAAGACGACCGACCAAGGCATTGCGCCGCTGGTTCAGCTCTTGAGGATAGGTCTCACGGCGACGCGGGAAGAGATCGCAGACCGCCTCCAGTTCCGTGAACAGTTCGGCATCTTTTTCGACGTCGCGGCGGAAGCGATCGATGATCCGTTGATCAACACCATCCAGAGACAGCTCGCGGACGGCGGTATTCCAGCCATCAACACCGGCGGACACCTGAAGCAGATTGTGCAAGCCGCGCGGCCGCGACACCCGGTCTTCGAGCATCCGCAGCAGCAAGGCGCGTTCCTGCGTGACGCCTGTGGTCGAGCGCAGGTCAAAGGTCGTGCCTGGTGTCAGGCTGATGAAGTTGACCTTGTTGGCGTCGAGCCCCTGATCGCCCCGGACCTGGAGCGGTATAAGGGTCATGCGCGTCGGTAACGCCAGCTCGCGTCGGCCAAGCACATTGAGCCGATTTATGTTCTGAGCTGCAATCGCCTGATTGGAACAGATATAGAGGATATCGATCCGGTCGGTGCTGTCCCAAAGCTTCTCGATAGTGCGGGCGATGACGCCGCGCGCGACCATGGTTTTGCCAAGGCCCACTTCGTCCGCGACGAGAAATTGCCTGACGGGATCCTGATCGCCGTAAAGCCGGTCAAACACATAATCGACTGTACGACGCTGAAAGGCTTTCAGCGGAGCGAGGGCAGCTTCGGCTTCAAACCGGTTATCCGTCATGGCTGAGGCCCTGATCCTGGAGGGCAATGCGGAAAGCATCCCAAAGGGTTCGGAAATCGCTGGGTATCGGATCGGCTCCGGTATCGTTGCCAGCCTCCAATCGCGTCATCAGGCGTTCGATTGCATGAAGTCTTTCGCCTCCACGACACAAGGCGCGAACCATATCTTCGAGGAGCGGTGCGTCGTCGGCGGCACTGGCCCAAGCCATGCTGCCGGAACCTTCCTGCGCCGCCAAGGCCGCGCCGAATGGATCGCCGAGTTCTGACAAAAGGAGCCGCAGATAGCGAAAGAACGCATCTCGGCTGTCGATCACCCAGCGAAGAATCGCGGCATGGCGTTCGGGCGGAAGGCCTTCCATCACCAGACTGGTGCTGAACAGGGCTGACACCTGGGCACCGTTTGCGGTCAACCGAAAGGCCAGAAAGCGGGTAAGGTCGACGATCGGCATGGCACCGAGATCGACGGCCGTTCCTGCGCGAAGGGCATCCAGCACATCGCTGGCATGGCCGTCTCCTCGGGTTATGGGCCAGACCTGCAGCGAGGCGATGCCGACAAGCGGCAACGGCTCCGTGGGAATGAGCCAGACGCGCCACGGGTGCGCATCGCCGTCAATGCTTTCGATCTGCTCACAGCTCAGGCGCAATCCACCGCGGCACAAGGCGCGGCGTGCGTCGTCGAGCCTTGCCTCTGCGGCGATGGTGGCGGGATCAATGGGTTCAAGCTCGCTGGCAACGAAGGTGCGGGTGAGGCGCCCAAAGCCCTTCTCGCCCATGATCTGCTCGACGCTGCCGACTTTAGATCGCTTGCCTCTGAGCGAAGCGAAGAGCTCCACATTGTTCCCCGACAAAAGGGCGGGACGCGTCGCGTTGCCGGACCCGATCGTCAGGATCGTGTCCCAGCCCGTCTCGGCGATGAACGCCTTGGCGTGTAATCCCTGAAGCGCGCTGGTGGAGAACTCCTCGCCGTCTTCGGTGGCGGCCATTTCGTCGAGAACGGAAACGCGTTCAAAAGCGTCCAGCGTGGCGCTGTCGACGCAAGCCAATTGATCCGGACGGCTGATGATGACGGGCTTTTCTGCTGTCGGCAGCCCGCTGAGCAGGTTGAGCGCAATGGTGTCGCAAAAGGGCGAGATGACGCCCAGTCGCGCGCAGGACGTAGGCTGCCAGATTTTGCCGCCGAACCCGTTGACCGCGAAGCTGACCTCGTCGAACCGGTCGGGAACGGTCCACCGGGCGCGCCGAATATCTTCGGCAACCTCAGCGGTCAGTGTGCGCGCATCGTCGGAGATGCCCGCGACGGCGAGGTCTGGCAGTCGGCTCAGAAGATCGAAAAGCGGCCGGTTGTTCGCATCGGGTCGGCGCGTCAGCTTGCCGTCGAGGCGTAGCGAGATGTCCCAGGACCGATCTCGCGTAAGGTTGCGCGAGAGCACCAGCAACCGCAGGAGCGTCGGATCTTCGGCGCGCGTCGGCCGATAGCGGAGAGCCCAGAGCTTGGGATGGAACGCACCTTCGCGCGGTGCGGCGACTTCGACGATAATGCGTTCGAGCAGAGAGCAGAGCCGTGAATGAGGGCGGCTTTGAGCATGTAGATGCCCTGCATCGGCATAGATGACGAGGCGTCCAGCGATCCGCTCGGCGCCTTCGAGCAACGCCAGCGGGTGGGTAAGAATGTCGTCACGATTTTCAGCCGCGAACAGGGCGAGGCTGACGGGTGCGGCGAGCGCGGTTTCGAAATCGAGCGAGAAAGTCGTCGCGATCGCAGCGTCGAAGACATAGCCCGGAGGAGGTTGAAGGCTGTCGCCGTAGAGAACGCGGGTTTCCGGATCGAGCGTCGTTCTATTCAGCACTGGCAAGATCCCGCAGGTGCGACTTGGCTTGCGCCCATCGGAAGGTTAGCGGCTCGACACCAGAAGCGCCTGTCCAACGGTCTCGCACGGCTCGGTTGGCGAATCGGGACTGGCTTGTTTTCAGTCGCCGCTCGCGATCCTGCACAAGACGGGCGGCCGGTGTCAGCGCACCGTCTAGGACGTTGCCCGCGGTCAACAGGCCAAGCCATTCGGCGACGAAGCGTTTGGCAGCGGGCCGGATGCTGTGTGCGGGATGATCGATCGCCGCCCAGAAGGCATCGAGTGACCAAGCCCGGATCCCCGCCATGTCCAGGCTGGATTGCCATTCGGCAAACCGCACCTCGTATTTTTCGATCCATTCGGCCCGATCACGGAGCCGACTGAGCAGCAAGTTATAGAGCAGCGAGGCGCCGTGCATCACGCTGGAGAATATCGCGCCATGGCCGACCAATGTACGGGCGTCGTCAGGGAAATCGGCAAGATGGGGGTGCTCCCAGATGTTGTCGCATTCAGCTTGGCTGGACCCGCTTCGCGCCAAAAAAGCCAAGAGGCTGTGCGGTTGGTGGGCGATGAGCCGATCGATGATGAACTGGGCCTCGTCGAGCGAGAGCTTGAACTGCGTATGGTCGAGCAGGTCGGTGGGACGCGCGGGCAGCGTCGGGGTCCAGATCTGAAGGGCTTGGGCCTCGGACGCGGAATCCTCGCTTTCGCGGACACGAGGCCGCGCGCGTTGAAGATGGCGCATGGACGAAAAGAGGTTGTCGGTTGAGCCTGGGAAGAGACGGATGCCCCATGTGCCGAGCCCGGCCCAGTAGACCGAACTGGGCAGTCTCTGGAGGTCCGCACCGGCATCCCTGCCAATGATGCCGTTGGACTCTCCGCCGGCCTTGAGCGCGTTGGCGAGCCGGTTTTCGAGGGCGCGCGCTTCGCTCGCGAGCTGATCCGCCCCGGCCGATGATCCTTCGAGCATCTGAAACAGCCAAGGGATGAACAGCATGTAGCGCAGCCGGGTTTGGATCGTGCTGGTGCCCGGGAAAAGGTGATCCGCGATCGAATCGCGGATGCCGCCCAGACCCAGTTCGTCGCGGGTTTCCCGCTCCTGGAATAGCGCCATGATACGCTGCGCGCGCTGGCGCTCGGCTTCATCGAAATCAATCCAGGCAAGTGAAGACATTGGCCCCCCGTGGCTTATTCAATGGACGACTGGCGTCCCTAGTGATCGACTGTCAGTCGCTGCCTATGACACGAAGGCGCATTCCGCGAGTTTCGAGGAGGTAGGTCTCGACGCCGGCCAACAGGTGGAGGCCCTCTTCCCCGATGGCTTTGCGCGATAGGCCAGGTTGCACGATCCGAACGTCATATTCGAACCGATAATCCTGCCACCCCGCCTTCAGTTTCTTGATCGCGGCCGCGGAGCCCGTTTCGATCCGCGAGCTGAGACCTCTGTCACGACGCTTCTGCTCACGCTTGAGCATATGCTGCAGCATTCGGTTGGGGCGGTCGCGCCAACGCGCCGATTTCTGGGCCTGTCCACAAACCTCGTACAGGTCGCTGAGCCGCGCGCCCGGCGTATCGGCCCCGGAATATTTGCAGTGGAACAGGGTGGCTGACACGACGCTGTCGGTAATCCGCAAGGCGACGACGTCTGCGATTTCACCCTTGCCGTCATCATCGAAGATCACGTCATAGGGATCGGGGTCCGTTAGCAGGGCCTCGATCACCGTGCGCTGGACGGAGTCTGTGCGCTTGGCCGTGCCCTGCGATTCGACGCGGATATTGGCTTTCGACCAGTCCCAGGCTTCGATCTTGGCCACCGGGTAGGGCTCGACCGTCTCGCCTTCCGGCAGGCTGTAGAGGTGGCTGTAGATGAGCAGCGAGCCATCGCCGAAATCAATCTGAGGCGAGTCGTCGGCAAAGGATTCCGAAAGCGACTGGAACTTGCTGCCGATCTTGATCGTGGCCTTGGGACCACTGCGCTGCGGATAGCGGGCGCCGCCATCGCTGAACACGATCTCGAACTCGGCCGAATGATCGTCGCTACGGACCGCAAAACGCAGCGGTCCCGTGCGGGCATTGTCGAGCAGCTCTATATCGCATTCGGTGAACGAGACCGGTTGATCGCCGAACGAGATCTCGATGCGTTCCTCGATCTGCATGATCAACGATTCAGGCCAGTGGATCGCGACGGGTGGTACGGCCGGGCGCTCGTTGATTTGGCAAGGGCGCATCGCGCTTTTGAAGACCCCATCGGTCGTGATGCTCGGGTCGTTGACCGTGCGGCCGACATCCTGACACCAATCAACCCAATCGGTGAGGTCGCGAACCTTCGCGCTCGACCAGAACTTGCCTTTGGCGGAGCAGCCGCGCGAGGCGGGCATCCCGTCAAGAAAGCCCGTGGCGAAGATGTTGTTTTTGATCCTCGATTGGGACTTTGCGCTGTCGAGACCGTCGGCGACGTCAACGCCCATGTACATGGAATAGCGAACCCCGCGGCCCTGGTGATGGGTGAGCCCGAGATTGCGCAGAATGAGTCGCTTGAACCCATGGAGGCTGCGGAACACTTCTTCGCCTTCGACGCGGCGGGCGGTTTCGCCGCACACCGCTTTGGCGAGACGGTCAAAAGGCCCCTTTGCGGAACTGCTGATGTAGAGCAGTCCGCTGGCCTGATCCCAGTGCAGCATGTGCAGGTCCCAAGTCACGTTGACCGCTTGCTGCGCCGTCGTCCAACGGGCCTGTTCTTCGGCGCGCGTCACGAAGATCGCCACGCGTTTGTGAGCGTTGAGCTTCATGCCGAGATAGACCCCGGCGTCGTAGAGCTCTTCGGCCTGGAACGGGTCCCAAGCGTCGCAGGCCGTGCGGTAGACCACGGCATTCATCTTTGGCTCAAGCGTCTGGAGCGGGATGTCGCTCAGATCGCCGGAGAACCCCTTGAACATCTCGGCGCGACGTACCTGACGTTCAATCTTTGCCGAACTGAGGGCCTCCACCAGCGCGTTCCAGTCTGCGTCTTCTGCATAGAGCTTGGCGAGCGAACGATCCACGTCATCGACGCCGGTGTTGGCAATGACCGTGGCGTCTCCCAACCTGGGATCCTGGCGTGTAAAGCGGCCGACGAACTGGATCGTGACTGCGACGCTCTTGTGATGATCGTGCAGCGCCGCGATTTTCAACTCCGGTAGGTCGAAGCCCTCACCGAGCATGTCGACGCAGACGATGATCCGGCTGTCGAACCGTCGCAAAGCGGCAAGATTCTCGCGACGCTCCTTAAGCGACTGCTGGCTGTGAACGATGACGGGTCGGTAGTCCGGGTAGGCAAGCGTGTAGAGGCGATGGAGATGCTTGGCGCGCTCAATGGTGCTGCACCGGGCCATCGCCAGATGATTGAGGCCGGCATCCAGATCGGCGGCGAGCACGTCACCCAGCTTGTCGATGATCGCCTGGTCCGCGTCGAGCTGATCGAGTCCGAACACCGCCTCGAACCGGATCGGCTTGAAATACCCCTCCTGCTGCGCCTTCTTCAGCGGATAGGTATAGATGAACTCCCCGTCGACGCGGCGGCCATCTTCGCGGAACGGTGTGGCAGTGAACTGGACGACCGGAATGGGCGGCGTGCGTTCGGCGAACAGTCCGCGAAAGGATGCCCAGGTGCGAGCCCCGATGTGGTGTGCCTCATCGATGAAGAGCGCCGAGGCTCGGGTCGCCATATGCTCCTGAACCGGCGGTTCGGCGCGGCCGGCAATATGCATGGTGGTGACGATGACATTGGCGCTGTCGAAGATCTGATCGACTTCGGCGATCGAGGTCGGGATGCGGGTGAGCCGGGTGACCACGGGAAATAGCGCAGAGACGTCGAGACACGACTGTGCCTTCAGGACGCCAAACGTCTCGAACTTCGCAGCGATCTGCTCGCGCAGCGCATCCGTCGGAACCACGACGAGCA
>JAHFPU010000083.1 GCA_023266635.1 Sphingobium sp.
CTATCCCATGACCGAACACGAGACCCACGCGCATGACCTGGGTTTGATCCACGATATGGAGCATATGGCGCGCAAGGATTTCGGGCGGCGGCAGACGCTGCGCCTGCTGCTGTCCGGCGCTTCGGTCGCGCTGGTCGCGGCCTGTGGCGGCAGCGATGCGTCGACGAGCGACAGCAGCACGGCGACCCCTACGCCAACGCCTACCCCCACGCCGACACCGACGCCCACCCCGACCCCAACATCGGGAAGCTGCATCGCCGACCCCACGGAGACCAACGGTCCCTATCCGGCCGATGGGTCGAACAGCGCCAACGGATCGGTGGTCAATGCGCTCATCCAGTCGGGCATCGCGCGGACCGATATCCGGTCGAGCTTCGGGTCCTATAGCGGGACGGCCGACGGCATCTATACGACGCTGACGATCACGGTCGTCAACACGAATGGCAGTTGCGCGCCACTGGCCGGCTATGCGGTCTATATCTGGCATTGCACGCGCTCCGGCCAATATTCGCTCTATGACCTGCCGCAGCAGAATTACCTGCGCGGGGTGGGCGTGACGGACGCCAACGGGCAGGTGACGTTCACCACCATCTTCCCGGGATGCTATAGCGGGCGTTACCCGCATATCCATTTCGAGGTGTATCAGAGCCTGGACAAGGCGACGACCTACGCCAACCGCCTGCTGGTGTCGCAGTTCGCCATGCCGTCGGCGGCCTGCACCACCGTCTATGCGACCAGCGCCTATTCCAGCAGCAAGACGAACTTCGCCAGCACGACCACGGCAAACGATAATGTATTCGGCGACAACAGCGCCGCGCAGATTGCGGCCATGACGCCGACGATGACCGGGGACATCACCAACGGCTTCGCCGGAATGGTCACTGTCGGCCTTGCAGTCTGACATTTGCAGCAAGAAGGCGCAACGAGAAGGGGGACGGGGTTTTGCACTATTGTTCGACAGAGGATAAGCCTGAGTCCGCGGCCAGTTTCGGGAGCGCAGACGCGGAGGCAGTGCAGGTGGACATGGCAACCCGCATCCTGGTCGTCGATGACGATCAGGCGATCCGGGAACTCATATCCGAATTTCTGGAGAAGCACGGCTTCGTCGTGTCGACCGCGGCGGACGGCGCGGCGATGGATCGCCTGCTGACCTCGGAAAGCTTCGACCTGGCCGTGCTGGACGTGATGATGCCGGGCGAGGACGGTTTGTCCATATTGCGCCGGTTGCAGGGCAATCGCGCGATGCCGATCATCATGCTGTCGGCCGTGGGCAGCGATATCGACCGCATCATCGGGCTGGAGATGGGGGCGGAGGATTATCTGTCGAAGCCCTGCAATCCGCGCGAACTGCTGGCGCGAATTCGCACCGTGCTACGCCGCGTGAAGCAGTCCGAGCCGCCGGTCGCCCCTTCGGACTTCCCTGGACAGCGGCTCTGCTTTGTCGGCTGGTCGGTGGACATGAGCACGCGGTTGCTGCTGGACCCGGACAATGTCGTCGTCACCCTGACCGACGGCGAGTTCCGCCTGTTGCGCGCCTTTGTCGAGCATCCCCGGCGGGTGCTGAGCCGCGACCAGCTGCTCGATTATTCGACCGGGCGGGACGTGGAAAGCTATGACCGGGCGATCGACGTCCAGGTCAGCCGCCTGCGCCGCAAGCTGGAGCGGGGCCGGGGCATGGAGTTGATCCGCACCGTGCGCCACGAAGGCTATATGTTCACGGCCTCCGTCGAGGCGCAGCGGGGGTGAGGCTGCGTTTCAACCCGCCGATCCTGGTGGGCATTGTCGGCCTGGTCGCTATATCGCTGGTCGCGGCATTGTGCGCGATGCTGCTGGTCACCTTCCGCGGGCCGCCGCCTCACGCCCGACCGCTGACGATGGATGAGGTCGCCGCCGCGATCCGCACCGGCCAGCAGGGCAATAGCGACTGGGGCCTGGAGCGAGGCACGGGCGCCAAGCCTCCGGCCGTACCGGCTGAGATGCGCCCGGTTCCCTTCCTGGCGGAAGCATTGGCCGTGCGGCTGGGCGCGCCTGCGCAGGACGTACGGCTCTATGGCGCGCGGCCCAAGATGCCGATGCCCGGCATGGACGGCGGCATGCCCGGCGAGGGTGGCGATGCGCGCGCTTTCCGCAATTTCCCTCCGCCGCGCGGGTTTGAGGGCTTTCCGATGATGGCGCCCTGGCGGCGAGGCCCGATGCTGCATGAAGCCTTTCTGGTCGTGTGGCGCAGCGGGAACGGCTGGTCATGGATAACGGGCGAGCGGCACGAATCCTCGCGCTGGTACGCGATCACCCTATCGCTGATGCTGCTGATCTTCACACTACTGCTGGGGCCGGCCTATCTGGTGGCGCGGCGCATTACCGGGCCGATCCAGCGGCTGGCCGAGCGCGTTACCGCCGGCGGCGCGGAGCGGACGGACCCGCTGCCGGTCGAAGGGCCGCCGGAAGTGCGCCGTCTGGGCGAGGCGTTCAACCGCATGCATGCGCTCCTGCTCGGCCATGTGGCGGAGCGCACCGCCATGCTGGTCGCCATCGCCCATGACCTGCGCACGCCAATGATGCGGCTGTCCTTCCGGCTGGAGGAACTGCCCGAAGCGGAGCGGGCCAAGGCGCATGCCGACATCGAGGAGATGCGCGGTATGGTGACGACGCTGCTGGATTTCGTGCGCGGCGGCGATGAATCGCTGACGGTGGTCCGCATGGACCTTTCGGCGCTCGTGGAATCGCTCGTCGACGACATGACGGACATGCATCATGACGTGATCCTAGGTGAGGCGATGCGGACGATCATCCTGGGCGATGCCGCTGCCCTGAGGCGTTGCATCGGCAATGTCGTGGACAATGCCATTCGCTATGCGGGCGGCGCGAAGATCCTGCTGGTGCAGGACAAGGACCAGGCCCTGCTGAGGGTCGAGGACAACGGCCCCGGCGTTCCGGCGGACCGGATGGAGCGTCTGTCCGAACCCTTTTATCGCGGCGAGGAGTCGCGCAACCGGGCGACGGGCGGCGTTGGCCTGGGCCTATCCATCGCGCGATCGATCATGGAAAAGCATGGCGGGGCCATCCTCTTCGAGAATCGCAGCGAAGGCGGCCTGCGCGTCACGCTGCGTTTTCCGGTGACGCGATAGGGGGCGGGCGGAACGTCGCGGGCGCAGTCTGGCCGATGCTGATTTGGCGGGTTCCATTTCATGGATGAGGCGCTATAGGGCTTGGCTCCGGCGAAGCCGGTCCTGCTGGGGCGTCGCCAAGCGGTAAGGCAGCGGCTTTTGATGCCGCCATGCGCAGGTTCGAATCCTGCCGCCCCAGCCAGTAAATTCCCTGTTCTGCAATACGCCTCAAGGTACCCCGGAAACCTTTGCCCCGTCAGCGCTGAGATAACGCTGTCGACGTCCGACGCCGCATTGTCCTGCTGTAAGTGTCAGGCAGCCGCCAAATGGCGGTGTGATAGCCTCCCTGAAAATGAAGGTTCAGAGAGGATCGCCATGTCTGTTGCGGAGATACCGTCGCACGTTCCCGTTGAGCGGGTCGTCGATTTCGACATTTTCAATCCGCCGGGTGTCGAAAGCGATTATTTCGCGGCGTGGAAAACTCTTTTAGACGGGCCGGGATTAGTCTGGAGCACGGCGAACGGCGGCCACTGGATAGGCGCGCGGGGCGATGTCGTGCGTCAGCTGTGGGCAGATGCCGATCGCCTGTCCAGCGAATGCCTGGCGGTTACGCCGGGGCTGGGCGAGGTCATGCAATTCATTCCCCTTCAGTCCGACGGGGCTGCCCACAAGGCCTATAGAAATCCGGTGATGAAAGGGTTCGCCGCGCGATTCATCACTGCGCTGGAGCCGAGCGTTAAAGCGGCGACTAGAGAGCTGATCGCCGGCCTGAGAGAGAAGGGTTCGTGCGAATTTGTCAGCCAGTTCGCCGAAATTCTGCCCTTGAACATTTTTCTCAGCCTGATCGACGTGCCGCTTGAGGACAGGCCGCGCTTGCGGGAACTGGGCGTGCAACTCACACGGCCCGATGGGTCGATGACGGTGGAGGGCCTGAAGCAAGCTGCCGACGACTATCTCTGGCCGTTTATCGAGAAGCGCATGCAGGAGCCGGGCAACGACCTGTTCAGCCGCATTCTGGCCGAGCCGGTGCGCGACCGGACATGGACCGTCGACGAAGCCCGGCGGATGTGTCGCAATCTGCTGTTCGGCGGTCTGGACACGGTTGCGGCCATGATCGGAATGGTCGCCTTGCACCTTGCCCGGAATCCGGAGGATCAGCGCCTGTTGCGGGAAAATCCGGGCATCATTCCTGCCGCGGCAGACGAACTGATGCGGCGGTATCCGACGGTGGCGGTCAGTCGCAACGCCGTGGTCGATGTCGAGATCGATGGTGTTACGATACAGGCCGGGGATCTGATTTATCTGCCCAGCGTGTTGCACAATCTCGATCCCACCTGCTTCGATACGCCCGACGCTGTCCGCTTTGATCGCGGGCTTACCCCTGTGCGCCATACGACGATGGGGGTAGGAGAACATCGCTGCGTAGGCGCTGGCCTTGCGCGCATGGAAGTGATCATGTTCCTTCGCGAGTGGCTGGCCGGAATGCCGGACATCCGCCTGGACCCTGCGCGTCCTGTCCGCATGAAGGGCGGCAATGTCGGGGCATGCACCGCGATCCCCCTGATGTGGGAGGTCCCAGCCTAGCTGTGCCGCATTGCCTGCCGCCGCCTCCGGCTGTCGGCAACGTTGGACTTCCCGGATCGTCAGCCGGGACACACGGATTGCGTCCCGGCGTTTCGCTTTACCGCCGTCCTTCGAGATAATCGTTGAGGATTTCGTGGAAGAAGCGGACGCGGGTTTCCTGTCCGGTGAGATAAGCGTCGGTATAGCCGCGCGAGTGCATGCCGCGCTGCTGTCCCTCGGCCAGCATCATGTCCTGATAGACGATCTGCCCCTCGATCTCTGGTACGCCGCGACCATTGTCGAACGCGCGGTGTTCCATCTGCGCCTCACGCATAGGCTGTGGCCCGGCCATGATCGATTCCACCTCCGTCTGTCCGGCGACCGGGAAGGCCATGCACCACAGGTCGAACGTGCATTTGTTCGGGTCTGTCGGGTGCGGCTCGGTGCGGAAGAAGATGAGGTTGTCGGGCAGGAAGGAGATGGTGACATTGGGGAACATCACCGTGTGCGGGCTGTCGGTGATCTCCTCGTCATTCATATGTTCGTAGTGAACATAGCCGCGCTCCCGCCACAGCCGCCGCTTGGCATCCTTCAGGTCCAGCCAGCCCTGCATCGCCTTGGTTTCGTAATCGGGATAGCTGTCCGGATCGATGTCCCATTGGCGCAGGATATAGTCGAACGGGTGCGGTACGCCGTCTGGCAAACGATCGGATAGCGATGGGCGCATCGGCTGGACGGTGCGGCCATGGCCGTTGGGATACATTTCATGCCGGGCCGTATCGACGTCCTGGTCGATCCATGGCGGCACTTGCGGATGGGCGGTGCGGGTGTGATAGCTTTCCGAGAAATTGTCGGTCGCAAACTTCCAGTTGGTCTCCAGATCGATCTTCATCCAAAATACCCGGACTGCGGTATCCATCGGGTAGTTCTTGTAGATCTCCGGCATGGGCGAGAGGAAGTCGAGCAGTTCCGGCGCGCTATCGTCCATCGTGTACCACACGAAACCGCCCCATGTGGCGCAGCGCAGTTCCTTCAGCGTCAGCTTTCCACACGGATTGCCCTGCGGGAAATCATGCGCGTCCTGCGCATAGGCAAGCACGCCGTCCTTGCCCCAGACCCAGCCATGATAGGGGCACTGGAAGCTATCCGCCGCCGCGCTGTCATTGACCAGGCGCATGCCACGATGCTGGCAGCTATTGTAGAAGGCCTTGATGGACCCGTCCTCCTGGCGGACGCAGAAGACGCTCTCATTCATGAAGTCGTGGACGATATAGTCCCCCACTTCCTCAAGCTCCGCCGTCCGACCCGCTACATGCCAGATCCGGGTCCACATATGGTCCCATTCCGCCAGCATGAAGTCCTTCGACGTGTAGCGATCGCCCGTGATCGGGTCGCCACGCAGGTTCGACACATCACGACCGTCTATCGTGAGCGGATGCTTCTCAGGATGCGTCATGTGTTACTCCAGACTCTGTTGCGCTACGGCAGGACATCATTGGGCGGTCAGGCCGCCATCGACGGTGAATTCGCCGCCTGTGACATATTTCGACGCATCGGACGCCAGGAAGGTCACCATGGCCGCGATATCGTCGGGCTCGCCCATCCGGCCCATGGGGATGGTGGCGTTGATCGCGTCATATTGCGCGGGATTATCGCGGATCGCAACCTGTTGCATGTCCGTCCATATCACGCCAGGCTGAACAGAATTGACGCGGATATTCTCCTTCGCGCATTCCATGGCGATGGCTTTGGTCATGATGCGCACACCGCCCTTGGACGCTGCATAGGCAGCCGCGCCGGGGATGCCCACAAGTCCTGCGACCGAGGAGAAGTTGATGATCGATCCGCCGGTTCCTTGCGCCCGCATCTGGCGGAGCGCGACCCGACAGCCCAGATAGACGCTGGTCAGGTTGACGTCGATCTGACGCTGCCAATCATCCACGTCCAGCGCATCCATCCATTTCAGCACGGCAATGCCGGCGTTGTTGACCAGAATATCTATCTTTCCGAACGCCTTCACACTCGCAGAAAGCACAGCTTCCCATTCCGTCGCGGAGGTGACGTCGTGGGCCATACCTTCCGCCTTCAGGCCTTCACCCTGCAGTTCGGCGGCGCGTGCAAGTACGGCGTCCGCCGCAATGTCTGTGAGCATGACCTGGGCGCCCGCGCGCGCCATCATACGGGCGCTGGCAAAGCCGAGTCCTGCGGCTGATGCCGCACCCGTCACCAGTGCAACCTTACCTTCGAGTGTCATAATCCAGTATGTCCTTTTGTCAGGCAGTGCGCAGCCAGTCGCGCATGGTTGAGCGATCGCCCGCGCCGCGCGCGCCGAGCAGCGCGTCGGGCAGGGCGGTCATGAAGCTGTCGGCGGCAGGTTCCTTGCGCGCCCAGTCGATAAGTTCGCTGCGGTGGGCGATCTTCCAGACGCTTTCCCGCCGCTCGTACCGGTCGATATAGCGACCGGCGATGATCATATCCTGCGGGACGGCGTCCTCGATCAGGCGGTGGAAGGCGAAATAATAGAGTTCGCCGAATGCCACATCGCCCTCAACCTCTATCAGTGATTGCCCGAGCAGATGATGGTTCGCCTCATGCGTTCGGAGGAGGTCCTGAGCGAACGTCACGAAGTCGGAGGCCGACCCTTTGAAGAAGCCATAATCGGCCGTCGCATCCGGCCAGAATACCGAGTGCTGGAGATCGGCGTCCAGCCTGTCCTGCCCGCGCATGTAGCGGGCATGAAGATCCCCGATCTCATCCTTGGAAACCAGAAGGTCGAGCCGGTCCATTCTTCACTCCGGAGAAAAGCAAAAAAGCTGCCCGGCCACGCCTGGCGGCCGGGCAACAGGGGGAGATCAGAAGCGCGCGGTCAGCTGGAGCTGGACCGTGCGCGGGAGAGACGCGAAACCGATCTGGTCGGCGGGCGTGGCGACCGCCGTCCCCGTGCCGGTGCCGGTATTCGGGGCGTCGACAACGCCGCCGACGATGAAGCGGTTCGTGAGGTTCTTGCCGATCACCGCCAGCTCATATTTGTCGTCGGTCGTCTTCACACGGATGGAGCCGTCGATCGTCAGATATTTGGGCTGGTTCGACAGCGGATGGGCGAAGCTGGAGGCCAAGTAGCCGCCGCTGTAGCGGGTATCGACCGAAGCCCCGAACTTGAGCGTTTCTGACATCTCCGTCTCTTAGCTTGCGCCGATCGAGCCAGTCCATTTCGGCGCGACTGCTGTGGCCTTGCCGCTCAGGTCCTGACCAAGCGCGCCCTGGAAGGTGGTGTCGCACCCGGCCGCGATCGACTGACCGCCATAGCAAGGCGCGATATAGCTGCCATAGCGGGCGCGGTTGTAGTTGAGCGATCCGTGCAGGTCGAAGCCCTCGATGGCGCGGGGCGCATATTCGAATTCCAGCTCCACGCCCTTCGTCTTGGCCGATCCGGCATTGGTCGTGATGAAGGCGAAGGTCGCCGAGTTGAAATAGTCGACCTGGAGATCGAGATATTTGTACGAATAGGCGCCGATGTTCAGGCGCAACTGGCGGTCGAACAGCGTCGTCTTGATGCCGCCTTCAAAGCCTCTCGCCCGTTCCGGGTTGAATGCAACGTCGCTGGCGACCGTCGTCGCGCTGACGAAGCCGCTGTTGGAGAAACCGCCGGATTTGTAAGCGGTCTTGTAGGCGCCATAGACTGTTACGGCAGAAGACGGCTTCCAAGTGATCGTGGCTTCCGGCGACCAGTTGTTGAAGGTCTGATTGCCGGGGATGGTCACGCCCTGAAGGAAAATACCCTGCAGCAGCGCGTTGACATAAGGCTGCACAAGATAGCTGTCCTTGGTCTCATGCGTGTACCGTACGCCCGCCGCCATTTCGACCGACGGCACGACCTTATAGGTCACCTGGCCATAGTCGGAGATGGTTTCGCCTTCGGTTTCCGAGCGCTTCAGATAGCCGAGATAGCGCAGTTCGGGAGCCTGCGAGCTGTCCTCGACATTGCCGAAGGCGCCCGTCTGCGTGTGGTTGCGCTTCGTGGACTGATAATAGACGCCGGCGAGCAAATTGACCGGGCCGTCATAATTGGTCTGTGCCCGGAATTCCGACGAAAAGGCGTTATATTTGGAGCGCTCCGACGACGGCGCGGCGGCAAGGTCAGACGACACGAAAGTGCAGTCGCACGACCAGCGATTGACGTTCTGGTTATAGTTGTTGATCCAGGTCAGCGTCAGATCGTCGAGCGTATATTCGGCGGTGCCGGTGACGGCCCAGCTTCTGTAACGATTGTAGAGGCCGCCATCATCCTTTGAGAATGGCTGGCTCCCCGCGATGTCGGCTGGAACGCGGTTCTGGTAGATGTTGAACTTGCGCTCGCACTTGATCGCGGAATTGAGGGCGTAGGTTCCGTTGGCGCAGGCGAAGGGAACATAGTTCCAGCTGTTATTGTCCGTGTCGTTCGCCGAGGCATTCGCCTTCAACGTCACCTTCAGCCTGTCGTCAGGTTGCCACTGGAGCGTCACGCGACCCAGCATTTCCTTCTCACCCGGAGCGTCGCTGGTCGAGGCCGGCGCGAAATGCGGGGTCAGCGTTCCGGTCGCGACGTCGAATGTCGGATAGGTCTTGTCGATGCCGCGATTGTTGAAATAGCCGCCGAACATGTTGGAGGCGCGCACAGCAATGCGGATGCCCAACGTGTCGCTGAGCGGGCCGGACGCCATGGCTTCGCCGACCAGATTCTTGGCTTTGAATTCATAGCCCACGCGGCCCATGAATTCCGGCTTGTCGGACGGATCGGCCGTCCGGATGGAGATTACACCGGCCGTCGCATTCTTGCCGAAGAAGAGCGCCTGCGGACCTTTGAGCATTTCGACACCGGCCAGGTCGAGGAAGCCTTCATTGATCACGCGGCCCTGACCATAATAGACGCCGTCGAGGACGACCGCGACCGACTGCTCGATGCCGATCGATGTCGAGGAGGAGCCGATGCCGCGCAGGGTCAACTGGGCGCCGGAGCCGTTCGATGCGCGGCCGATGGTGAATTGGGGCGTCTGCGTGGAGATCTTCTCCAGGCTGGTCATGTCATATTTCTGGATCTGTTCGGCTGACAACGCGGTGACGGACACCGGCACATCCTGAAGGCTTTCCTCGCGCCGCCGCGCGGTCACGACGATATCGACAAGTCCGCCCTGCTCGCTGGAGTCGCTGGCCTGCGCGGGCGCGGCCGTATCCTGCGCATGCGCCCCGACGCTCAACATCGGCAAGGCCAGCGCGCTGCTCAGCAGCGCGGCCCGAAACGCAAGCCCGATGGTCATTCCCTTGTTCATGACATCCCCTCATTATTGCTTCTCTGAACGATGAAGATGCGGGGGAGGGGCGGCGGGACGCGGAAGACGGCTACATGCGCGCTCGCCATCGGGCCTGACCTTATATGTGGCGCCAATCCCCTTGGGGACTCACGACATCCTCTCTCCAAACATCATGCCGTTATCGTTCGTTCTCGGCACGTCGCCAGAAAAGCATCTGAATCGCGTCAGGTCAACAAAATTACAGCACGCTGTAATTACTGATAGGTCTTTGCCCCATGGGAGGAAGGGTCAGAGTTGCCGGGCTATTTCAGCGACGCGGACGAGTATCGTGGCGGAAATCTCTGGTTTCATCACCGGCAACAGGGCGCGCAGGACCTCGAGTTCCAAATGCCTCGCAAAGTCCTCGTCCGATACTTCCCCTTTTGACCACAGGATGACGGCGGAAACGATGCCAAGGCGAAACAGTCTTATGAAACTCGCACGGGATGCGCGTTCCTCTATCAGTCCGGCGCCTGACATCTGGTCGAATGTTAGCCCGACATAAAGTTCATAAAGATCGTTCAGGCCGACAAGATCGGAATGATCAAGCAGCACCTGCGCCAATACGCGGGCCATCTCCGGAGCCTCCAGAGTGACCTCGGCAACGCGGCGGCCGAATGCCAGCAGAAACGCCATGCCGCCATCCGGCACGTTCTGAGCAGCAGCCTCGAATACGTCAGCGCTGCGGTGCTGAGCCGCCATTGCGATGAGGCGATCCTTGCTGCCGAAGATGTTATACAGCGTCTTTTCGGCGACATGGCTGGCCGCTGCGATCGCGCGCATCGACGCGCCGTCGTATCCCCGCTCGCCGGTGAGTTGCTGAGCGACTTTCAGAATGCGTTCGCGCCTTTGAATTTGGCGTTGGGTCAGCTTTGGCGTGGCAATTGCGGGTTCAGACATGAGCCCGCAATGCAATGCATCACGTCAAATGCCAAGGGGTGCGGTGATTTTGCCCGGTGCCATTTTCTGCGCCGCCCCAGCGCCTATCAATCCCAGCACAGACAGCAGCATGCAGCCGATGGCGGCCCATCCGGCGGCCAGTATCCGGTCATTGCCTATGACCAGCGACGCAAGGAGGGGGCCGACCGCCGAGCCGAGCAACTGTGCGCTGCCGATCAGCATCGCGGTCCGCAGGCTTGGATCGAAGCCGATGAGAAGCGGCATCTGGAAGGGCGGGATGAACATCCAGAAAAAGGCGAAGACAGCCAGTGATACCCACAATATCAGGTCGCCCTCGAGCGTCAGCACGCCAAGGATGCAACAGATCGCCACCAGCGCGCCGGTCGCGCAGACCAGCCTTGGCGGTAGCCGCGACGCCGAAAAGGCTGCGGTCAGCCCGCCCGCGATCTGGAACAGGACTGCCAGCAGCAGCCCGTCGTTCAGCGCATCCGTTGAAAATCCGCGCGCCCGGCCGATCGGCAGCACATAGACCCAGAAGGCCATGATCCCGCTCAGGAAGGTCGCGACGGAAAGGAGCGCGATGATGCCGTGCAGGGGCGGCATGCCGCGCGTTGCCGCATCGATCATGCGGTAGGCGGCGGGGACGAGGAATGCTGCGGGAAGCAGCGCGATGTTCAGAAGGGCGAGCGTCAGATAGCCCGCGCCGGGGCCCATTGCGGGCAAGACCAGCCGCGAGATGAGCGCCGTCAGCAGCAGCGCCACCAGCGCCTGCACGGTCACGTAGATGGCGAACAGCCGGCCGGGCGCCTGCGCCCGGGCAAACATCCCCACCAATATCCAGAGCAGCATTCCCGAACATGCGCCGCTCAGCCCCCTAAGGACGATGACCAACGCATGATCGACGAATGCGGTGCCGAGATTGGCGAGACAGGAAATGATGAGCGCCAGGGTCGCGATGCGCTTCATGCCCGCGGGTTTCAGCAGGATCGCTGCGAATGTCGTCGCAAGTCCCATTCCCATAGCTTCGGCCATTGCGGATTGGCCGATCTGGGCTGCGCTTATGCGTCCCGCAGCCTGCAGGCCACCGAGCAATATGGGTTGGAGCGTCGGTATGCATCCGGCTGCGACGCCCAGTGCGATGATGCAAATGATCTGAATTGTCCGCAGGCTGTCGCCCGCCTCCACCCGGCTGTTCACATCCATCCTCGCCATCCTATTTTTTTGGTAGCGGGGAGTTGCCTGTGAATTGGCGCGGCCATCTACTGCTCTAAGCAATAGCTTTCTGGTCAGTGGGAACCGTGGGCAGCGGCTCATAATGAAGCAGTTTGCTGTTATATGGGCGAAGAAAAGCGGGGTTATCCCGTCTTGCGAATGATGGCGTCCTCCTTCATTGGCTCCTTATGCCCGTTCCGTTTTTTCAGAAGGCAACATCATGACGCGTACGACCCTCACCCGTTTCCTGATCGAACAGCAGCGCGAGGCGGGCGCGCTTGCCCCGGAATTGCGCCTGTTGATCGAAACCGTTGCGCGCGCCTGCAAGACGATCAGCCATGCGGTGAGCAAGGGCGCGCTCGGCGAAGTGCTGGGCAGTCTGGACAGCGAGAATGTGCAGGGCGAGGTTCAGAAGAAGCTCGACGTGATCGCCAACGAAATGTTGCTGGATGCGAACGAGTGGGGCGGTCATCTGGCCGCCATGGCGTCCGAGGAAATGGAGACGCTCCATCGCATCCCCAATCGCTATCCCAAGGGCGAATATCTGCTGCTGTTCGATCCGATCGACGGGTCCAGCAATATCGACGTTGACCTGTCGGTAGGTACGATCTTCTCGGTGTTGCGCGCACCCGAAGCCTGCGCCGGACGCGAAGTCATGGAGGAGGATTTCCTTCAGCATGGC